>JANMNM010000035.1:0-45766 GCA_031373905.1 Gemmatimonadaceae bacterium | reverse complement strand
TCCCGCAATTGCATGGCCCATCGTGCAATTGTGCCGCACATCACGCCGAACAGGACCAGGGTCAGCATGCGCTCCACCTGCACGCCCCAGTCAAACTGGCCGTACACGGCGACATCAGTCGTCATCACGATCGGCCAGGTGCGGGACGCAGCGAGCGCAATACCGCCGTACTGCGCAGCCGCAACCACGCCCGCGCCAATCGCAATACGACGATCCCATCGCACGCACGTGCCAAGCAGCGCGAAGAAATAGGCCACGAACGTGATACGACCGTTCACGGCGACCGATGGTGTGCCCTGCAGCAACTCGAGCAGATGCAGCATGGACACGAGCGTAACGTCGCCAAGGGCCGTTGCTGCTCCAAGCCAGACCGGTCGCGAGCCGCGCCGTGTCAGAAGGAGGGCAAGGAACGCAAACAGCAGGCATGCAAGGTTGATGGGCACAGCCTGCCGATATGGCGCGCTGCCTGGTTCGAGCAACGCCACCGTCAACCCGAACAGCGTCGGCACGACGATCACCGCCACGCGATAGCGCGCGAGTCTATGCTCGCCCTGCATGGCGACATCCGACGTGCTCGTGTCGCCGTACCAGAGGTCGCGCCACCAGCTGCGGAGGGACGTCACAAGGCCAACACTATGCCCCGACACCGCGCACGACGCGCGCCGTCACCGACAACTGCCCCACGTGGCGCATGGCATGTTCGGCACCATGCACGAGGCAGCCGATCACCGTTGACGGGAGCTGCGCCCGTCCGACGCTGCGATAGTCAGCGAGCACCGACGGGTCGATCTCCCGCAACTCGCCGATCGCCGCCGCAACTTGCGCCTCGAGCTGCGCCAACAGCGCCGGCACATCCGCCAGCGTCACCACCGCCCCTTCGTGCCGCAATGCAACGAATTGTGCCTCCGAAAGCGAGCCACCGCGCGCATAGGTGAACAGCCGGTCGATCACGCCGATGATGTGCCGGACATGAAACGCCACCGATGCGACGCCGGCCGGGCGCGCATTCCACGCGGCCTCGTCAAGACCTGCGACCATCGTCGGCACGCTTTCACCGACCTGCAGGATGATGTGCGCGACCGGCTGCACGAGCGCCGGGATACCGGGCACCAGACCGCGTTGCCACCATTCGGTCGAGGGCATCGCGCGTCACCGCGCCGCGTGAAGGAGGGTCGCGTCAGAGGGCGGCATGGGGCTCATCTGGTGAACAGTGTGTCCCGGGAGCACGTGAAACACGAGGGGGACGAAACACGGGGCCGGCCGCCTCTCGGCGACCGACCCCGCATACTCCCACCCAGGAGGTTTGCGTGGACTCCCCTCCACGCATGCTGTACTACCGCCGATACCCGGCGGAGTTCCGGATGCCGTCGGCGCAAACCGGCCATGCACCAGCACTGCCGTTGGGTCCGCTCGGGAGCGGGTCGAGCTTCACTCGCGCCATCAGCGTCGGATCCTCACTCGCGAGGTAGACGAGCATGGCAGCCAGGGTCGCGTTCTGCTTGAGGTCGTCAACAATGATCTTGTCGAATGTGTCGCGGTTCGTGTGCCAGGTTGTGGAGCCGTAGTCCCAGCCCAGCGCGCCGAGATTGAAGGCCGGTGCGCCCGCACAGACGAAGCTCACGTGATCCGTACCGCCGCTGCCAGGCGCACCCACCCCGGTGTAGCGGATCCACTGCGTGAAGTCGTTCGGCAACTGCGACAGGTAACCCCGAAGCACGGTGTCCGCACTCACGAGTCCGCTCGCGCTCATGTTCACGATGCGTCCGGTGCCGTTGTCCTGATTGAAGAGCGCATGCAGGCCCGAAACGATCTCCGGATGATCCTTCGAGAACGACCGTGAGCCGTTGAGCCCCTGCTCCTCCCCGCCCCAGTGACCGGCGAGGATCGTGCGCTTCGGCACGTAGCCTGCGCGCTTCAGGATGCGCATGGCCTCGAGCATCGTGATCGTGCCCGTGGCGTTGTCGGTTGCACCGCTCGATGCCTCCCACGAATCCAGGTGCGCCGAGAGCATGACGTACTCGCGCGCCTTTCTGCCAACACCGCGAAGCTCGGCCAGCGTGTTCGAGACGGGCCGCTCGCCGAGGAACTCGCTCTCGATTGCGACTCGCAGCTTCGGCCCCTGGTTGTTCGATGCGAGGCGGTAGACGAGACCGTAGTCCTCACAGCTCAGATCGAACGTTGGCACCTGCTGACGGGGCGTGCCGAAGATCTTGTTGATTCCGGGGTAGTTCGACCAGCCGAAGGTCACCACACCGGCTGCGCCATATGCCTTCAGGCTGTCCTGCAATCCGGCGGCGGTGACGTTGCGATTGTTGAAGCTCACACGGAGTGAATCCTGCGCAGCGCGCATCGACGCCCGCGTTTCTGGCGTCGCGAATTCCGCCATCTGCTGGGGCGACCGACAGGTGATGTTCGGCGGGTTGATCATCACGAACTTGCCGCGCGTTGCCATCAGCCACGCGTGCGCCGCGTCAGGTGTCTCGAACTGCGGCAGTACCACGACGTCTCCAGTCACCGCACCGTTCGTCGCCGGGCTCCAGGCGAGCATCGTTGCTTCGAGCGTCCGGGTGCGTGGCGCCACCAGATCAACGTGCGTCACGCCGCGGCGGAAGCTGTTGAACGTGCCATACTGCTCCTGACGCGCGGCGATGCCCCACTCCGCATACTTCTTCATCAGCCAGTCACCGGCCGACACAAACCCGGGCGAGGCGGTCAGCCGCGGACCGATGGAGTCGGTGAGCACCTGCGCCAGCGCGCCTGCTTGCGACCGCTGCATGCCCTCTTCCATGATGCGGAGCAGCATCGGATCGGTGACCGCGGCGCGGCGCACCCACGCGGGCCACTGCTCCTGCGGCATCGGCGTCGCCATGCTGTTTGGCGCCGTGGGCGCCTCGGCTGGGCGCTGCGCGAGAAGGACGGCCGGTGCAACACACGACGCAATGACGGCAGATAGACGGACAGTTCGGAACATGAGGCCTCGACAGAAGTGAACGCGCGAATCTTTCGTGCGTACGAGCCTGTCACGACCTGTGTTGTTGAGACCACACTCTCATTTGAGTGATCCGCCTGTACCCGGACGCCGCGCGCACGACCGAACGGGCCGCCCCCCGGGCTCGGGAGACGACCCGCACAACACGCGGCAAAGCGCTCGGGAACGCTCCAGCACGCGCTGCTGGCGGCGCCTCGTCGCGCCTGAATTCATCATTCGTTCGGTCGATCGTCGATCTGGATCGGAGCCGGGCAGGACTGTGGAGTGCACAGTTGGTGCCAACCTCTGCAGTGACCGATCCAGGCGCCGTGGCGTCGGGCACACGCGTGCCGATCAGTGACACCAACTCATTGATGTGAAGCCGTTTACGACTGGCGCGCGATCGCCGTCCGGCGCGCCGCCTGAGGGCAACGAGGAGGGCGTGAATGCCGCGAACTGTGTCGTTCGCGCTACCGTCCGGCTCGTCACATGTGGGGCCAGCGCCACTAAGCGGGCCAGCAGCCGCCGGCTCGGCGCCTTCCGCTTGGCGCCTTCCGCTCGGCGGCGGTGGCTCAGAGCCTCGGGCTGAGCCCGTCCGCGAGCGAACTGCGATAGGCGCGCCAGGCAGGCACGAGGCCAACGAGCACGCCCGCTGCGAGGACGACGGCGATGTACGCCCACTCCAGCGCTCCGGGCGCTTTCACCGCGATGTGGACACCAGTGTTGGCCTCGATCAGACCCTGCGCGGCCGCGAACCCGCCCATGACGAGCGCAATGCCAAGCGCACAGCCGAGCAGTGTGAGAAGGCCACTCTCCAACACGAGCAGGGCGACGATCATTCCCGGACGCGCACCGACGGCGCGTAGCACGGCCATTTCGCGCCGGCGCGCCTCGAGCGACGAGTACAGGGCGACCAGCATGCCGATCAGGCCGACGACGATCGTCAGCGCACCAACCAGCCGAAGCCCGCCCTCGACTGCCCCAAGCGTGCGCCAGAGTTCCGCGAGTGTGACGCCGGGAATGACCGCCGTGAGCGGCTCTGCCTTGAACTGATTGATCTCACGCTGCAGTCGGAGCGTCTCGAAGCGTGTCCTGGTGCCAACGAGGAAGGCGCTGAGGATCTTCGGCTCGTCCTGAAACACGTTGGCAGGGCTCGCGCTCGCGGGAGGCGCAGCTGCACCGGGCATTGTCGGCGGTGGTTCCGCTCCCGGCATCGCGGGTGGCGCAGCCGCACCCGCCGAGATGGGAGCCGCGCCGTCTTCATGCATCTGCTCGATGCCGTCGAGCGAGACGAAGAGTGCGCGATCGAGCGGCGTGAACGTCGGCGAGAGTATGCCCACCACCGTGAACGGGTGCGATTCGTGATCACCAAGCCCCGCCACCGCGTTCAACCCGTGTCCGACGGTCACCTGCGCTCCCAGCGCGTATCCGAGCTTCGCGGCGACCTCGCTGCCCAGCACCATGTCGCGAGCAGTGCCAAGGACGCGGCCCTGTGCGAAACGCAGCGTCCCCGAGCTCCGGTAGCGCCAATGCTCAAAGAGCGCCGCCGTCGTGCCGATGACGCGGTAGCCCCGATGCGAATCACCGATCGCGAGCGGTACGGTCCACTTGATGGCGGGATGTTTCGCCCAGTGTTCATACACCCGGTACGGGACGCTGCCGGTCGGCGAGCCGATCCCGAACACTGCACCGAGCAACAGTTGCAGCGTGCCTCCGCGCGCGCCCACGACGAGATCTGTGCCCTTGATCGTGCCGGTGAAACTCTCTCGCATGCCGCGCCTGGCCTGCTCCACACCGAGCAGCAGCGTAATGCTCAGCGCGACCGCGGCCACGGTGAGCAGCGACGTGACGGGACGATTCCTCAGCGAGCGCCACGCGAGCGCGAACAGCACTTTCATGCGGCGTCGGTCCGGGCCGCACGATTGAGTGCGGGAAGCGACAGCTGCACGTCGAACCGCGTGCCCAGCGCGGCATCGTGACTCACGAAGAGCAACGTCGCATTGGCGCGCGCGACGCTTGCACCAAGCAGGGCGAGAAATGCATCGCGCCGGTCGGTGTCGAGCGACGATGTCGGTTCATCGCAGATCACCAGCTCTGGCGCGGCGAGCAAGGCGCGCGCCGCTGCCACGCGCTGCTGTTGCCCGACGCTCAGTTCCGTCGCGCGCTGAGCGAGCAACGCAGTGATGTCGAGCTGGCCCGCCAGGTCGTGAATGGCCGAATCGAGAGGGGTGCTTCCGAGCCGCGCCCGTCGCCGCGCATCGAGCCGGCAGGGGAGCGCAATGTTGTCGTACGCACTCAGGTACGGAATGAGGTTGAACTGCTGAAACACGTACCCGACGTGCTCTGCCCGAAACGCATCGCGCTGTGCTCCACTCATGCTGACCAGGTCGTGATCGAGCACGCGCACCTGCCCGCGCGATGCCTTGAGGACGCCGGCGAGAATGCCGAGCAAGGTGGTCTTGCCGCACCCTGACGGGCCGTACATGAAGACGCGCGCTCCACGCTCCACGGTCAACACGGGGATGTCAAGTACGCGCGGACCCGCGCCGTAGGCGAACTGCAGGGACTCGAGAGCGATGGCTGCGCCGGCGCGAGCCGACGCGGTCACTTCTTCACGTAGGGCGACACCTTCTGTCCCTTGATCGTGAACCCTGCGGTGCCGTACAGGCTCTCGACCAGGTCGATGCCAAGCGTGCCCTCCAGCCAGATCGCTTCGAAGAGGTCCAGCCTCACCCTGCGGCGGCCCTCCATCTCCACCAGCACCATCTGATTCGGCGGCGGTGGCGGGGTATGGACACAGGCGCCGTAGTACGGCACGAGGAGGAATTCCGCATCCTCCTGGCTTGCGTCGTCGAGCGGGACGACGTACCCGGCGATTCGCACGACCTGACCGCTGAGCGCGCGCAAGGTCGGCGCGACGGCACCGGTCTGCGGGTTCATGCCACCCAGGGTGCGCCAGTCGATCACGACCGGGTCAGCCGCGGTCCCATTTCCTGAGAAACTCAGCTGACTCAGCAGGGACGGCGCTCCGCCGACCCACGGGCTTCCGAGTGGCGCCGATACGGAGAGGGCCGCGGCGACTGCGAGTGAAAGCAGGGACATAGGGGGTGAGGCCGGAGTCGAGACGAGTGACGGGAGCCGGGAGCCGGGAGCGGGGCACCGCGCGAGCGGACGCGATGGGATTCTACCCCAGCCGTACGCAATCCTGCCACGGGATGCTGTGCCGGCCGCTGCTGCCGCGCCGCAAAACGCCGTGACTGCGTGCCCCACGGCACCGCCCGGACCAGATGGCGACAGGGCATGAATCCATCCCCGCCTGCCCATGCACTCGGCTGTGACGAACGACGCGATCACCTGTCTTGTGGAGAGACGCGCGGCAGCCCACCCATCCCTCGGCGGCCCGGTCATGCCTGCCTCGGTCACAATGGCCTCGAATCCGCTCCCGACACCGCTTTTCGTCACGACGCAGCGTCTCAGCACGCTCGAGCCCCGAGCGAGACAATCCGCGCGTGCGGCAATCGTGTATGCCCTCGCATATGCGGCGCTGATGCTGTTTGATGCGCCGAGCCTGTTGCTGCACGTCATGCTCGTGCCCCCATCGCTCGGCGCGGCATGGTTTGCTGGCGCAGCCGTAGGCCGCACAGCGGATCAGCGCACGCGAATGGCCTGGCGGCTGGTGGCGCTCGCAATGCTCATCCAGGCCATCGGCGACGGCGGCTGGACCTGGTACGAAATCGTTGGACGTACGACGGCGCTGGACCGGTGGAGCCACGCGCCCCAGCTGCTCTGCGCACCGCTCTGGCTGATGGCGGTGGTGATCTTCCCGCGCGGCGACCGGTCGAAGGCAGATGCAGCGCGCTTCACGCTCGACGCGATGACGGTGGTATCGGCCGCGGCAATGGTGATCTGGCACTTCATCCTCCACCCGCTGTTGAGCGATGGTGTGAGTTCCGATGACGTGATGATCTTCACCGTGTATGCTGGCCTGGATCTCATCACGCTGGTGTCCGCGGCGTCGCTGTTGCTTCAGGATCCGGGGCACTCGTTGCGGCGCAGTTCGTGGTGGATCGCGACCGGCCTGCTGGTTGGCTTCATCGCCAATTCGGCATGGAGTGCGCTCAGCATGCGGTATCCGCCAATGGTGGCGCAGATCACCGACGTCCTGCGTGTCGGCGGCTACCTGATGGTCGCCCTTGGCTGCGTGGTGGGCTGGGCCGATGCCCGTGGCACACCGGTTGCCGGCAAGGGCACGCAACTCCGCACCCGGTTCAGCATCGTCCCCTACGTTGCCGTGGCGGCGGGCTTCGCGCTGTTGTTCGTGATGGCACTGCGTGAGACGTACCGCATCACGGACCTGGTGGTCGGTGCGATCATCATGACGACACTCGTCATGGCGCGCCAGCTGACCGCCGTGCGCGAGAACATGAGACTGTACATCGAGCAGACCGCCAAGGAAACGGAAGCCCGGTTCCGGTCGCTGGTGCAGCACTCGTCGGATGTGTTCGCGATTCTCGATCCGATGGGGATCATCCGCTACGTCAGCCCGGCGGCAGCGCGTGTCTTCGGCGGGGCAGGCGAGCGGATGGTCAATCGCACGCTGGCGGAGCTGGTCCACGATGAGGACCGACCGGCCTTCGAGGCGCATTTCTCTGCGTCGCTGATGGGTTCATTGTCGATGAGCCACATCGGGTGCCGCATGACACGCACCAATGGCGAGTGGATGCGCACGGAGACCGTCGCAACGAACCTGCTGTCGGACACGAACGTGAACGGCATCGTGTTGACCATCCGTGACGTCACCGCCCGTGTCACGCTGGAGGAGCACCTGCGCCATCAGGCGCTGCATGATCCGCTCACGGGACTCGGGAACCGTGCCCTGTTCCAGGACCGCGTGGCGCATGGCCTGGCGCGTGCCGAGCGAAGCAACGCGGATGTGGCCGTGGTGTTCCTCGACCTCGACAACTTCAAGGAAATCAACGACTCCCTCGGTCACGCGGCCGGGGATGCGGTGCTGGTGCAGACCGCAAACCGCGTGCGCAGCTGCCTGAGAGACAGTGACACGGCCGCACGATTCGGTGGCGACGAGTTTGCGATCCTGCTCGAGCAGACCCGCGGTGAGGGCGAGGTGATGGATGTCGCCAACCGCATCTCGGCGGCCCTTGCCCGTTCATTGCAGATCGAGGGGAAGGATGTCGACCTGAGTGCGAGCATTGGCATTGCGCGCGCGCAGCCACAGCAGAGCGCGGATGAGTTGCTACGAAACGCCGACGTGGCGATGTACCATGCAAAGTCCCGCGGCAAGGCGTGCGCCGTGCTCTACGAAAGCGGAATGCACACGGCGGTGCTCGATCGGATCGAAATGCAGGCGGACCTCCGCAAGGCCATCGAGCGGGATGAGTTGTCGCTCGTCTACCAGCCGATCGTGGAGCTGGCCACGCAGCAGATCACCGGTGCCGAAGCGCTCTTGCGCTGGAACCACCCGTACCGCGGCATGGTGTCACCGGCGGACTTCATTCCACTGGCCGAAGAGACGGGGGCAATCGTCGAGATTGGCGAGTGGGTGCTGAAGACCGCTGCGGCCACGGCAGTCACGTGGCCGGTGCCACCTGGACAGAAGCCGATCACGATCACCGTCAACCTGTCGGCGCGTCAGATGGTGGACGGGGACTTCGTCAACGTGGTGCAGCGCATTCTTCACAGCACCTCACTGGACGCCGGTCGCCTCGTGCTGGAACTGACGGAGAGCATGCTCGTTGGACACAACAAGGACACCTTGGCCCTGCTGCACCGGATCCGGGCGCTTGGTGTGCGTCTGGCGATCGATGACTTCGGCACCGGGTACTCATCGCTTGGCTACTTGTCGCAGTATCCGCTCGACGTGCTGAAGATCGACCGGAGCTTCGTGCAGGGCATGGATTCCGGTCCCAACGGTCGCGCGCTCGCGTCTGCGGTGGTCGCGCTGGGCCGGTCACTGAAGCTGAAGGTCGTGGCCGAAGGCATCGAGCGCGCGGAACAGGAGGCCGATCTGCGCGACCTGGGGTGCGATTTTGGTCAGGGGTACCTGTTCTCCCGCCCCATCTCGTCGTATCAGCTGGCGGACCTGTTGTTGACGGGCATCAACACAAAGGCACCCATCGCTGCGAGGACACTGGTCGGCGGCCCGCTGGGGCCAAAGCGCAGCGGCCTGGGTACACCGGTTGCTCTCGCCGCACTGCACGCCGCGCACCAACCGGCGCATCAGACCGCGCATCAACCGGCGCATTCCGGAGCCCGACAGGCTCCTGTCACGGTGGCGCCATCAGCATCGGCACCGCCGTTGCGCGCGACGGCCGCGCCGACGCCACTCGATGCCATCATGCCCGACATTCCCGGCGTGATTGCGGTCGAGCGCACCATCACGTTTCCGCCATGGCACCCGTTGAGCTGATCGTGCCCGCGTCGTTCGCGCGCGCACGGTACGGGCACGCGGGCCCCACTGCGCATCGCGCGCCGGTCAGCGCGATTTCTGCGTCAACACGGGCAGGAGTTGAGACGCGAGTGTGGTGACGGCCTCCCGGCCGGCCCGTCGCGCGATCGCAACGAGTGAGCCCAGCGTCGCACCGATCGCGGTCGCGACGTCGCGATCACTCCCGGGCATCTCGCCGAGCGACGCCAGAATCTCGCGACGCTGACGCAGCACGATCGGCGTCGCGAATCGGATGGCGTTGAAGCGGGCGTCATACCGAACACCGAGTCCTTCGATGAGCGCTGCCGTGCGCGCGAAGTAGACCATGTTTCCGGGGAGCAACACCGGAAAATCGTACAGTGTGGCCATGACCTCATCGGCCAGACGCGACAGCCGTTCCAGCCGCTCGGGAGCGGTCGTCCGCTCATTCGCCAGCTCGATCAGCTGGGCCGCCAGCGCCACGATGGCCGCGCGGTCGGCACCGGGCTCGATCAGGCCCAGACCGTAGAAGCCATCGACGACCTGTTCGACATCACTCTTGATCGCGGCAAAGACCGTCCGAACGAGCAGGCGTCTCGTCTCCACCGGAACCGAAACGACCATCCCGAAATCGAGCAGCGTCAGTCGGCCCTCGGTGTCGACGAAGACATTCCCTGGGTGCGGATCGGCGTGGAACAGGCCGTCCACCATCATCATCTGCACGTACAGTTCCATCACGGACCGAAGCACGTCGTCAGCACGCACCCGACCCGTCGTGATCCAATCGCCAAGCTGATCGACGCGTCGCCCGTCAATGAATTCGAGCACCAGCGCTCGTTGCCTGGTGTACGCATCCAGCACCTCAGGCACACGAATGCTCGGACTGCGCTCGAAATTCCGGCGCACCTGCCGGGCGTACTCCGCCTCCTGACGGAAGTCCATCTCGTCGGCAACACGGATCTCGAACTCGTCGAGCACGGTCCGCAGACCGGCGACGTGCGGCGGGTTGAGACGCGCCGCAACCAGATCGAGAATGTGGCGGGCCGCGCGCAGGTCGCTCGCCACGAGCCGTTCGACGCCCGGGCGCAACACCTTCACCACCACCTCCCTGCCATCGACACGCGCACGGTGCACCTGACCGAGCGACGCGGCCGCGAGTGGCTCCACGTCAAACCATTCGAAGACCGATTCAGGCGGCGCTCC
Source organism: Gemmatimonadaceae bacterium (assembly GCA_031373905.1). Classification (GTDB taxonomy): domain Bacteria; phylum Gemmatimonadota; class Gemmatimonadetes; order Gemmatimonadales; family Gemmatimonadaceae; genus JACMLX01. The sequence continues at coordinate 35,171 of JANMNM010000035.1, read as the reverse complement.
GTAGCTTTCGATCAAGCTGGCGCGAATGCGATCCGGTGACACACCCGGCACCCGATCGATCAGTGTGCCAAGCGCGCCGACGTACGGTTCAGGAATGATGTCGGACCGACCCGCAAAGAGCTGCGCAAGCTTCACGAACGTCGGACCAAGTCCGGCCAGCATGACAACCATGCGCTCTGCACGACGCTGGTGAAAGGCCGCTGACCGTTCCGTGCGACGGCCGGAGACGAGCCATCGCCGCTGATCGCGGCGAAAACTCAGCAGCAGCGGGAGGAAACGCAGGAGGATCTCAATCGCACGCATCGTACAAGGTACCCCTGCCTGGTTGCCTCGATCCTCCGGCCACGGTCTCCGGCCCGCCTCCGGCACCGGGACCTCGTCCGGCACCGGGACCTCGTCCGGCACAGCAGCGACGCGGTGCATTCGGCCGGCGCGCGCCCCACAGACAGAAGCACGCGAAAAACGTCGCCCGGAATCGAACCATCACGGTGAACCGAAAGTTCCGGTGACACTGAGTGGCGACTCAGCCGACTTTCGCCGCCGCCACCAGATCGTCAAATTGATGCATAGCATTGCGCACCGCCGCACGGGATACCCGGGTGTTCCCGTGATTCCTGCCGGTCACGCATTTCCACTGAATCGTCAACACGCCGGGATCTCTTGTCGCTGCGCACTCTGCCCACGCTGGCGTCGCTGCCACCGTACGTTTTCTCCGAACTCGAGCAGCGGAAGCAGGCGGCTCGTGCTGCGGGCCATGCCTTCCTCGATCTTGGCATCGGAAGTCCCGATCAGCCCACACCGGCACCGATCATCGAAGCGCTTCGGGAGGCCGCCATCGCCAGTCCGACGAACAGCTATCCGCCATTTCGCGGCAGTGATCGGCTGCTCACCGCGGCGACCGGGTTCATGTCGCAGCGTTTCGGCGTGGAGTTTTCGCCGTCGCGCGAGGCGGTGGCCCTTGCGGGGTCGAAGGAGGGCATCGCCGAGCTGTTGGCGGCCATCTGCGGTCCGGGTGACGTCGTGCTGGCACCGGCACTGAGCTATCCAGTGTACGTTCGCGCCCCGCTGATGCACGGTGCAGAGGTCCACCTGGTTCCGATGGACGCCACCCGCGGGTGGCAGCTCGAGCTGGACAGCATCCCCCCGGAGACGTTGCGACGCGCGCGGGTCCTCATCGCGAACTTTCCGAACAATCCCACCGGTGCGGTGACATCCCTCGCGCATCTCTCCGAACTGGTCGCGTTCTGCGACCGGCATGACATCGTGCTGATCCACGATCTCGCGTACTCGGAGCTCACCTACGATGGATACGTTGCACCGAGCATCTTCGAGGTCCCGGGCGCGGCCTCAGTGGCCGTGGAGTTTCACTCCTGTTCCAAGTCGTTCAACATGGCCGGCATGCGTGTCGGTTTTGTCGTCGGACGCGCCGACGCACTCGACGCGTTGCTGGCCTACCGCGCGAACATCGGCTACGGCGTCTCGATGCCGGTGCAACATGCGGCAGCGTTCGCCCTCGACAACGTCCGCGCGCTGATGCCGCCGATCGTTGCGGAGTACCGCAGCCGGCGTGACGCGTTGTACGGCGCGCTGCGGGAGCATGGATGGCCGGTCACCGCGCCGCAGGCGGCGATGTATGCCTGGCTGCCACTGCCTGACGGCATCGAGCCGTGGGACGCAGTTCACCGGACACTGATGGAGGCGCAGGTCATGATCACGCCGGGCCTGGCATTCGGCGCGGCCGGAGCACGCTGGTTCCGCCTGTCACTGGTGGCGCCGGCAGACGTGCTCCGTGATGCGGCCGGACGCCTGACGAGCATCCTCAGTGCCGTACCGGCGGGCGCGCGCTGAATTGCCGCGACCAGCTGCCCGCGATCGGTACGATCGCGGGCGGCCGACCGCGACGGCAGGCGATTGCGTCACCCTTCGATGAGATGCGGAACGAATTGTGACAGATTGTCGGTAATCAGCCGCGCCGACTCGCGGATCCCGATGCCCGCGGACTCCTGCCCGATGATCCACGAGCCGATCACCGGGTAACGGTCGTCGAGTTTCGGGATCGACGCCATGGATTGGTAGACGTATCCTTCCTCGCCATAGTCTCCCTGCGACTGCATCAGCGTCTGGTCGAACATCGTGACGGTGACGTTGGCGCCCTCGCGGGAGAGCAATGGCTTCCGCACGTAGGCGTCCCAGGTGAGCGTCTCGGCGATGTCGAGTGTCGCGGGAAGGAGGTACGGACTGTCGGGAAATAGCTCCCACAGGATCGCCAGCAACCCCTTGTTCGAGAGCAGCATCTTCCAGATCGGCTCGATCCACTGCATGCGCGTCCCATGCTGCAGCAGCGCCTCGACGAACCGATCGTCTTCGACGACGATCCACTCCCACGGATAGAGCTTGAAGATCGACTCGATCACCCGGTCAGACGCATCGGTGAAGAACCCGTCGGTGGTGATCCCGATCTGGTCGATCGTGAGTGTGTCGCACGTCAGGCCGGCCTGTTCGGCGGTGTCGCGGAGATACGCCAGCGTCATGCCATCTTCGATGTCGTCCATGCCGGCGAAATGCACCCGCTCACCCTGCAGAAAGGGCTGCAGCCCCTTCCAGTGTTCGATCAGGCGATCGTGGATCGAGTTGAACTGGTCCTTCGTCGGGAACGACTCCTTGAGCCAGAACCACTGCACCACACTCGCCTCGACCAGTGATGTCGGCGTGTCGGCGTTGTACTCGAGCAGCTTCGGTGGCCCGAGCCCATCGTATGCGAGGTCGAACCGGCCATAGAGCGACGGCGGCTCCTGTTCCCACGCCGCTTCGATGAGCGGCACGACGTGTGACGGAATGCCGAGCCGAAGGAAGAGCCGCTCGTCGATGATGTGCTGCGCCGCCTCCAGGCACATCTTGTGGAGCGTGTTCGTCGCGTGCTCGAGCTTGAGCACCTCATCCATGGTGAACGAGTAGTACGCGGCCTCGTTCCAGTACGCTCCCTTCGCGGAGTGCCACGCCAGGCCGAGGCTCTCGACTTTCTTCTGCCAGTCCGCCCGAACCTGGTGTGGAACACGTTTCAAGGCGGGGGTCCCCACTGGCACGTCAGCGTGTCGCCGCGGACGACAGTCGGATACCGCTCCGGCGTCAGCGCACACACCTGCCCATTCGCTGCAACGGCTTCGCGCAGGGACGTGAGGAAGCTGTCGCCGTCGTCATCGACCTCGCTGACCTCGCGGACGCGCAGCTCCCGGACCGTATCCACGGTGACGGATGCGGCGAGCCGGACCGAGTCGCCGATGAAATCCGCCTCGGCTGCCGAATCGGCCTTCGCCTGCTCGATCATTGCCCGCTCACGTTCGCGCGCCTTTTCCTCTGGGCTGGTGCACCCCGCCAACAGGAGCACCGCGATCATCCATCGCATGCGCTCAGCCGCCGAATGAGGTACGGCCGCGCCCGATCGAGCCAAATCCACCGCGCCGCACGGTGGAACCCGATCGCCCGCGTGCGATCGACGCGGGGCGGCGGATGATGGACGACATCCGGGCGCTCGAGAGCGAGGTGCCTCGCGGCGTGACTCGCGCGGCGAATGACTGCGCCCGCGCGTCCATGGAGCGATACGACGGTTCGTAGACCGTACGCGGCGCGCTGTACACGGGGCGGCCGGCGCCGACCAGGCGTGTGTAGCCTGCGTAATAGAAGAGATACGGACTCGGATACACGACCGGGATCCATGCCCCGTGGTAGTGATAGCCCCGGTTCTGCACCGCCGTCTCACACGCCGGCGCATTGAAGGTCGTGCCGTTGCACGGATCGACAGGCGGCGGTTCGGACTCACCACAGCCGGAGACTCCAAGCACGACGGAGTTCATGAAGAATAGTTGAATACCGGCGGATTTCTTCATCGCTGAAACGGGGGGACGGGGACCTGGGCCACGTGCGCGACGCACGTCCTGGCTCGGCCGTGGCAGGACGCTGAATACTACGGGATCCACCGGGCCGGCGTTTCTGATGCGGGGTGGAGACGACGGCTACAGCCGAGCCCCTCCGGCGTCGATCCTCTCCAGGATGGAACATCGACTTCCAGGGCGCCTGCGCACGCGCCTCCCAGTCAGCGGGTGGGCTCCATGGAGCCGCTCGCTCGCGGGGAGCGTGCTCGTGCTTTCCGGAGTCGCGTGCCTGGCCGTGGCGGCAACGGGAGGGCGGAACGCCATGAGCGACGCCGGGATCGTCGTCTTGTCGCTGGCCGCCGGCATCGTTGCCTTCGTCAATGCAGGTGCGAAGTGGAATGCGCCTGTGCGAGTGGCATGGCGGTTGGTCGGACTTGGCCTGCTCTGTCGCGCCCTTGGCGCGCTGGCGTGGGGGGTTTCGCCCTTCGCCGCAGTCCCCGACCTCTTCACGGCGTGGGCGCTGGCGTGCCGGCTCGTGGCGGCCCTGCTGCTGACGGCGGGTTTCCTGGCGTTCCGTCGCAAGCGACGGGGCTTCGCCGAGCGCTCCAAGTTTGTTCTCGACGTCGCGTTGGTGCTGTGTCTCGACGCGTTGTTCATGTGGTGGCTGGTGCGGCGCGCCGACCCGGCGCAAGCCGTGGGGGCGTGGCTCGGAACCTTGCATGCCCCGATGGCGCTGCCGGGGCTCGAACTCCTCTGCGTCGCGAGTTTCGTCGCCGTCATCGTACGATTGAGGGGACGCGGTGATCGAGCCGGCCTCACACTCGCCCTGGGCGGATTCGCCCTCCAGTTCATCTGCGCCACTCTGGCCAATTTCCCTCTTGGCGGGGCGAGCGCCGCGCCTGCACTCGCCGACGGCGTGGGCCACCTGCTGGTCCTGCTCGGCGCACTGGCCGAATTCAACACGCGACCCGTCGAATCCCATCGGGCGCAGCAGACCACAGGGGCAACACTTCGCGACGCGCTGCTCCCGTATGCCGGTGTCTCCACGGGATCACTGATGCTCCTGGCCATGGCGAGCGACTCGAGCAGTGCGGAGACCAGCATCTTCGTTGGCGCAAGCGTCGCATTGACCCTGATCGCGATCGCCCGGCACGCGATCACCGTGCGCGAGAACGCACGCAACACCAAGGCACGCGCGCTCGTGGCGAACGAGACACGCTTCCGGTCACTCGTGCAGCACTCGAGCGACCTGATCACGATCATCGACGATGCCGACACGATTCGCTATGCGAGTCCGGCGATCACGCGGGTCTTTGGCTTTGCGAGCGCTGATCTCGAAGCCAAGCCGCTGCGCGAGCTGGTGCATCCCGATGATGTGGTGCCGATGCTGGACTTCCTCGCGCAGGTGGCCAGGCCCGGCAACGAGCCATCGACCATGAACTGGCGAATGCTGAACGCTGCCGGTTCGTGGTGCCGCGTGGAGAACATCGCGGTCAACCTGCTCACCGATCCAACGGTCGCCGGTGTCGTCCTGACGACGCGCGACGTGACGCACCGGGTGGCTCTCGAGGAACAGCTCGTGCATCGGGCGTTCCACGACGAGCTCACCGGGCTGGCGAACCGTGCACTGTTCACGAATCGCGTGGAGCAGGCCATTCTTCGCGCATCGCGCGATGCGAAGTACACGGCTGTGATGTTTCTCGACCTGGATGATTTCAAGGAGATCAACGATTCGCTGGGCCATGCCGCCGGCGATTCACTCCTGGTGCAGGGGGCAGAGCGGCTCCGTCGCTGCCTGCGCGCCGGCGACACAGCGGCTCGCCTTGGCGGTGACGAGTTCGCCGTGCTGATCGAGGGTTGTCGCGAGAGCGGTGACGAAGCGATGCATGTGGCGGAGCGCGTGTCGAATGCATTCGCACGGCCCTTCACGCTCGAGGACCGGGAAGCCTTCTCGACGGCCAGTATCGGCGTCGCGATCAGCTCGGCCAGTGAAACGGGAGAGGAGCTGCTGCGCAACGCCGACCTGGCGATGTACCTGGCAAAGCGCCGCGGAAAGGCGCGCATCGAGCGCTTTGCAACCCATATGCACGAAGAGGTGGTTGAACGCCTCGACCTGCTCGCTGACCTGCGCCACGCGATCGAGCGTGACGAGTTGCAGCTCGAGTACCAGCCGATCGTCGATCTGGAAACCCGGACCGTGAGCGGCCTGGAGACTCTCGTCCGCTGGAATCATCCGAGACGCGGGAGGATTTCGCCGATCGAATTCATTCCGATCGCGGAGCAATCAGGGCTGATCGTGCCGATCGGGCGTTGGGTGATGCTGCACGCCTGCTCGCACGCGCGCCACTGGAGTCGCTCGCTGCCAGAGCTGTTGCCCGTCACGGTGACGGTCAACCTCTCCGCACGGCAACTCGGCGACGAGAACCTGATCGATGACGTGTCGAACGCACTGCGCGTGGCCGGCCTGCGCCGCGACCAGCTGGTGCTCGAACTGACGGAAAGCACGCTGCTGGCGAACAGCGAGGAAACCGTCGGGATCCTCACCGGACTGAAGTCGCTCGGTGTGCGGCTTGCGATCGACGACTTTGGCACCGGCTACTCATCGCTGAGCTATCTGCACCGTTTCCCGGTCGATATCCTGAAGATCGACCGCAGTTTCGTCGAGGATGTCGCCGGTGGCTCGGGCGGCAGTGCGCTGGCGAGTGCCGTCATCGCACTCGGCAGATCACTGGGCCTCCGCACCGTGGCGGAGGGTATCGAGACCGAGGCGCAGCACGCCGCGCTCGCGATGCTTGGCTGCAAGTTTGGCCAGGGATATCTCTATTCGCGACCGCTCGCGCCCGGCGATGTCATGCCCTACCTGATGCGCCACGGGCAGCGCACGGGGTCGTCACTCGTCGACACGCGGGTCACGCCGCACTCGGCGAAAATCGTGCCCTGACGCCGCACCGCGTTCCGCTGGCAGGACTGATTACGTTCGTCGCATGGATCGTCCACACACGCCACCGCCATCACGCATCCTGATCGTGGCGGCGTTCGCGGCACTCTACCTCGTGTGGGGCAGCACGTACCTCGCGATGAAGATCGCCGTCGAAACGATTCCGCCATGGCCGATGATCGCGGCGCGGCAGACGATGGCGGGCATCCTGCTTTTCACCGCTCTGCGGCTGAGCGGATCGCCGATGCCGCAGCGAATTCACTGGAAGGGTGGCGTCATCGGGGGTGTGCTCCTGCTCGTCATCGGCAACGGGCTGATCGCGTACGCATCGCACCGTATCCCGAGCGGCGTCACGAGCATGGTCGCGGCGACCACACCGATCTGGATGGTGATGCTGGTCAGCGCGCGAGCGAATGGCCGTCGTCCACAGCCGCGGGAGTGGCTCGGGCTCGCACTCGGCCTGGCCGGGTTGGCGATGCTCGCTGGACCGTCCGTGCGGGCAGCGCTGCACGGCGATGCCAATGCGCTCGACACGGGCGCAGTGGCGCTCGTGCTCACCGGCACCATCTCCTGGGCCATCGGTTCGGTGGTCGGCCGCGACCTGCCGCGGCCGGACAATGCGTTCATGGGCAGTGCACTGCAGATGCTCTCCGCCGCCGGGATCCTCCTCGTCGGCTGCCTCGTGACGGGCGAGTGGCGCACCGTGGAGCTGGGTGCGATCTCGGCGCGGTCATGGTTCGCGTTCTTCTACCTCGTGTTCTTCGGCAGCCTGCTCGGTTTCACGGCATACATCTGGCTGCTGCGCGTTGCGAAGGCATCGCACGTCTCGACGTACGCCTACGTCAATCCGATCGTCGCGTTGCTGCTCGGCGCCTCGATCGGACACGAGCTGATCACGGCTGCGATGCTCGTTGCTGCGGCCGTGACGCTCTCCGGCGTGGTCCTCGTGGTCATGCCTGCGCGCCAGGCTGCCACCTGAAGCGTGTTCGCCCGGCACACGACGACTACTCGCGTTTGCCGAGCGATTCCCACAGGTGCAGCGTGGCGTACGCGCGCCAGGGTCGCCAGCGCTCCGCGCGATCGGCGATGTCCCGTCGTTCGACGCCGGCATTGGCCATCGCCTTCAGCACACCGAGGTCCGCGGCAGGAAACGCGTCGCGATCACCGAGCGCACGCATGCGGACGTAGTGCGCCGTCCATGGTCCGATGCCAGGCAATGCGATCAGCATCGCTTCCGCCTCGTCGGTTGGCAGGCCACGCAGCGCATCGAGGTCGATGATCCCCGATGCGATGGCGCTGGAGACTCCGTGCAGCGTTCTGGCCTTCGCCTTCGTGAGTCCGATCGTCTGCAGTGCGTCGGCGCCAGCGTCCGCGAGGCGCGCGGGCTGCGGAAACCCTAAGAACGGTGCTTCGCCCTCCACCGGCGCCAACGGCGTGCCGAAGGCGCGAACGAGCCGATCCGTCATCGTGCTCGCGCCGACGACACTCACCTGTTGTCCGAGCACGGCGCGGATGAGGCCTTCAAACGGATCGAGCAACTGCGGCAGCCGCAGTGCCGGTCGCACCATGAGCAGCGGCGCCAGGAGCGTGTCGCGCGTGGCCAGTTTTCGGAACGACGTCAGGTCGGTCGCGAGATCGAAGCTGCGCTCGACCAGCGCGCGCACACCTGCCGCAGGGACAGCGGGACGGGTGCGCGCGAGCAACGCATGACCCGCCTCGTCGTGCTGCATCTCCAGCAGCAGATGGCTGCCATCGGGACGTCGCACACTGCGGAGATAGGTCGCGCCGTTGATCCGCTCCAGCGAGTCGACCGTGCGCACCACGAGGTATCGCAGGGTCCAGCGTACATCCACGTCGACCGGCAGCTCGATCCGGATTCGTCGCGACCATGCCTCATGACCGCTCATGCACTCCGCCGGCGCACCGCCGCCGGAGGCCTGGCGTCGCCACGCGGCGCCGCGGCGCCTTCAACGCGCAGCAGCGCCTTCTTGATTTCATTGCCCCATCGGTACCCGCTCATCGAGCCATCGGCATGAATGACACGGTGACAGGGGATCACGACAGCCACACGATTCGTTGCGCAGACGTTGGCCACGGCACGCGCCGCTCCCGGCTTGCCGACCGCAGCGGCGATTTCCGAGTAGCTGCGCGTCTCGCCGAACGGAATCGCGATCAATGCGTCGAGCACCCGCTGCTGGAACGCCGTGACCTGCATGTCCACGGCGACGTCAGGCGCGGCATGATCGCCGGCAAGGCGCGCGATGACTGCATCCAGCACCGGACGCAACGCGTCATCGCCATCCGGGATGATGTCGGCGCGCGGGAACTCGGTGCGCAATTCGCGCAGCAGCGTCTCGTCACTCGCTGCCAGCGACACCCAGCACAGCCCGACATCGGTGGCGCCGATCACGAGTCTGCCCAGCGGTGTGTCTGTCGCCGCCCATCGCACGCGAACGCCCTCGCCACCGCGTCGATATGCCGACGGGGTCATTCCCAGATGGCGGGCAGCATCAGCATACGCCCGGCTCGATGCCGCATACCCGGCATCGAACGTCGCAGCGCTCACCGTGGAGGCGCTGCGCAGTGCGCCACGGAAAAACTCGGCCCGACGGCTGCGCAGATAGGCCGAGGGCGATGCACCAACGATGCTCGTGAAGAGGCGTTGCAGATGCGCCGGGCTCATGCCAACCGCATCCGACAGTTCCTGGAGCGGAACGCGCCCTTCCCGTCCGGTCGCCACGGCATCGTCCAGCAGCGCTCGCGCACGGAGCACGGCAGACTCTGCGCGAGTCTGTTCGATCGGGACGGTCATCACGCGGGACATTGGCAGCAAATTGACAGCGGTCATCGGGATCTCCAAGAAGATGATCCCGGATGATCGCGGTCGGTCCGCGCCGGCGCCTCCCGTTTCGTGCGGCCGGTCGCGACGACCGCCGCAGGGTCAGGGAATCCGCACCAGGCCGAGCGATACGATCACGGCACGCGGCAACCCCGGCTCGAATGCAACGGGCTGCCCGGACACCACGTCCGGGTTCAGGAATCCCGACGTCATGTATCGGCGGTCGAACAGGTTCTCCACGCGGACGAATCCGGTCAGCCCCACCTTGCCGACGAGACGCGCCGGCCGACGCAGCGCCACGCTGGCATTGAAGACCATGGCGGATGGCAGCTCGACCGTGTTCGCATCATTCAGCATGTGCGCACTGGTGTACTGCATGTCCGCATCGAGCCGCAGCGGCGAGGTCGACACGTCCCAGCGGGCGCCGACCGAACCCATCGCGCGCGGCACACCAACCATCGCTTTCCCCGCGAAGTTCGCGATCGCACCCGGCTTGCCATAGTGCACCGAGTCCACGGTGTACTGCAGGTATTTCGCGCGCATCAGCGTTGCCGAACTGCGGAGTGCGACCCCGCGCTCGAGTTCGAGCTCGCCACCCACTTCCGCGCCAAGCCGGCGAGCCTTCCCGGCGCTGAAGTAGAAGCGGCCGCCACGATACGGCACCAGTTCGTTCTGCACTTCCGTGTCGAACAGCGCCGCCTCATACCGCAGCGACTTGATGCCGGGCGTGGTGGAAACCAGCACCTGTCGGGTGCCGATCTCGTATGTCAGCGACCGAATCGGCTTCAGCAGGGGATTGAGGCCGGTGATGGTGTCCTGGCCAAATGTCCCCGCGGGATCCGTCTCGTTGTTCGCCGGCACTTCCACACCGCCGGCGAGGTTCGCATACATCACGTTTGTTCCAACGGTGCGGAACACCACGCCGAGTTTCGGGGAGAGCTGCGAGAAGCTGCGGCTGCCGCTGATCTTCGGCGTCACGCGATCGGTGAGCTTGTACTGCAGCCCGTCGTACCGCGCACCGAGCATGAACGACACTCTCGATGATGCGCGCCATTCGTCCTGGACGAAGATGCCGCCGGTCGTCGCCCTCTCGTTCTTGTCCTGCTGCAGCGTCGTGCCCTTCTCGCCGGCGGTGGTGAGGGACCAGAACTTCGCCGGTCCATCCTGATGCTGGATGTCAGCGCCGACGATGACGGCATGCGTGCCATGCTCCTCGCGCAGGCTGACGCTGCCCCCGCCATGCGTTCGATCGAAGTTCCTGAATGTGCCACGTTCGGAACGCGTCAGGTCTTTCTTCCCGACGAACGACATGAACGACAGCACGGCATTCTCGCCGATGCGCGTCTCGAGTGACCCACCGAGCCGAACCACCTGGTTTTCGCGGCGCTCGCGGCGCGTGTTGTACGTCGCGTTCGCGTTGCGTGGCGTGGCGGCCGCAGCCGCGGCCGTGAGCGGCCCCGGAATGCCGAAGTCGTTCTGCGCGCCCAGCAGTCGCAGTGCGAACCGGGTGCGATCGCCAAACGGAGTCAGTACTCCGGCGGAATACACCGTGCGCTCGCCGGCGGCGTTCTGACGCCACCCATCGGTCTCGGTGCGCGACACGCCAGCGTAGTATCGCGATGCACCCGACCCCGCGCTTGCCTGCGCGATCACGCGGCGCATGCCAAAGCTTCCGACCATCGTGCGCACATCCGCCTGCGTCAGCGGCTCGGGAGTGGTGGTCAGCGACACGATGCCGCCCGCCGCGTTGCCCCAGAGCGCGGACGCGTTGGAACGGACGACATCCACGCCCGTGATCATGCCCAGGTCGACCAGGTCGAGGCTCGTGCGTCCGTCCGGCTCCGTCTCGGGCATGCCATCGATCATCACGCGAATTCCACGCATCGTTGCCGCGTTCGAACGATCGCCTGCCCCGCGCGCACCGAACCCACGAATCGTGATGCGCGTGTCGACGCCGCCACTGCGCGACTGCGCGAGGACGCCTGGAATCCCTTGCAGCGCATCGACCAGACCGATACCGGCCGTGTTCCGCAGGCGAATGGCGTCGACGCTCGACACGGCGAGCGGGGACAGCGCGAGGGGGCGGGTCGTTCTCGTGGCTGTCACGACGACCGCTGGAAGCGTCGCTGCCGCGGTGGAGTCGCGGCGCGCCTGTGCTGCCAGCGGGAGGGCGCCAAGCAGCGCCAGTGGAACGAGGACGAGTGATCGCATCAGGAAGGATACGAATCGGATCCACAAATGGTTGACGGGACTGTCCATTCGGCCGATGTCGCGACCTTTGCACGGGAGCGAGCCTTCCGTTCGACGCGCCGGCGCCGATCCGGTGCGCGTACTGCCGGACCTCCACTTCTTCCCCACCAAGCCATGTCATCACTCGCCGCGCTCTCGGACCACCTTGCCGACGCGGTTGCCGCGGCCGCAGGCAGCGTCGTCGCCGTCCATGCCCGTCCCCGTCTCGCCAGCACTGGCGTGCACTGGCGCGACGGGGTGATTGTCACCACCGATGGCACCATCAAACGCACAGATGACATGTCGGTCACCCTCCCGGACGGCCACCGCGTCACCGCGACGCTGGCGGGTCGCGACCCTGGCACGGACCTGGCCGCCCTCCGCATCCCGACCGGCCTGCTGCCCGTCGCGCCGCGGTCCCCGGCAGCGGATCTGCGCGTGGGAAACATCGTTCTGGCCATTGCGCGCTCAGGGAGCGACGGACCCCACGCCACGTGGGGCGTGGTGAGCAGCGTCGGTGAGGCCTGGCGCACTTGGCGCGGCGGTACCCTCGACCGCAGGGTGGAGAGCGACCTGATGCTGCACCCTGGCTTCGGCGGCGGTCCGCTCGTGACGGCGCATGGCACCGTCGCCGGGATCAACTCCGGTGGCATGAGCAAGCCGCTGTGCGTCACGATTCCCGACACCACGATCGACCGCATCGTCGACGCGGTACTCAACCGTGGCTACGTCGCCCGCGGCTGGTTGGGCGCCAGCATGCAGACCATCCGATTTTCCGACTCGGCCAGCGAAAAGCTCGGCATGGACGGTCGTGGTGGACTGGTTGTGCTCGATGTGGAGCATGACAGCCCCGCCGCACACGCCGGCGTCATGATCGGCGACGTTGTCGTCCGGATCGACGACAAGCGCATCGCGCAGCACGACGATGTCATGCCCTTCCTCGGCAGCGATCGCGTTGGCACGACGGTTGAGCTCCACGTGGTTCGCGGCGGCGCAATCGTCAGCCTGCAGGTCACGATCGGCGAACGTCCACGCGCTCCCCGATAGCGCGTGGACGCTGACCCGCTCCATCTGACGCTGGGCGCGATGCCCGGCATCGTGCGGGCTCGCCTCAGCGCCGGTCTTGGGCTCCACGACGCAGCCCTCGTGGACGATGGGCGCACGCACCAGGCGCCGCGCTCGCACGCAACGCATGCCGTCCACGTCACAGAGTGGCCACACGGCGACGAAGTCTCCGATTCGCGAGGCCCCACCGTGTACCTGCTCGACCCCGGTGTGACTCCACCGGGCACCCAGCTTGCGCGCGGCAGCACCGCGTGGCTTCCGCTGGATGCCGACCCGGATGATGTCGTCGCTGCCGCGTACGCGATCGTGCGGGGGATGACCGTCATCGCCCCGCTGGTCCTGCCCGTCAATGGTGCCACGCAGGAGCGCCGCACGCTGCGCGAGCAGCGCGCCGCCCTCGCAGCAACAAGCAGCGACGACCCGCATCTCACCGAGCGGGAACTGGACGTGCTCCGCGCGTTGGCTGAAGGCCTCGGCAACAAGCACATCGGCGCCAGGCTCGGCATTAGTGCCAGCACGGTGAAGTACCATCTCCAGTCGATCTTCGCCAAGCTCGGTGTCCGGACGCGCAGCGAAGCGGTGAGCCACGGGCTGCGAAACGGGGTCGTCCCGCTCTGAGCAGCGCCACCACGGCGCCGGGCGTGCATCTCAGCAGGCTCAACCGGTCATGTCGGTGGCAGGCTGGGGTCGTGTCCGGAATCGACTGATCGCGGCAGCGTGCTCCACGCGACAGCTTTGATGCGAGTGTGCCGCCGAGGTTCACGTCGTCTCATCGCCATCGCCCGCCAATGCCACGTTCCCGCATTTCAGTCGCACTGGTTGCCGTCGCAACCGTCGCGCTTCCGCTGGCCGCCCAGGTGGCGCGGCCGGCCGTCAACACTGCACCGCTCATCGCATCACTCGATGCCGGTGCGGAACACTTCAGTGACGTTGCGAAGCGCATCTGGGGGTTCGCTGAAGTCGGCTACATGGAGGAGAAGAGCACGGCGCTCCTGCAGGCGGAGCTGAAAGGCGCCGGATTCACCGTCACAACCGGCATCGCGGGAGAACCCACCGCGTTCGTGGCGGAGTTTGGAAGCGGCAAGCCGGTCATCGCGATCCTCGGCGAATTCGATGCGCTGCCCGGGCTCTCGCAGGCCGCGACACCGGAACGATCGCCGCTGATTCCCGGCGGTCCCGGTCATGGCTGCGGCCATCACCTCTTTGGCACCGCGAGCACCGCGGCAGCCATCGCGTTGAAGCAGTGGATGATCGCAAACAACGTGAAGGGCACGCTGCGCATGATCGGCACTCCCGCCGAGGAAGGCGGTGCCGGCAAGGTGTACATGGTGCGCGACGGCGTGTTCAATGACGTCGACGCCGTGATCGCGTGGCATCCGGGAGACGAGAATTCCGTCAGCGGCGGTCGCTCGATGGCGAACATCTCCGGGAAGTTCCGTTTCCACGGCCTCAGTGCGCATGCGGCAGCGTCACCCGAGCGCGGACGCTCGGCGCTGGACGGTGTCGAGACGATGAACGTGATGACGAACTTCCTCCGCGAGCACATCCCGGACGGCAGTCGCATTCACTACGTGATCACGAACGGCGGCAAGGCACCGAACGTGGTGCCGGACGAAGCCGAGGTGTACTACGTCGCGCGGCACGTCGACATGGCGATCGTGCGGGACATCTGGGAGCGCATCACGAACGCTGCACGCGGCGCGGCGCTCGGCACGGGCACGACGATGGACATCCAGCTGGTCGGCTCGGTCTATGCCACGCAGCCGAACGAAACACTCGCACGCGTGCAGCAGCGGGCCCTCGAGCGCGTCGGCGGGTTCACGTACACGCCCGAAGAGCGCACGTTCGCGGAGCGACTGCAGCATTCGACGGCATTCACGCCGGTGCCGCTCGAGAACACGGCCCGTGTGAAGCCGCTCGTGCTCGACCTGCCGGAGTCAGGCTCCACGGATGTCGGCGACGTGAGCTGGGTGGTACCGACCGTGCAACTGAGCGCGGCCACGTGGGTACCCGGCACGGCGGCGCATTCGTGGCAGGCGGTGGCCGCGGGTGGCATGAGCATCGGCATGAAGGGCATGATCGTGGCCGCGAAGGTGATGGCGCTCACCGGCGCGGATCTCTTCACATCGCCTTCGACCGTTGAGGCAGCCAAGGCGGAACTCGCGCGCCGTCGCGGCCCGGGCTTTGTCTATTCGACGGCACTTGGCACACAGAAGCCTCAGCTCGATTACCGCAAGGGCAGCGTCCCGTGACCAGCGCCGCAAGGCGCGGGGTGTGAACCATGCTCACTGAACTGCGAAACATGAGTCGCCACACGGCGTGGGCCGACGAGGCGCTGCTGGAGGCGATCGCCGCCGCGCCAGCAGTGCCCACGGATGCTGCGCGGGAGATGGCGCATATCCTTGGCGCGGACGAGATCTGGTTGGCGCGTCTCGAAGGCCGAACTGCGCGTGCAAAGATCTGGCCGGACGAATCGCTGGCCGGACTCACACAGCTCGCCGCCGACGTGCAGCGTGGGTACACGAGCTTCCTTGCGCAACTGACGGAAGCGGACCTGCATCGTAAGGTCTCGTACACGAACACGGCGGGCATCAGGTTCGAGAACTGCGTGCGGGACATCCTGCATCATGTCCTGCTCCACGCGCACTACCATCGCGGCAAGGTGAACCTGTTGCTGCGACAGGCTGGACTCGAGCCGGCGCCGGTGGACTACATCGGATTCATCCGCGGTTTCCCCGCCGCCGTGACGAAAGTCGGTGACGCGACGTAGCAAGGCCGCCGACGCCACGCCGCCGGTTGGTGCCGCGTCGCTGCGGGTGCTGCTCCGCGAGCACGCAAACGCGGCAAAGGCGCGACAGATGCACGACTTCTTCCAGGCAGGTCCCGGCGGATACGGTGAGGGCGATCGGTTCCTCGGCATCACCGTGCCCGCGATTCGCACTGTTGCGCGCGCCGGCCGCGATGCCTCGCTTTCGGTCGCCATCACACTCCTGCGATCCGAATGGCACGAAGAACGCCTGCTGGCACTCATCTTGATGGTGCGAATGTCTGAGCGTGGCGACGCCGAGGTGCGGCAACGGGTGTTTGACGAATACCTCGCCAACATCAGGCATGTCGACAACTGGGATCTGGTGAACACGTCCGCGCCAACCATCGTGGGCGGACACGTGGCTCGCGACGACATCGGTGTGCTGGTACGCCTCGCGGAAGCCGCAAGCCCCTGGCAGCGCCGCATTGCGATGCTGGCAACGCTTCATCACATCAGGCAGCGCGAGTTTGCCCCCGCACTGCAGATTGCCGCGTTACTGCGACAGGATCCGCATCCAATGCTGCACAAGGCCGTTGGCTGGATGCTCAAGGAAATCGGCGAACGCGACCGGGCCGTCGCGCTGCACTTTCTCGACGCCCACTGGCGGACCATGCCGCGGACGGCAGTGCGCTACGCGATCGAGAAATTCCCGGCGGCGCTGAGGCGCAGATTCATGGCGCCTGGAGCCGCGTCCGTGCGCTGACCGCTTGCGCCGATTCGGGCCACCCGACACCATTGCCCTGACATCGGTTCCGGCCTGGCGCCGCACTCGACACACGCACTGGTCTCTTCACGCACCCGGAGCCACTCCATGGAACGCCGCACCTTCCTCCAGACAGCCATCGCCGCGACCGTCGTGCCATCCCTCCTGCAGCGCGTCGCCCCGCCGTTCCGCATCTCCCTCGCCCAGTGGTCGTTCCACAACGCGCTGTTCGCGAGGCAGATGGATCACCTCGACTTTGCGCGCGTCGCAAAGCGGGACTACGGCATTGAGGCGATCGAGTACGTGAACGTGTTCTTCAAGGACAGGGCGACGGACGCTGCCTACCTCGCGGAGATGAACCGGCGGGCGAAGGATGAAGGCGTCTACCAACATCTGATCATGGTGGATGGTGAAGGCGCACTCGGCGATCCCGATGCAGCGAAGCGTGCGCAGGCGGTGGACAACCACCGCAAATGGCTCGATGCGGCAAAGACGCTCGGATGCGCCACGATTCGCGTCAACGCGCAGAGCAGCGGTGAACCGGCGGAACAGCAGCGGCTGGCGGCCGACGGACTTCGCAGACTGGTTGAAATCGCCGCGCCGATGAACCTCAACGTGATCGTCGAGAACCATGGCGGCCTCTCGTCGCATGGCGACTGGCTGGTTGGCGTCATGCGGCTCGTGAACCACCCGCGCATGGGCACCTTGCCGGACTTCGGCAACTTCTACGACTACGACCGCTACCAGGCGGTGACCGAGATGATGCCGTTCGCCAAGGCGGTCAGCGCCAAGTCACATGACTTCGATGCCGACGGAAATGAAACGCACACCGACTACCGCCGGATGATGCGCATCGTGCTGGCAGCGAAGTTCAATTCCTGGGTTGGCATCGAATACGAGGGCACCGTGCTGCCGGAGCGGGATGGCGTGAGCGCCACGCTGCGGCTCCTCAGGAAGCTGCAGACGGAGCTGGTCTGACGCGTCGCAGTCCGGCGCTATGCCGGTACCGCGACCTCGCGATGCGCTGCAGAACTTTCGATTCCCATCTCGATCAATCGCATCACGGCCAGGGCCTCGCGACCGGGAACGGGATTGGCGGCGATGCCGCGAATCGCATCGCGCACTGAGGCGTAGAAGCGCTGGTAAGCACCGGGCTCGCCCTGCACCGTCCGGACAGCGCGTTCGTCGCCGTCGATCGTCGTCAGCGCGCCCGGGCGCGGGTCAGCACCCCATCCGCTGCCACCAGGAACGCGGCGCGCCTTCAGCGCATCTTCCTGACTGTCGAGACCGTACTTCACGAAGCTCCCGCGCGTGCCATGCACCGAGAACCGCAGATCACTCGCTGCCGTGATCGTTGACGCGTGCAGGATCACACGGAGCCTCTCGTAGCGAAGCAGCGCGTGGAAGTAGTCGTCGGTTGCACCACCCGCTCGCTGCACCGCGATGTCTGCCGTGACGCCGAGTGGCGTGCCGAAGAGCTGCAGCGCCTGATCGAGCAGATGCGGCCCAAGGTCGAACCAGAGTCCCGCACCCGGACCGGGACGTTCCCGCCACCGGTCGCGAACATCGAGACGGAATCGGTCGAAGTGACTCTCGTACTGCGTCACCTCGCCAAGCGTCCCTGCGGCGATCAACGCGCGCAGCGTGAGGAAGTCGCTGTCATACCGGCGGTTGTGAAAGACTGACAGCGTTCGACCAGCGCGCTCCGCATGCGCAATCAACGCCTTCGCCTCTGCCACCGTCACGGTGAATGGCTTGTCCACGACCACATGCTTGCCGGCATCGAGCGCCGCGTGTGCCTGGGGCGCGTGCAGCGCATTCGGTGTCGCGATGACAACCAGATCGATGGCCGGATCGGCCAGCGCCACCCCGAGATCCGACGCCACGTTCAGATCGGGAAAGTCCTCGTGCACAGCGGCTGGATTGCCCGAGACGACGGTATGCAGCCGGATCCCATCGACGCCGGAGATCAGCGGAGCGTGAAAGATCCGCCCGACGAACCCGTAGCCAACCAGCGCAACCTGCAGTGGAGCGGTCATCGGCAATCAGGGCAACGGGTGAAGCGCGCAACCACACCGGGTGACGTCAACGCGCATGCACAAATTGTTGACTGGACGGCGTCACGGGCAGACCATCGAGCGCGCACCGCGGTACGTCAGCCCGGCGTTCGTTCCGCGGGATCGCTGCCCGCGGCCGGATTCACGTTGGTCATTCTCCACGCATCGAGCACTGGCAGCAGGGCGCCGGCCGCCGTGAGAAGCACCGGCAGCACGACGCCAAGCTGACGGGTGGCGAGCAGCACGACCCCGGCGCATGCCGCCAGCGTGCCGATGATCACCATGGTCTCCTCGCGCCGCGCCATTGCGCGTCCCCACAACACCGTGAACCAACGCCGGTGCACGGGCCGGAGCCGCGTCTGCGTCACCTCGAGCCCCTCGAGGGCCCAGACATTGGTCGGATCGAGTTCGCGCGCCTGCTCGAATTCCGTTCGCGCGCCCCGCAGGTTTCCGGCTTCGAGCAGCGTCCACGCGTGACCGGTTCGGGCCAGTGCGTTGGCAGGATACCGATCCGCAAACGCACGCCAGGTGTCAGTCGCGCTGGCGTCGAGTCCACGACCGGCCGAAATCGCCGCGCGGAGCGGAAGCAATTCCTCGTCGTTGGCACCCTGAATTGCTGCATCGGCAAGTGCGGCCCGTGCCAGCTCCCACTGCGACTTCTGCAGGTACACGCGTGCCAGCAGGACGTGGGTGTCCGGCTCTTCCGGATCCAGTGCCACCGCGCGCTGAGCCGCTCGCAACGCACCTGGCAACTCATTCGCGCGCAACAGCACGACACCACGGGTCCAGTGCGCGAACGCTGCCGTCGGCGCGTGCGCCACCGCAGTGGCACTGGCGATCAACGCGGCCCGGGTGTCGCCCGACTCGAGCATCAACAGCGCGCGCATCCCGTTCAGCCACGCATCGCCGGGGTACTGCGCCAGCGCGACATCAAGCAGCGCCAGTCCCTCGGCAAAACGGGCATCGGCAATGAGTTCTCCGAGCCGGGCGCTGATCACGGTTTCGTCAAGCTGTGACATTTCGGTCGTGCGACGCAGGAGGGGGATCCCGCGTAACGCTCACGTCGCGAAATTGGCCAGTGATCCCGTGCGGAACATCGTCGCTCGTTCGACTAACATCAAGCTCGTGGAACACGACACGACAGCCTTCCTGGCTCAGCTTGCCGGCGCGCGCGACGCCTACCGCCTGCCCGCCCGGCTCCATGAATCGTCACGGGACTGGATGCGGAGCGTCCTCTCGCTGCTCTTTCCGCATGCCGCACCACCGTACGCCTCCAGCGACCTCGAGGGGCTGAGAACGGAGTTTCAGCAAGTAGCTGCCACGCTCGAGTCGCTGCTCGAGCCGCTGCTCCCCTCGGCAGCGGATGCCGCAGCCATCGTGGACATGCTGATGAGTGCGCTCCCCGACATCCGGCGCCGCTTGTACGACGACGCGGAAGCCATTCACCGCATGGACCCTGCGGCCCAGAATGTGGATGAGGTGTTCCTGGCCTATCCGGGGTTCCTTGCCACCATCTGTCACCGCGTGGCGCATCCGCTCTGGCGGGCCCACGTGCCGATCATGCCGCGGCTGATCACGGAGTGGGCCCATGAGCGAACCGGCGTCGACCTGCATCCCGGGGCCGTCATCGGCGACCGTTTCGCGATCGATCACAGCACCGGCATCGTCATTGGCGAGACCGCGAGGATCGGCGCGGATGTCAGGCTCTATCAGGGCGTGACCCTCGGCGCGCTCCGCGTGGACAAGGGGCTGGCGAGCGTCCAGCGGCATCCGACGATCGAGGATGATGTCACGGTGTACGCTAACGCGACGATCCTCGGCGGACGCACCGTCATCGGTCGAGGCAGCGTGATCGGCGGCAACGTCTGGCTCACGCGAAGTGTGCCGCCCGGATCGATCGTCACCCACGCCGTACCCGACGAACGCCGTCGTGAAGACTACCCACCGGAGTTTGAGATATGACCCGCGCTGCTTCCATCCTCGGCACCATAGGCAACACCCCTCACGTGCTGCTCGCCCGCCTCTTTGGTACGCGCGTGCATGTCTGGATGAAGCTCGAGCGCAGCAATCCGGGCGGGAGCATCAAGGACCGGATCGCGCTCGCAATGATCGAGGATGCCGAGGCGAGTGGCGCCCTGCGTCATGACACGCTGATCGTGGAACCCACCAGCGGCAACACCGGGATCGGTCTCGCTATGGTGGCAGCGGTGAAGGGATATCGGCTGGTCCTGGTGATGCCGGAAAGCATGTCCGTCGAGCGGCGGCGCGTGATGCTTGCATATGGCGCCGAGTTCGAGCTCACGCCACGGGAATTCGGCATGAAAGGTGCGATCGCGCGCGCAAACGAGATCGTCGCCACGACGACCAACGCCTGGTCGCCACGACAGTTCGACAACGCGGCCAACATCGCGATTCATCGCACCGTCACTGCACAGGAAGTGCTGGATGATTTCCCGGAAGGTCTCGACTATTGCGTCACCGGCGTCGGCACCGGCGGACACATCACCGGTGTCAGTGAGCGACTGAAGGAGTCCATGCCCGGATTGAAGACGTTTGCCGTGGAGCCCCTGAAGTCGCCCGTCATCAGTGGTGGTGCGCCAGGGCCGCATCGTCTCCAGGGTATCGGCGCCGGCTTCATTCCGGCCAACCTGCACACTGCCACGCTGGACGGCATCGTGCAGGTCTCGGAAGAGGATGCCTTCGATTACGCGCGTCGCGCAGCGCGTGTCGAAGGCATCTTCGTCGGCGCCTCGAGTGGCGCGTCACTGGCCGCCGTTGCGCAGCTCCTGCCGACACTGCCTGACGGCGCACGCGTTCTGACCTTCTGCTACGACACCGGTGAGCGCTATCTGTCGGTGGACGGGCTCTTCCCCGCCCCTCCGGCCTGACGTGCGCCCCGGTCCCGCGAGTCAGCCAGCCGCACTCACTGCAACGGTCCGGCGGCGGCGAACGGAGCGCAGGAGCACCCGCAGGCCGTAGACGAGCGCGCTGAACGTCAGCAGGAGTGGCGCCACGTACACCACGCCCCAGATCACGATCTTCACGGCTTCACGCCCCGTCGAGACCAGTGCCCGCGTCGCGTCGTGGAGCACGCCGCGTGGCTGCCATCCCTCAGCCACGACTGGTACCGACACCACGTCGGGCCGCAGCTCGAGCGCGATGGTGGACATGGCGGCCAGCTGCGTGAGCGACTGCAGCGCTGCCGTGTGTTGCTCGATCTCACCACGGATGCGCGACAGCTCGGTATGCACCTCGAGAATGTCCGCGGCCTTCTGGCTCCGCTGCCTCACCGTCGCGAGCAGACCGCGCAGCTCGGCCTCCGTCGCGCGCAGGTTGGTCAGTCGCGCGCCCAGATCCACCACCTGGCGCGTCACGTCCTCGCCGCTCATCGACTCATTGTCCACTCGCACCGACAGCGCCCGCAGCTTGCCGAGTGTTGCGTCGAGCGCTTCTGACGGAACGCGGAGTGTGATCGTGGCCAGATCCTGCTGGCCGTCGCGCCAGAAGCGGGAGTCACCCACGAATCCATTGGTCCCGAGCGCCAGCGCGGTTGCCGCTTCCACGGCGCGACGGACGTCAGCGACCTGCATGCTGACCTTGGCGTTGCGCACGATCAGGCGAGACTGGGCACCGAGGGGCGCTGACGCAGCAGACATCATTCTACTGGCGACCGCCGACCCGGCAGGAACCGGCATCGGAGCCGCCTCGTCGAAGGCCACGGCCACGGCCCCTGCGACCGCCGGTGACGCGTCACTCCGTTCGGTGCTCATGTTCGAGGCCTCCTCGCGGCTGCAGCCAGCCAGCGCGAGCGCCACTGCGAGTATTCTGTACGTCATGCCCCCCTCCGTGATGAGAGCCGCCCAGCGGGGCCCGGATTGGGCATCTGGCGCCTGTGCCCGGGAGATGCGCCTGCCGTTCGTCCATGCACAGTACCCTGCGTGCGCCTCGATCGTGGCCGCCAACGCATGACCATGGCACCGTGTACAGATTCGCAGAGGCCCGTCCGGGCTCCACTCGTCGCGTGGCGACGCCCGTGCGTGGTTTCACCCGTGCCTGCTCCAGTGGCTTCAACCATCGCGTCATGACCGGGGATGCCGACGCAGCGCAGCCTCCCGTTGATGGCAGCGAGGATGAACCTGGGCTGGTGAGACTGGTGCAGCAGGGCGACACAGACGCGTATGCGCTGCTCGTCCGGCGACACCTGCCTCGGGGTTTCAGAATCGCGTGGCGAATGCTTCGCCACCGCGAGGATGCGGAGGATGCAGTGCAGGAGGCGTTTCTGCGGGCGCTGGAACGCATCGATCAGTGTGAAGCTGGACGCCCGTTCGGACCGTGGTTCTTTCGCATTGTGGCGACGACGGCGATCAACCGCCAACGATCGGCCCGCCGGCGTGAGACCGAGGAGTTGCTGGAGACAGAGGTCAGCAGTGAGATGTCGCCGGCGGACTGGGCGAGTGCGGCAACACTCCGCTCGGAGGTCGATGTGGCCTTCGCCGCGCTTCCGCCGATGCAGCGACAGCTGATGGAGCTGGTGACGTACGAGGAGTTCACGCCCACGGAGGCGGCCGAGTTGGTGGGCATTCCGGCAGGCACCGCACGATGGCATTTGCACGAGGCACGGAAGGCACTGCGAACGCAGTTGCACGCGTGGCTCGGCGATGATGGAGCAGAGGGATGACGGTGGACAGAAACGATGAACCGATGTCGCACGCCGATCACGAGCTCGCGGCATTGCTGCGCCGCGCGGACCCCGCCCGTGGCATTCCGGTGCCCGGGTATCTGACTGCCAGCGTGCTCGACGCCGCCACCTTCACACTCGCGCGTCGTCGCCGTGACGCGCGCACGGGCATCGCGGATCTCCTCGCTGGCTGGGTCCGGGTGGCAATTCCCGTGGCTGCCGCGGCCGCGATCGTCGCGTCCCTGTATCTCGGGCGCATCGAAGCCTCCGCGCTGGCTGACGCCGACCTGCTGGACAGCGATCCCGGTGCATTGCTCAGCGTCCTCGACTCCGACGGCAGCACCGGGCTGGCGCAATATCTGATCGGCAGCGATGCGGAGCCAACGGCCGGCGTGCTCCCGGATTCACGATGACGACACCCCGCTCGAAGCTCATGGCAGCGCTCACGCTGCTCGGCGCGCTCTGCGTGGGCGTCGCGATCGGTGTGGGCGTGGAACGGAGCATGCTGCATCGGCGCGGCGCATGGCGTGGCGGGCGCGGCCCGAGCGGACCCTTGGGGATGATGGGTGAGGCGACGGATACCGCGTCGCGCCATCGATTCCGCGGCCGCATCATGAAGCGGATGACCGACGAACTCGCGCTCACGGCCGCGCAGGCCACGTCGATCGAGACGTTGTTCGTCCGTCGCGAACGGCAGCTCGATTCATTGCGCGCGCGCGTCGAGCCGCAACTCGACTCACTGCGTGATCAGATGCGTGCGTCGATCGACTCGGTGCTGACGCCGGAACAGCGCACGAAGTTTGCTGAAGCCCGGCGGCGCATGGACCAGCGGCGCCGCAGTGGATCGGATGGCGATCCGCGTCGGCAGGACTGACGTCGCGGGTTAGCGCCACGCGACGTCGATGCGGTTACTGTCCCGCCCCGATGCGAACGAAACGCGTCCAGTTGTCCGGCTCGTCCTGGATCGCGTCGGCGAGAATGATGAGACCGTAGCGTTCAGCGGCCGCATGACTCGCCACGGCCGCGAGTGTCGGATCCCGTTTCTCGCTCACCATGCGCGCGGCCCCGGCGGTGTCGAAGTACGGCTCCTGCGGCACGCCGAACGCGGACAGGAATCTCCGGCACTGTCCGAGCGCCACCGGATGGCTCGTGATCAACGCGATCTGTTCGAGTGTGGCGCCAGGAAGGCCGAGCAGCGCCTGCACGACAGGCACGTCCGTCGTGCCGCCGATCGTGAGTCCCTGACTGAAATCGTCGAGCGCGTCGAGCGCTGACGTGATTGGACCAACGGTCGCATTCTCGACCGGCAGCACGGCGCCATCAGCGGCGCCTGAGCGCACTGCCTCCATCACGTCGGCGAAGCTGTGACAGGGCACACCGATGGTCCCGTCGCCCCAGAACGCACGGATGGCGTCCTCACTGAAGGCGCCGGGCACACCTTGATACGCGATACGGGGTCGTGCGCTTGCCATGCCAGAATGTACGCCCGGCGTCACGCGCGTGGGCAGGGTCGCGGATACGAGGTGCCCCCGGCAAGCCGTCGCTCACCGGGGGCTGAACGTGCTTCGGGGCCCACCCGCCCTTCCACACGAATCTCGTGGTCGCTGCTGACCGTTGCCGGCCGTCGTGCCTGTCGTGCTCCGCGTCGGACCGGGTGGGGTGCCATGCGGGTCGTGCCAGGTCGTACTCAGCGTCCTCATCCATAAGACGCGCGCTCGGTCGGAACGTCACATGGTGACACCTGCTCCCGACTTCCCTCGGACCTTCAGGCGATCTGTGGCCAGAATGGACCAGCGGCGACGCACTGATCGGCTGCCCTCGAGTCCCGCGGCTCGGCGAAAGGCAGAGGCGTGATACGAGTGCGTCGACGCATGACGGGTCTGACGTTCGCAGCGCAACAAGTACACGCGGCCGAGTGCACCTGCAGAGCGGCGTCCCCCAGGCCGCGATGGTGTAGCGGCACCACGTGCCCATGCGGAACAGCACAAGCGCATTCCGCTGCTCCCAATGATCTGCGTGCGTGAGGCATGAAGACAGCACATGCGGTGAGGGCGCAGAAGGCCTTCGGTACCGCGCGCGTGTGGAGATCCGTTACGCGTGCACGACGATGCACGCGTTGGTCGTTGCTGCGTTTCACACAGTGTCGCAATCAGCACGAATCCAGATGGGACCTGTGCATCGCAGCCGGCTCGGGTTACTCTCCGGCCACCCGCCGTCGCATCACACGCGACCGGCACGGGCCACGCTTCGGGGGAAGAACGAATGGACGCCAGCGCCACGATTGCTGAACCCGCCGAGGAGGTGCTTGGCGATCCCCTTCGTGATGCGCTGGTAGCGGCGATCGGTGAGGAGTACGAAGTCGTCCGACTGATCGGGCGTGGTGGCATGGGGGCGGTGTATCTCGCACGCGATCGCGCCCTGGAGCGACTGGTCGCAATCAAGGTGCTGCCACCCGGATCCGCGACGGACGCCGGCGTGCTGGAGCGATTCCGCCGCGAAGCGAAGACCGTCGCCAGCCTGCAGCATGTCGGCATCGTGCCGCTGTACGCATTCGGTGAGCGTCGGGGGTTGTGCTGGTTCGTGATGGGGTTCGTGCGTGGTGAGTCGCTGGCGTCGCGACTGGAGCGGGAAACGATTCTCGATGTCGAGACCACGCGCACGATGCTGGCACAGGTGGCGGACGCCCTGGATCACGCGCACCGGCAGGGCATCGTCCACCGCGACATCAAGCCGGACAACATCCTGATCGACGATACGAGCGGTCGCGCATTGCTCACGGACTTCGGTATCGCGCGCGCGGACACGCTGCAGTCGGCGACCAGCTTGACGCAGGTTGGCTCGGTGATGGGCACGCCGCACTACATGTCGCCGGAGCAAGCGACCGCGGAGCCGCAGATAGACGGACGCAGCGATCTGTACTCAGTCGGCGTCGTGGGCTACCAGATGCTGAGCGGAAGACTTCCGTTCGATGGCCGCAGCTTCCGCGAACTGTTGATGCAGCACGTGTCGGCCACACCGAAGCCGCTGTCGGAGGTCTCCCCGTCGGTACCGAAGGATCTGTCCGATGCAGTCATGCGCTGCCTGGAGAAGGACCCGGCGAAGCGGTTTGCGGACGGTCGCAGTTTGCGTTCGGCCTTCGGTGGCGCTGCATACAACGATGAAACGCTGAGCTACGAGCTGGCAGAATTGCAGAGCGTTGTGGCGACATGGTTGGTCGTCGCGGTACTGAGCGCCGTGCTGGCGCTGTGCGCCGCGCTTCGGGGCGGTACGCTGCTGTCCCTGCCGACGTGGCTCTGGCTCACACCACCGCTGCTGTTCCCGCTCACCGTCTTCCAGATCCGCGCCGCTCGGCAGCGCGGCTACGAGTGGAGCACGATTCGTCGCGTGCTCACATTGCCGCCACGGTGGTGGTGGCTCTGGTGGCCGCCGGGTTGGCGGCGCAGTGGAGACGTGTATGATCAGCTTCCACGGTCGATCACGTCCGCCCGCATGATGAACCTGGTGCTGACCGGGCTGGTGATTGCGGAAGGCCCCCTGATGGCGTGGGCAATGGATGCGCGGCGGCGGGAACTCCGCGACATGGTGCCGAGCGCGCACGCGTTCTACTCGGTGCGTTGGCTGGCATCACTCGATGGGCTCACAAACATCGGGGCCTTACTGGCATTCGTCTCGCTGCTGACTGCGGCGGCCGTACTGGCGGAGATCCTCGCACGACGCGCTGCGAAGGGGTTCGAACTCGGGTACGCGGATCGGCGACGACTGACGTACAAGCCGACGGACTCTGCGTTCTGGCGCGACCCGCGAATCCAGCGTGTGTACCGGCAGGAGAGGACGGATCGGCGGCCCACGACACCGCAGGAATTCGTGTCGCAGATCCTGGCGGCGATGGGCACGCTGCCACCGGCTGTTGGCGACACGGGAAGCAACGCCGCGACCGCCGCGCGACGCCTGCTCGATACGATGAGTGCACATGAGCGGGAGCTCGCATTGCTCGAGAAGGCAGCGCCACGCGAGCAACTGGAGCGTCTCGATGCCGAGATCGTGCTGCACGAGTCGGAGGCCGGTGATCCCGAGGCCGTTGCGCTGCTGGTGAATCAGCGCGATGCGCTGGCCCGTTCCCGCGAGCGGATGCAACTGGTCAGCGCGCGACGCGACGAGGGTGCATCACAACTCGAGACGCTCTGGGCCGACGTGCGTCGCCTGAGTGCGTCGACGGATGCCGCGGGGGCGCGCGAACTGGCAGCGAAGATCAGTGGGATGTGTGCCGCGGTCGAACGCGACTACCCGGCGCGTCGCACCAGCTCGGCGACGCAGCGATCAACCGCATCTCGATTGGGCATGGTGCTCGCGGCGAGCGCGACGCTCGTGGTGCAGCAGGACGCCGCGAGTCCTGGTGACGCGCGCGATCTTCTGGCGCGTGGTCAGCCGGATTCCGCGCTGGTGGTCCTGTCAGCTACCCGCGACAGCTCAGCCGACCAGCTGGTGATGATCGGGCAGGCACACATGCAGCGCGGTAACGAGCGCAGCATCACCAAACGATATCTCTCGGCACGACGCGCCCGGGCCGCATTCTACAGCGCACTCGAGCGCGACTCGACCCGTGTGGATGCATTGGAATCGCTGGCGTGGATTGCGCGACTGTTGGCGCCGGTGGCGGGCGGCAGCAAATCTGAAGCGGAGCAACTGTTGCGCCGGATCGAGCGTCGGTCGGCTTATCGCGGTGCATTGATGCGCGGGTACTTCGAGCGCGCGGCCAGGCGCAACGCAGCCGCTGAGTCATCCTTCCGCACCTTGGTGGCGACGGCCCCGGACAGCGCGCCGGCGTGGTTTGCGCTTGGCGATCTGGCATACCGGCTTGGCAAGGCGGATGTTGCGCTCGAGTCGTTTCGTCGGTACGCGGCGCTGCTGCCGACAGATCGAGCGGTGCTCTTTTCACTCGGCCAGTTGGCCGCAATCCACGGAGTGGGGCTGGCCGAGGCCGAAACGGCGTTGCGCGACTACATCAAGGGACCGATTCTGGTCACGCAGCAGGCGGAAGACCTCGCGTGGTGGCGACTGGGGCAGGTGCTCGAGAAGCAGGGAAAGATGGAGCCGGCGCGCGCCGCGTATCGGAAGGCGATTGCGATGGACCCGCGCGACAAGGAGTTCAAACTCTCACTGCAACAGCTGGACGCCGGGAGCGGGCATCCGCAATGAGCCGCGTTGCTGGTAAGACCAATTCGGGTTGAGACCTGCACGCGTGGCGCAGCAGCGTTGCGGCCCCCTCAGCGCCCGCTGATGACCTCTCCGCCGATCCACACCGAGTGCTGCCAGCGGATATTCGCAATCCGTTCCAGCGGCGACGCATCCAGCACCAGCATGTCGGCCCACTTCCCACGTTCCAGCGTGCCCAGCTCGCGGTCGATCCGCATGCACTTCGCTGCGCCAGCCGTGGCCGCGTGCAGCGCCTGCGCCGGCGTCAGTCCGGCATCCACCATCATCTCCAGCTCCATCAGCTCGAAGTAGCCCTGGAACCGGCCGAGTGGCCCCGTGTCGGTGCCCATGGCAATCGGGACGCCGGCCCGGTGCAGCACGGCCAGGTTGCGCATCGCGACGGGGAGTTGTGCCTTGTACCGCTGTGCGCTGACGCTCGTTCGAGTGGCCTCCTGACGCGCCGGCTGCTGCACCGTGGCCATCCAGCTTCGGTTGGCGTGCGCCAGAAAAAGCGAGTCGGCGAAGAACGGTGGTGTGGACTCATACACGAACGTGGACACCTCGCGCATCAACGTCGGTGTGTAGCACACCTTCGACGCGACGAGGTCACGCACGAATGCGCTGTCCACCGGCAGGTCACGCACACTATGCGCGATGTAGTCCGCGCCCGCCGCCAGTAGTGCCTTCGCGTCATCCAGATAATAGAGGTGCGCGGCCACACGCAGTCCACGCGCATGCGCCGCGTCGATCACGGCGCGGTACACGTCTGGTGACATCTTGCGTGCGGTACCGAGGTTGTCGTCGACGCGGATCTTCACGATGTCCACTGCCCGCGCTGCCACGGCGGCGACTTGCGCGCGCGCGTCATCCGGCGATGTCGGCGCAAGCACGGGACCGGACAGATAGACGCGCGCATGCTTCGGTGGCGTCTGCTGTTGCACCGCGCGTGCCGCGAAGACCTCGGCGGGTTCATCGCCGAGCGAGAAGACGGTCGTGACACCGTATGCGGCGTAGGTGGCAAGATCCTGCAAGCTGCCCGCGTGGCCGTGACCGTTGATCAGGCCGGGCATGATGAACTTGCCGTCGAGCGCGATTCGGTCTGCGCCAGACGGAATGCGGACGCGTGCGGCGGGGCCGGCAGTGATGATGCGGCCGTCGCGGACGAGCACCGTGGCATTCGGCACCGGGGCGCGGCCGGTGCCGTCGATCAGCGTGGCGCCGGTGAAGGCACGGGTTGCACTTGCTGGCTGCGCCCTGAGTGTGGTCGCGAGGGAGAGCAGCAGGGCCAGCGTCGCGAGGGCAGGCGCGATGCGCCGCGTGACGGCCAAGCGGGCCGCGACCGTCCTACGCCAGCGATGAAAGGTCGCGTTGCTGATGCTCAGTCTCTGGAAGGCGTGCGGATTCTGCTCCTCGTTGAACATCGACGTCTGCATCGGTCGGTCTCCTCCCTCAGCCGGGGAAATGGACCGCAAACATACCACATGAGTACCCTGCTTTCGTGCCGTTGCGTTGAGGTAACGGGATCAGACGCCCCCGTACCGTCTCGGCACCGTGGGCCTAGCCTCGGAGCGCGCGGGGCGTGCCAGTTGCACCGAACGCGAGGCGGACGGCGTCGAGCACCTTGCTGATGGCTCGGCGGCGGCCGAGGCGCACCCCATAGTGTCGCGCCGTCGCGTCCCATGTGGCGATGGCGTCACTCACTTGCTCCACGATGGCGTACAGCTCGGTCGCCGTCACGCCACCAAGCTCCGCGAGTTCGTGGATGTGTGAGAGCGTCGGCGCCCCTCCCGCGCCCGCCACCGTCAGATGATGCTCGCCATTCGGCCCGGCAGAGAACGTGAGGTCGTATGCGGGCGTGAGCCGCCACCGGCCGTCCGCCTCCATCAGGAACGCGTGATTCTTCGCGTGGTCGTCGCGATTGTGCGCGAGGACATTGAACACCGCTCGACGAACCACCTCGCAAGTGGCGGCGTGGTCGGCCACGAGCTGAGAAGTCGCGCGGATCAGATGCCGATAATCCAGCGCCGCATCCAGACCGACGTTCAACAGACCGGCGAGCGTGTGCACATGTCGACGCCGGTCCGCGTCCTGCGCGAGGCGGTCAAACCGTGCCACGCCGAAGTAGCGTCGCGCGGCTGCCTCGAAGAGGTGCGTCTCCGGCATGTCGATGCCCGCGGCGCGCGCGATATCCGCGTACGCGGCCTCGATCTGCCCTTCATCGTGACCGGTGGCAGGGGTCGTGAACTTGATGAGCCAATGCCGATACCCGGAGGGCATCGTGCCGTCCCCCGTCACGAAATCGCCGAAGTCGTCCCGGACGCCGGCGATGATCTTTGGGCGAGCGCCGGCAGGAGAGTCACCAGCACGGAGCACCTCTGGGAGGACCTCGCCTGGTGGCCCGCGAAAAATGCGGAGCGACTCGACCGCCATGAGGGCGAGATCGAGCGGCGCCCCCGCGCGCTCGCCCGGCGTGTCCGCGGGCTCGTAGGTGAGCGCGCCCATCGTGCGCGTTCCGAGGTACGTCAGGCGCATCAGCGGGGTGATCTGGCTCCGGTCGATTCCGCGAGCGGAAAACGCGCGGTCCATCAGCAAACGCCCCCAACCGTCCGGGAGTGAATCCGCAAAGAGGCCGTGCAAGCCCTCGAGTGGCCCCCGCGGGTTCGAGCCATTGATCAAGCCGAGCGTTGTGAGCGGCAGGGCGAATGGCGAGAGCTTCAGCCCGAGCGTGACAAAGGCGGGGGCGTATTCGAAGACGATCCCTGCGGAGGAGGCTGCGAGGTCGCCAACATGCACGGGCGCACCGCGTCCCATGTATTGCACATGGACGCGGCGGATCACGACGCACCAGAGCGCGGAGGGGTGTCCGCCGGTGTCTCGGTCGGTGTCGTGGGGTGCCGCGCCGACCTCACGCGTCGACCGTATTTCCGGGCTTGACGCTCACTCAGCGCCTCGAGGTCCGCCATCGTGCGCGCGGCCGGCGGTGGAAAGAGCACCTCGAACTCCTGCAGGGCGCCGAGCACGTGGGCCACCGCGAGGAGACGGTGCAAGGAAATGCGGCCAGACCGCTCGAATGCGCGCAGCGTGCTCAGCGCAATGCCGGCGCGAGCCGCCAACTCCTCCTGGGTGAGGCTGCGCGCCACACGGAGCGCCCTGGCTCGCAAGGCTAGTTGCCGCGGAAGCTCGGATGGTGTGGCACCAAGAAGTGATATCATGATGACGAATACTAGCCGAAACAAGGCGAAACTGTCAGCTGGATGCCAGGTTTGTTTTCAGTCGTGGTTCCGGGCGGTCGGATCGAACGAGCTCTTCCGAGAGCGACTCAGCACCCGCGTCTCATCGTTCCGCGGGCTGTGCACGAGCCGCGTGATCGCGTGGCTGAGGATCGCTTCGGATGGTGCCCGCGTCGCGCCACCCCGCCGCCGCCTCGCCACGCCCGATCTCGCCGACTCTCCCGCCGACTCCGCGTCCGCGCCCCTACGGCATCCCCTGATCGACATCGACTGGAACCGGTGATCGACATGGAGCGAAACGACTGATCGACTTGGGCCGAAACGAGTGAGCGGCATCGGCGAAATACGCAACACTCAGCATCAACGGCCGTCGCGTTGTCAGGGGGCGCGTCGAGATGCCTGCGAAACAGGGCGTTTGCTACACACGAATCAAGCGCTCGGGAAAGGCGGTCTCACTGCCGGGGCGCGCCGCCCTCGCGCGACTCGCAGCGTGAGCATGGCGAGCATCAGCACGATGATATTGGCGCTCCACATGGCCAGCGCCGGCGGGATCGCCGATCGATCAGCCAGCTGCTCGCCCGTGATGATGCACACGTAATAGCCGGTGAAGACGACAAGGCTGATCACGGCCTGTGCCCAGATGCTGATGCGAGACGCATGACGGGCTATTCCTGCGGCGAGCATCGCCAGCAAAACGCAGGCGGCAGCCAGCGCGAGCTTCTTCTGGATCTCTACCTCGTAACTCGCAGGCGAGGCGCCGGCCGCTTCCGATGCCGACACGCCTTGTGTTGCCGTCACCAGCCTCACCTCCGCCTGACGCAACTCGCGCAAGGTCATGCTGCGGTCGCTTGGTGCCACTGCGGCCCGACCTGAAAAGATGCGCTGCAACCGCAGGTTCGCGCGCGGGACCAGCTCGGCGTTCAAGGCGAGGCAGCAGAGCGCGACAGCCGACGCCATGCCAATCAGGGGTCCGAGTCGAAGCGTCCCATCGTTGACGGACGGATCGTCGTTGCGTTGTCGGCTCAGCTTCGCTGTCGGCGTGCGCGTCGCTGCCCAGAGCACCGCGATGAACACCGACATCGGGATCGTCATGGCGGCCGTGAATGGGATCGAAAACAGCACGACGTCGAACACCGTGCCGCTGCCGGGGGCGGCCGCGCGCGTCACCGCGACCTTCGTCACGAACAGCGCAGTCAGCACGGCGCTGGTCACGATGAATGCGACGGCGGTCGTGCGGAGAATCACGAGATTTCCCGTGGTGAGCGCCCGCCGCTCTTCGGTCAGGCGCTCGTAGACTCCGCGACGAGCGAGGTCCACCAGCCCCGTGACGCCGGCGCTCAACACGGCGCGCGTACCATCGGGCTCTCGGCGCCGGAGCTCGCGGTCGAACAGCTCGAGCATCGCGTCGCCCTGCCGTGCCCGAAGCCCGTGTGGCAGCAGCGGCAGCAGCGCGCGGTATGCGCGGCGCCAGAACCCAGTGGTGATGTTCCCCTCTCCATGGTTCATCATGCGCGCGCCACCTGCGCCGACAGTCTGGCGCGCGCCGTTCGTGCCATCGACTCCAGCCTCGCGCACTCGGTTTCGAGCGACTCGCGTCCCGCCGTGGTGATCCGATAGAAGCGCTCCCGACCCGATCCGCCGTCAGGGCGATCCGAATCGGCGAGTTCCTCGATCCACGCCAGCCGGACCAGCTCCTCGAGGGACCCGTACAGCGTGGCGGGCCAGAGGCGCACGGCCCCGTCGCTCAGCCTCCGCGCGTCGTCCTGGATCGCGGTGCCGTAACGTGGGCCGGGGGCCAATGCGAGCAGGATGTAGAACCAGTTGGGCTTCACGCAGGTCTCCGGATGCGAATGTACCAGAGCATACTATTCTTACATAGTATCCGTCAATAGCACGCCTGCCCCCCAGGCCCGGTCGTCCAGTAACGAAAGAACCCGTGAAATCGGAGGGGGGCTTCCCACGTCATCACAACCCGATGCCTACGTAAGGAGGCGTATGGGTGCGCGCTCGCACAGGAGGCACTCTCAGGCGGGAAGACATTCCCTGGTGAGCCGACCGGTTCACCAGCCGGGCCACGCCGGAGCAGCGGCGGAAACCCGGCGGCCCATCCCCTTCTGCGAGGCTTTGATCATGCGACTCCCAGCTGCTTCTCCCTCATCACCGACGGCGGCCCGTCGCCACGCCGCGGCGTAATGCGGTCAGGTGGCGTTGCGCCCACCTCAATCAATCTCCCGCGCCGACGCCGACGGCAACCACGGCGGTCGATCTACGGGAGAGGGTTCGCAGCGGTTGCGTCGGGCTGCACATTGATCTGATGATCGTATCTCCGAGTCTCCTCCTGTCGCGCCATCGCCGACGCACATGCTGGGCGGTGACGATTGCGATCGTCAGCGCGATGTCCTCTGCCCCGCCGGCCGGCGCGCAGATGGGCAACGACAGCGGCCGGCTGGACCAGCGCATCGATGTCGTGACGCCACTCGCGCCCGAACTGGCCGCGTTCGGCAGCCACGCCGTTGGCGTCCGCACCATCACCGTCACCGACCGCAATCGCCCCGACATCGTGCGCACCAGGCCCGGCGAAGCCACGGCGCGCCGTGATCGATCGCTCACGCTCGAGGTGTGGTATCCGGCGCAGCCCAGTCGCGCGCCGGTCCTGGGCACGTACCGGGCCATCATGCGCGACCCCACGGTCACCGTGACGCTGATCGGCCGCGCGCAACGCGACGCGATGCCACTTGCTGGCGACGGCCCGTTTCCGCTGCTGATCATCTCGCACGGCTACCCCGGCAACCGGTTCCTGCTCAGTCACCTGGGAGAGAACCTGGCCAGCAAAGGGTACGTCGTGGTGTCGATCGATCACACCGAAAGCACCTACGACGATTCGCGGGCGTTTGGCAGCACACTCTATCACCGCCCCTACGATCAGCTGTTCGTGCTGAACGAGATGGCGCGACTGGGTGCCGCGAAGTCCGGCAGCTTCCTGGCCGGACACGTCGACGCCGGTCGCACCGGCATCATCGGCTATTCGATGGGCGGGTACGGCGCGGTGAATGTGATCGGTGGCGGATTCCGCGCGGCGGCCGCCACGATGCCCGGTGCACCACCCAATCGCCTACTGCTGGAGCGCAGTTCCGACAACGCGGCCTATCGCGACGGCGGCGGCGATGCTCGCATCAAGGCCGTGGTGGCCATCGGCCCGTGGGGCATGCCGGCCGGTGTGTGGGATGCCGCTGGGCTGGCTGGTATTCGGACGCCCACCCTGTTCGTCGCCGGCAGCGCCGACGAGGTCTCGGGCTACGAGAACGGGACCCGCGCCATCTTCCGCGGTGCCGAGAATGCCGATCGCTACCTGCTGACATTTCTCGGCGCCGGTCACAACGCCGGTGCACCGATTCCCGCACCCGCGGAGAGCTACGCCTGGTCCGACTCACTGAAGTCGTATCCGTTCACGCACTATGCCGACCCGGTCTGGGACACGCGGCGCATGAACAACATCCTCGCACACTTCGTGACCGCGCATTTCGACGTGCAACTGAAGGGAGACACCACTCGACTGCCGTA
>JANMNM010000034.1:0-2524 GCA_031373905.1 Gemmatimonadaceae bacterium | reverse complement strand
CCGCGCGTCGCGCCCGCAACTCGTTTTGAGGCATTTACTTACGAAGCTTAGTGAGAACTCATCTGCCCCCGTATTCGCACGCATTCGCAAGGATTCGCGCGAC
This sequence comes from Gemmatimonadaceae bacterium, assembly GCA_031373905.1. Lineage (GTDB taxonomy): Bacteria > Gemmatimonadota > Gemmatimonadetes > Gemmatimonadales > Gemmatimonadaceae > JACMLX01. Next base: position 2,421 of record JANMNM010000034.1, on the reverse strand, counting down.
GTTCCGCACTTGTGCCGCCGGTCTCGTCTCAGCGACCGTGTTGACAAGCAGTCGACACGCCCACACTCATCTCGTGTCATCTTGTGACTTGCAACGTCTCATCACGCGACTTGCCACGGCTTGATGTCTCACCTGGTCCCTCCAGTTCCGCTGCCGCACGGCGTCGCCGTCGGCTACCTGCATCAGCACCGGGTCTGCCCGGTTGCCAGCGATTCCCCGGACGGCCTGCATCTCCTGGTCGCACCAGACGCGCTCCTCGCCGACGCGCTCTCTGAATTGAGTGCGGCGTTTGGGCGTCAGCTCGTGCCAATTCCGTCCGACTTGCCCAGCGTGCGGCGCGCGATCGCGGCATACGGCAGCGACGAGCGCGACGACGGACCCACAGCCGACGAGGAGCACGCGGATCTCCGCGACCTCGCACAACAGCCGCCGGTCGTGCGATTCGTCAATTCGTTGCTCCGTGACGCCGTGACGGCGCGAGCCTCTGACATTCACCTTGAGGCGGCACGTGACAACGCCGTCGCTCGACTCCGCATCGACGGCGTGCTCGTGCCCACGCTTGCACCAGGACCTGACATACGCGCCGCAGTGCTCTCGCGCGTGAAGCTCCTGGCCGATATGGATATCGCCGAGCGTCGTACGGCGCAGGATGGCAGCCTTCGCATCCGGCTGGACGCCGGCCAGATCGATGTCCGTGTCTCGAGCGTTCCCACGCTCCACGGCGAGAGCATCGTCCTGCGGCTCCTCAACAGCGTCGACCGACCGACATCCACGCACGAGCTCGGCATGAACACCGACATGCACTCGGCCTTCGTCGCGTCGACACAGCGTACACAGGGCCTCCTGCTCGTGACCGGTCCGACCGGATCAGGGAAGACCACGACCCTCTACGCCGCGCTCCAGAGCCGAGACATCAGTGCCGAGAAGATAGTCACCGTCGAAGATCCAATTGAGTACGAACTCGAGGGCATCACACAGGTTCCCGTGAACGCTCGCTCGCTGCTGTCGTTCTCCGACGTGCTCCGATCCATTTTGCGACAGGACCCTGACGTCCTGATGATCGGGGAGATGCGTGATGCAGAGACGGCATCATTGGCGCTGCGCTCCGCACTCACCGGTCACTTTGTCCTGTCCACACTCCACACGACCGACGCGACGTCCGCCGTCACGCGCCTTCTGGACCTGGGTATTCCGGCGTTTCTCATCGGCGCGACGTTGCAAGGTGTCCTTGCGCAGCGGCTCGTCCGCCGGATCTGTCCGCACTGCACTGAGCGACGGGCGCCAAGCGCCGTTGAGCTGCCCGTCCTCCAGCGTGCTGGCATATCGATCGAGTCCGTGCGCAGCGGGAGAGGGTGCGACGATTGCAACCACACGGGTTTCCGAGGACGGCTCGGTCTCTTCGAGTTTTTCCAGCCCAGCGACGCGTTCAAGGATGCGCTCATCGCATCGGCGGACCGGGCCACGTTGAGAGCGATCGCAGACACCGACCGACTCGGCAGCCTTTGGTCGGAAGGCGTCGGCAAGGTCAGAACTGGGGAGACAACGATCATGGAGGTACTCCGTGCAGTTCAGCAATGACCGACAGCACGCTCGCCGTGCGAAACGAGCGGCATTTACCCTGCTCGAACTACTGGTCGTGCTCGCGATCATCGCGGTGCTCGCCTCATTTGTTGCGCCATCCCTTTTTCGCAACGTTGGCGATGCGCGACAGGCGACAGCCGTGACACAGATCGAGAGCATCGGCCTTGCGCTCAGCAACTATCGGATCGATCTGGATCGCTACCCGTCGACCGTTGAGGGCATCGCGGCGTTGAGGACCATGCCGGCAGCGCTCACGGACGGTGGTCGGTGGCGCGGTCCCTACCTCTCAAAAGCGTTACCCACTGACCCGTGGGGTCGCCCGTACGTCTACGCTGCGCCCGGCACGGCGAGTGGTGATGGATTCGACTTGTACACGCTCGGACGCGACGGACAGGTTGGCGGTGCGAACGAGGACAAGGACGTCACCTCGTGGGGCGGGCCGCTGCGATGATGACCCATGAAGATCTCGCCGCGGGTCTCCGCCTCCTGTCGCAACTCGTGGCGTCGAAGCTGAGCGTCGGCCGCGTGGTTCAGGTTTTCCCTGACCTCGCCCCACACGCCTGGCAGGTGCCTGCTACTGCCATCCGTCACTCGGTGAGCGCCGGCAAACCGCTGTCGACCGCACTGCATACACATGTCAGTTCGTTTCCGAAGCATCTTACCGCGATGATCCGCGCGGGCGAGGACGGCGCGGGGCTCGCGCCTGCGCTCGCCCGCGCTGCGGATGCGGCTGAGCGATCCAGTGCGCAGCGACGCGACCTTGTTCAGGCACTCACATATCCTGCCATTCTCGTGGTCGCATCAGCGACCTGCGTTGCTATTCTCGCGCTGGTGGTCCTT
>JANMNM010000020.1:0-25428 GCA_031373905.1 Gemmatimonadaceae bacterium | reverse complement strand
CCGAGTGCGGCCAGGCGCCGCGCGTCATCCACGTCATTCACGGTCCAGACAATCACGCGACCACCCACGCCATGAACGGTGGTCACCAGTGCAGCATCGACCATCGTCCGGTGCGGCCAGTAGTCGCGCGCCCCGGCCGTCCCCATGGCATGCGCTGTGTCCACCAGGTACGAATCGGAGAGAATGCCGACCGGGCACGTCGGGTCGATCAGGTTCACCCGCCGGGCCACACGGTGATCGAAGCAGTGGACGGCGGTTTCCACGCCAGGATGCCGCTGGAGGCACGCCATCGTCATCTCCTCGATCCCGACGGCCTTGATCTCCACATAGACAGTGATGCCCGGGGCGGCGGCGCCGAGGACATCGTCAAGAGAGGGGATCCGCTCATCGGTGCCCGCCAGGCTCACCGTGGCGAGATCACCATAGTCGAGGTCGGCTATCGCGCGCCCGGCCAGGGACCCGGCAGCAGCGGGGAGGACCGGGTCGTGGTGCACGACCACGACGCCGTCGCGCGTGGCATGCACGTCCAGTTCCCAGCCGTCGGCTCCCGCCGCAGTGGCGGCGATGAACCCGGGCAGCGTGTTCTCTCGATATCGGCGCGGCATGCCGCGGTGGGCAATCAGGGCAGGGCGACGGGGCACGTACTGGATCCTGGCAGAAGCAGGGCGGGAGGCGGGCGGTGCGTTCAAGGGACTCGGCATTAACATCACCTCCCGCTGCTCGTCTGCCTATATGACGTGACCATGCCTGAACTGATCCGAACCAGCGAAGATGCAGATGAGGATCGCGCACTGATCGACCGCTGGCATGGCGGGGATCAGCGGGCGGCAACCACGCTCGTGGAGCGGCATGTCACCGCGCTGTCGAGGTTCGTGAGCAGTTTGGGGGTGGTCTCGGCACCGGAAGAGATCGTGCAGGACACGTTCGTGCGGGCGTTTGGCGCGTTGGACACGTTTCGCGGAGAATCGTCGCTGCGATCGTGGTTGTTCACGATTGCTCGACGTCTGGTGCTCGATCAGCGGCGGGCGGGGAGACGGGATCGATTGTTTGTCGCAATCGAGGATGCACAAAACGTCCTCGCGTCAGGTGATGATCTGCTGGGACACGTGGTTGCCGATGAGGCGGAAGAGAGGGTGAGACAGGCAGTGGCGAAGCTCTCGCCAACGCAGCGCGAAGTGTTCACACTGAGGGTTGTTGAAGGATTGTCATACAAGGAAATCGCGGCTGTTGCGGATACCACCGAGGGCGCGGCGCGAGTGCACTACCACAATGCAATGCGGGCCGTAAAGGAGTTTCTCGATGCGTGAAATGACGAGGGGTGAGGTGCAGGATCTCCTGCCGGATCTGCTGCACGATCGGCTCTCCGCCGAAGACGCGGAATCGGTGCAGCGTGCCATCGCTTCCGACCCTGAACTTGCGGCGGAACTGGCACTCCTCGACTCCGTGCGGCGCACGTTCGAGAAGTCACCGGCGCCGGTGAATATCTCACGGATCGTCGGCGCGTTGCCGACTGCGCCGACGCAGGTCCGGGTGCAGCTCGGGGACGAGCTGGCGATGCGCCGTGCAGCGCGACGGCCGCTGATATCCGCGCGGTTTGCGCGTGCGGCGGCGCTACTGGTTGTCATCGGTGGTGGCACATTCGTCTCCGTGTTCCGTCCGGATCGATCGACGGGGACAGCGCTTCCGAGCGCCATCACAGCCGAATCCGTCGCCGCAGCCGGATCCTCGATGGAACTTGGCCTGGGAGCCTACACGGATGATTTGACCGTGGATCAGCTGCGCGCCCTGGAAGCGGATATCCGATCGCTCGATGGCGTACCGTCAGCGGAGCTGGACGGCAGCACTGATCCTCTTACCGGCGAGGGCGCATGACCTTGAACCGCCTGGCTCGCACATTCGTGGTGGCAGCCACATTGTTGCTGCTGCCGCTCAGCATTCGCGCACAGGTGGCCGGGTCGGCCGCCGATGCCGCCCGGAACCGGCGGGAAGCGCGACGCGAAGCCCGGACTGCCGTGCAGCAGCCGCCCGAAGATTCGCGAACCAACCGCGCCATGGCAGAACGCCTGCGCGTGGAGGGCGCGTTGCGCACGGCTCTCGCGCGTGCGGTCAGGGAGCGTTTGAGTCTCACCGATCAGCAGGCAGCACAGCTGATGGACGTCAACCGACGCTTCGGCGATGATCGTCTGCGGTTGGCGCGAAATGAGGTGCAGCTCCGCCGCGAGCTGCGGCAGAATCTCGCGTCGGGCGATTCCTCGCGATCACCGGCAACGGCTCGCCTCCTCGATGAGTTGCTCGGCGTGCAGCGAGAGCGCGTGGAGTTGCAGCAGAAGGAGCAAGCGGCGCTGAGTGAATTCCTGACACCGGAACAGCGCGCGAGATACATCGCGATGATGGAGCAGCTCCGCCGGCGCATTCAGTCGCGCGCCGACAGTGGACGCAACGGCGGCGGCCCACCGGAGGAATAGGCGCGGGGGTGCCGTCGGCACCGTGATTGTGCTCGTGCGGCTAAATTGCCGCAATGGTTCACGCCCCGAAGCCCGTCCTGGCGGTACGCCTCAGTCGTCCGTTCCGCCAATTCACTGAATGGCAGGCCGGCGGCGGGGTCATGTTGCTCGTCGCGGCGTGCATCGCGATGGCGCTCGCCAACAGCCCGTGGCACGCACCTGTGGAGGCATTCTGGGAACGACCGCTCTCCATCGCGTTCGGGCCCTCGAGCTTTTCGCTGACGCTTCGCGAATGGATCAGCGACGGCCTGATGGCCGTCTTCTTCCTGCTGGTCGGACTCGAAATCAAGAGTGAGCTGCTGGTCGGGGAACTGTCGAGTGTGCGGACGGCGGCGCTTCCGCTGAGCGCAGCGCTCGGCGGAATGATCGTTCCGGCGCTGATCTTCACGTTCTTCAACGGCGGCACACCTGGGGCGCCGGGGTGGGGAATCCCGACCGCCACCGACATTGCATTCGCACTCGGCGTGCTTGCGCTCCTCGGATCTCGCGTGCCTCCGGCGCTGACCATCTTCCTTGCGGCACTGGCGATCGCGGACGACCTCGGTGCAGTCCTGATCATAAGCCTCTTCTACGGCCACGCGCCAAACATCGAGTACCTGTTCGCTGCGGCAGCAGTCATCGTGGTTCTCGTTGCTGCCAATCGTGCCGGAGTGGCGTGGACGAGCGTGTATGCGTTGCTGGGCGTCGTGCTCTGGTACTTCGTCCTGCGTTCCGGCATCCACTCCACCGTGGCGGGTGTTCTGCTCGCGATGACCGTGCCCGCCCGCTCACGCATCGATCCCTCGCGGTTCGAGGAAGAGGCGCGCAACCGGATTCGCGAGTTCGAGATTGCGTCGGGCGAGGATGATAGGCCGGTGCTCTCGAACGGCGGTCAGCAGCGCGCGCTGGCCGCGATGGAAGCCGCCGTCGAGGACGCGCAGCCCCCACTCGCACATCTGCGCCACATTCTGCACGTCCCCGTGAACTTCTGGATCATGACGCTTTTTGCGCTCGCGAATGCAGGCATTCCACTGACGCGCGCTGATGGGGGCGCCTCACTGATCGGTCCCGTGAGTGTTGGTGTGGCTGTTGGTCTCGTGGTTGGGAAGCCAATCGGAATCCTCCTCGCGACGTGGATCGCCACACGATTCGGCGGGACGCTCCCCACAGGCGCGACGTGGCGCAACCTTGTCGGTATTGCCTGCCTCGGGGGCATCGGCTTCACGATGTCGCTGTTCGTGGCGGGGCTCGCGTACTCCGAGCCCGCTCTGCTTGATCAGGCAAAGCTGGGAATCGTCTTGGCATCGCTCACCGCCGGGGTGCTCGGCACGATCATCGTCTGGTTCACCACCTCGCCGTCGCGCGACAACGCTCCTTCTCTATCCGACGCTGTCGGCGAGACAGCGTGAACTCCTGCCTGCACGCGAGCCGTACTCTCCGCTGCCGCGCGGCGTTCGCGTCAGCACAGTGACACGCCAATCTTTCGTTCTTGATCGGCTGTGTCTGTATGTCTCGTGGCACGCCCGTCACCTCTCCGTGAGTCGCCCATGATCAGCCGCGTATGCACGATGATCCTTGTGCTCGCACCAGTGCTCTCGGCCGCGCTGCTGGCACAATCGGGGAGCGTTCGCATCGCGGCGATTCCGTGGACGGAGGCGGAGCGGCTGCTGGACACGTCGGTCGTCGTGATGATCCCGCTTGGTGCACAGGCCAAGGAGCATGGCCCTCATCTCCCGCTCGACAACGACTTCCGCCTTGCCGAGTACTTCGGAAAGGCCGTCGCCGCCCGAACCAGGGTTGTCGTCTATCCCACGGTCAACTACAGCTTCTATCCCGCGTTCGTCGAGTATCCGGGATCGACGTCGCTGCGTCAGGAAACGGCACGCGACATGATCGTGGACATCGTTCGATCGATCGCGCGACATGGGCCGCGACGGTTCTACGTGCTGAACACTGGCGTCTCCACGCTGCGCGCCCTCGCGCCCGCCCGCGACTCGCTGGCGGCGAGCGGCATCGTCATGGTGTACACGGATATTCTGCGCGTCGGCAAGGACGTCGAGGATCGCCTGCGTCAGCAGGAGGGGGGCACACACGCTGATGAAATGGAGACATCGATGATGCTGTTCATGCATCCGGAGGTTGTCCGGATGCGACTGGCTCCGAATGACTATCACCCCGGTACCGGCGGGCTCACGCGCGATTCGGTGGCCGCGGTGCGCGACGGGAAGACGTGGTCGCGAACGGGCACATATGGCAATGCGACGCTGGCGACGCGAGCGAAGGGCCGGGAATTGGTCGAGGCGCAAATTCGTGGCATGGTCGCCGAAGTGGAAGCGCTGCGGCGCGTACCGATCACGCCGTGAGTTTCCTGCCGAGGATCGCGGCATGCGCGTCCGACTCCGAGAGACAGGTCGCGAGACCTTGCCGTCCGAACGGCCGGCATCGGTAGCCGTGGCGCGGCGGCACTAACGTGAGCCGGGCGCCGTAACTCACTGACCGGCAACGCTTTCGCGCGAGCCGGCTGAAGCGGTTACATTTGGGGCGTCATCCTGCCCGGGTGGCGGAATCGGTAGACGCAGGGGACTCAAAATCCCCCACCCTTCGGGGTATACGAGTTCGAGTCTCGTCCCGGGTACTGCCCTCTGGGCCACGTTGTGCGACCCGCTGCTGGGTCGCGCTTCCGTTGGCGTGCGCCGGACCATTGTCGGGCACACGTCACGGCCGCTGTAACCGCTCCGTCACGGGAATCGCCCACAGCTGCCGCCTGCGCAGACTGCTAGTATCTACCAGCCAATCCCTGCCGATCGTAACACGCGCCAGGTCGCGGCGAATGGTCGATGGGGTGGAATGCAAGGTCGATGCCAGTGGACCTGCGGGCCGAAGCGGGTCGACACGGACGTTGCTGAAGTGCCCGCGAAGTTTCAGAGTTCCGGGGCACGTCCCGGAGCTGACGTCAATTGTGAGGTTTGCGCCAGTGCCGTTTATCAACTCGGGAGATGTGGCATGAAGAGATTTTTTGTTGTTTCGCTGCTCGCGGCCAGCATCGCGGCGGCGGGGAGCCTCACGGCGCAGGGCGTGACGACGGGCTCGATCGCCGGCCGCGTGACGGCGCAGCAGAGCGGGGAAGGGATGGCAGGCGCCCGTGTTCGCGCGCTCCACCTGCCCTCAGGCACGGCGTATCAAGCCATCACGCGATCCGACGGACGATTCACCATACCCGGCATGCGCGTGGGTGGTCCATACACAGTGACCGCCTCGATGATCGGCTTCGCGCCAAAGACCGAAACTGGGCTGGTCGTCCAACTCGGCGTCCAGACCGAAGTGTCGTTCGTCATTGCGCCAGCGGCGGTCCAACTCGCGGCCGTTTCCGTCACCGCGCAGACCGGCGGCGTACTCAGTCAGTCACGGACCGGGGCGGCCACCACCGTCAGCCGCAACGCCATCGAGCAACTCCCGACGATCAGTCGAAACATCAGCGACTTCACGCGACTCACGCCGCAAGCGTCAGGCACGTCGTTCGCCGGTCAGGACACGCGACTCAACAACATCACGCTCGACGGCAGCTACTACAACAACTCGTTCGGGCTCGGCAGCGTGCCGGGAGCGCGCACCAACGTGTCGCCGATCCCGCTCGACGCCATCGATCAGATTCAGGTCAACGTCGCTCCGTTCGACGTCAGGCAGGGCAATTTCGTCGGCGCCGGCGTCAACGCCGTGACCAAGAGCGGCACGAACACCTTCTCCGGATCTCTCTATCGGCAGCAGCGCGACCAGGACTACGTCGGACGCGACGCCGGTGCACTCAAGGTCAATCCCGGCACCTTCACGTTCAGCCAGTGGGGAGCGCGCCTTGGCGGTCCGATCATCCAGAACAAGCTCTTCTTCTTCGTCAACTACGAGACGGACGAGAACAGTCGCCCAGGGTCGCTGTTCACCGCGAACTCGGGCGGCGAAACGGTCGAGGGCAACAAGACGCGCGTGCTCGCCTCTGATCTGACGACACTCTCCACGTTCCTCTCGGACAAGCTCGGCTACAACACCGGGGCGTTTCAGGACTACCCGTTCCTGACGCCGTCGAGCAAGGTCATCGCCCGGGTCGACTTCAACGCGAACGACAACAACAAGTTCTCGCTGCGGTACAACCAGCTCACGTCCGTCACCGACGTCCTCGCGTCCGGCTCGAACGCAATCGGCAACGGCAATCGCAACAACAGCACGCAGGCACTGTCGTTCCAGAACTCGAACTACACCATCAACGAGAACAGCAAGTCACTCGTCGGTGAATGGAACTCGCAGCTTGGTGGCAGCATCTCGAACAACATGATCGTCGGATACACGAAGAACGACGAGAGCCGTGGCGTGCCCGGTGGTTTGTTCCCGATCGTTGATATCCTGCAGGCCGGCACGACATACACCTCGTTCGGGACCGAAGCCTTTACACCGTACAACGAGCTGCGCTACAACACGCTTCAGTTCCAGAACAACTTCACGATCACGACGGCACGGCATGACGTGACACTTGGCGTCACAGCGCAGCGGTACCGCTCCGAGAACTCGTTCTACTCCGGGTCGCAGAGCGCCTACGTCTACAACTCGTTGGCCGATTTCTATACCGACGTGAATGACTACGTCGCGAATCCGAATCGCACGACGTCGCCGATCACCCTGAATCGCTTCCAGCTGCGCTACGCGAACATCCCGGGTCTTGCCCGCCCGCCGCTGCAGCTCCTCGACGTCATCTATGCTGGTGCGTACGTGCAGGACGAAATCCGGGTGAACCCACGCTTCAAGCTGAGCCTGGGACTGCGGGTGGACGTGCCAAAGTTCAAGAACACCGGCCAGTTCAATTCCGCTGTGCCGCTCCTGCCGCTGTTCGACGAGATCGGACAGCGGCAGCAATACAGCACGTCGCAGATGCCGGAGGCAAAGCCGCTGTGGTCTCCGCGCATTGGCTTCAACTGGAATGCGCGCGGCGATCGTGAAACGCAGGTCCGTGGCGGCAGCGGCATCTTCACCGGCAGCCCACCGTACGTCTGGATCTCGAATCAGATCGGCCAGAACGGCATCCTCAGCGGCTTCGACCAGCTGCTGAACACCACCGCACGGCCTTTCAATCCTGACCCGTTGAAGTACGCTCCAGCGAACGTGACCGGAGCGCCGGCCGCGTCGTATGAGCTCAACCTGACGAATCCCGGCTACAAGTTCCCGCAGATCTGGCGATCGAACATCGCGGTCGACCAGCGGTTGCCCTGGGGCCTGATCGGCACGGTCGAGTACCTGTACAACGCCGACATCAACGGCGCGTACTACATCAATGCCAACCTGCCGGTCACGCCCACGTCGTCGTTCACGGGCCCGGACAGCCGTCCCCGCTGGAGCACGAACCGCATCAACTCGAACATCACGTCGGCCTTCGTGTTGAAGAACCAGAACGTGGGTTCGTCGTACAACATTGCTGCGTCGATCGAACGACCGTTCAACAGCGGATTCTTCGCCAAGGCTGCCTATGCCTACGGCTCGGCGCGGAACACGATTGATCCTGGCAGCACGGCAGCGGGCACCTTCAACGGCAATCAGATCTCCGGCAATCCGAACAACCCCGGGGTCGGATACGGCCAGGGCTGGTCGGGCCATCGCGCATTCCTCGCCCTGACCTATTCGAAGAAGTACTTCGGCTTCGGGCAGACGGGCCTCTCGCTCGTGTCCGAAATCCGCTCCATCGGCAACGCGAGCTACACCCTGCCGTTTGATCTGAACGGCGACGGTGGAAACGGAAATGACCTGATCTACATCCCGCGGAATGCCGGCGAGATGAACTTCCAGCAGTACTCGGTCACCTCGGCGGGTGTCGTCACGACGGTGCCGGCGAGCATCGCGCGGACGTTCACGGTCGCAGAGCAGACGACGGCCTGGGACCGGTACATCGATCAGGACCCGTACCTCAGCAAGAATCGTGGACGGTACGCCGAACGTGGCGCGCTGTTCCTCCCAACGGTATTCCGTTCTGACTTCAGCATCACGCAGGATGTCTTTACGAGCATTCGAGGCCAGAACAACCGGATTCAGATCCGTGCCGACATTCTGAACGTCGGCAACCTCATCAACAAGAATTGGGGTACGGGTCAGCGTGTGATTTCCACGCAGCCGCTCGTCGGCGGTCAGAACGCAGCTGGCACGGCCGCCTTCACGATTCCCGTCGGCGGCCAGCCGCTCTACAGGCTCCGGAACGTCGGAACCGAGTTGATCCCGGGGACGTTCCAGCGGACGTCGGACCTGAGCGACGTGTGGAGGCTTCAGCTCGGCCTGCGCTACATCTTCAACTGATCGCAACAGAGTCGCAACTGAAACCGCCGCCTTCCGAACGTCCGGGAGGCGGCGGTTTTGTATTCGGAACTCTCGATCTCTCAGCGTGCCCGGAGAACACACCTGCCACTCGTCGTCGCTCACATCGATGAACCGAGATCACCCGGCATCGCGAAATCCGCAGACGCTACTCCTCCGCCGACAACGTTCGTCCGATGGCACGCAGATTCGGGTGCCGCACGGTGAAGAACACGGCCATGGCTATCGATGCGACCACGTTCCCGATCGCAACCTGCATCGGTGTCATCCCGCTGCGCCCGGTCGAATCGAGGAACGCCACGAAACCGGTGAATGCCACCTCGAACGCAAAGAACAGAATCACGAACAACAGCAACACAGCCGGCTTCTTCATCGCCACTTGTACGATCGCCGCCGCGAGTATTCCCGCGAGGATGAATGACACGAAATGAAACAGCGTGTAGAGCGCCAGAGGTGTCGCGGAATCCGCCCCCGTTTCAGCGCCTCCCCCAAAGACCGAGAGCAGCATCACGCCGAGTTGACGAGGTGTCCGGAACGCCTGCCCGCCGAGAACATCGATGATGAGGAACACCACGGCGACCGCGCTGGCCGCAACCACGCCCGCCAACACACCCTCGGAGACTATGGCGCTGCTCGACCGGTTGCTCGATTCCTGCTCCATCGCGCGCAACGCATCGTCCGACTGTGAAACAGAAGCATTCATTCTCGCACCCTCACCGTTCGTGGTGACGTGGAGGCGCCGGTGTCATCGCGCCATGCTTGAGTGTACCGCGCGTCAGGCGATCCCGCACGTCACAGGCCCCGGGGGCGCAGCGCACTCTCTTGCTGAGCTTGCCATAATCACGGGCAGGCCGCCGCTCGGAGTGTGAAGGACGGGAACCGCCACCCACTCCCCTCTTTCTGCAGCAGTCCGAAATTCGTGATGTACCCGCCGCCCCTCGGCAGTGTGGCGAGCACCTGAACGTCGCGGTCGCGAACACCGGTATTCGCACGTTCCCTGACGAATTGCGCCACCACGGTCCGGCTCGCGGTGATCGCGCGCTGCTCCGCCGGGGACTGACGTGCCGCAATCGGTTCGCGCACCGCTGTGCCAAGCCAGCGATCCACCCGCTCGTCCGGGCGCGGGGACTGCGGTGCACCACGCAGCACTGCAGCCATATCAGCAGCCGACAGCGACACGAGGTACGTCCAGATCTTCATCCCCTGGCAGCTGTCGCGAAGCACCTCGACGCGCTGCCTCGCAGTCAGCTTGCCCGTCACAGTGCCGCGTCGCCCGGTCCGTCCGGGAAGCGCGATCGTCGCGACTTCGCCCACTCCAAAGATCGGAGCTGACCCCGTCGCATCGTCCTGCACCAGCAACGCATGTGCGTCCGGGCCGCGCCCCACGAGGGTCAGCGTTGCCACGCGTGTTGGCGGAGTCGTGGCGGTGGCGGGCATCATCAGCGGCTCAGTCGCCGTGCCGACGTCTTCTGCGAGCGTACTGTCACCCGGAACGCCAAAGGCTGCGAAACTCGCGAGATGGAGCCGCATGCGCGGAGACATCGTGGCCACGGGAATCGCGGCCCGGATCGACTCCAGCAAGCGCACAACTGCCACCTGCATCGTTCCCGACACCGCGTGGGCTTGGCCCTCGGCGTTGAGCGAGATCACGCGTGTACGGAGCAGTTTCTGCAGCAACGCCGCGGGAAGCACCCAGGTTGCAACGACGCGTCGTACAACCCTCGCGTCATCGATGCGCTTGTCAGAAATGCGGCCTGGGACGACAGCCGAAGCGCAGGGTGTCGAGTCGCACGCTACCCACAGCTGGAGCAACCGCTCGCGAGGCGCTGGGGGGGAACCACGGCGTGCAAGGAGAACCGTATCCGTGACGACGATCGTCGCCGTCGCCGTCCCGCTCTGCGCACGGCGTCCCCGATCGATATCGATGACGAGCGAATCCACGACGCACGCCCCAGGGCACTCACCGGCAGCGAAACCCTGCGCTGCGGCGGGTGGCTTCACCTCGCGCTGCTGTGCGTTGACGCTGCTCCACGGGACGGCGACGATCGCGGACGCCAGCGAGGCGGCAAGACGGCGCGGCAATGCACTTCGGCTGAGGAATGACATGCCCCACGGTGGCAGCAGACGCGCTCACTCACAAGCCCGGCACTGCCCAGGGGTTCACACCTCGCCGGGGACGTGCCAGTCGGGGAGCCCACCGCTATCGGATTCAATCAGGTCACGCGTGCGGGACGCGAGCCCCACAGTTCGCACCCACGCGGTGACGGCCGCTCGCGTGAGCAAGGCGGTCGGGTCGGTGGTTGGGCGATGTGCCGAGAGTAACTGGACCAGCCGTCGGCGCCCGGCGGATGAATCGCAGAACTGCTGCGCAAATGATTGAAGGTCGCTGCTGCGACCCAATCCGCATCCCTCCTGCGAGGTCATGACGTCGTACACCCTTGTCGTCAGGTGCTCCCGTGAGCCGCCACCGGCCAGGAACGATATGACAGTGCCCGAGTCGCGCACGGCAGCAACGACGTCCGCCTGTGGCGCTTCATTCGTCCGAACCGCCAGTTGGCTCATCGGAATGATCGGCCCCGTCGGCGCCGGCATCTGCGATGGGACCCCGCGGAGCACATTCGTGCTGACGATAAGTTGCGCGTTGTTCGGGCGGCGGCGAAAGATCACGGTGGCACCGGGTTCGGGACGCGAGGCAACGGGGTAGGCCCCCTGCTTCGAGTTACTGACGAGCCCGATTGCACCGTGGTAACTGCCGGGGCCGGTTTGCTTGCTGGCGTGCCAGAGCCGTCCTAGCTTGCCGCTGCTTCCTGCCGCCTGGCGCGACCATCTCTCCTGCCGTGCTCGCGCGGCGCCGAATCCGTACCCGTACCTTCAGGTCATGCCCATCTCGTATTCCGTTCTCCAGGCCGAACCAAGCACTCTCACGACCGGCGTCCTGGCGATCCTCCTGGCCAAAGGCGAGCCCATCCCTGCCAGTCTCGCACCGCTCGACGCGATGCTCGGGGGAACGCTCAGCCGGTCCGTCGGCCGCGGCGCATTCACTGGAAAACGCGATGACGTCGTGCACCTCGCGGGCGCAGCCACCGGCCCCGAACGAATCCTGCTGATCGGCATTGGCGAGCCAACGGAGCGCGGGGTGGCACTGAAGCGGGCGGCGCAACTCGCCGGTCGGCGTGCCGTGGGCTTGAATGCGGGCAGCCTCACCTGTCTGGTGCCCAGCGGCCTCGATTCCTGGCAGATCGAGCAGGTGGTGGTCGGCGCCTCGATGGGTGTGTGGGAATACCGCGAGCTGAAGTCGCCACCCACAGATCCACGGACACCACTCGAGTCGATCACGATACTCGTGGACGATGCGGTCGGCTCCGCCAAGGCACTCGCGAACGGCGAGGCCGTCGCCGCCGGTTATGCGCTGGCGCGACGCCTGCAGATGATGCCTGGAAATCTCTGCACGCCTGACGCACTTGCCGACGCCGCGCGTGACATCGCGGCTCGACACACGCTCGACGTCACCGTGCTCGGTCGCCGCGAAATGGAAGCACTGCGCATGGGGAGCTTCCTTGCCGTCGCACAGGGAACGCCGCAGGAGCCGAGGCTTGTGGCGCTCGAGTACCGCGGCGCGGGAGACAGCCAGCCCATCGTGCTCGCGGGCAAGGGAGTCTGCTTCGACACGGGTGGGATCTCGATCAAGCCGGCGCCGGGCATGGAGTGGATGAAGTACGACATGAGCGGCGCTGCCGGCGTGCTTGGCGCCATGGAGGCCATCGCCAGACTGAAGCTCCCCATCAATGTCGTCGGGCTCATCGGCGCCGTCACGAACATGCCATCCGGCACGGCCATCAACCCCGGTGACGTGGTGCAGGCGTCGAACGGCACGTTCATCGAAATCGTCAACACCGACGCCGAAGGCCGGCTGGTGCTTGCCGATGTGTTGCATTATTCGAAGAAATACAATCCCAGCGCCGTGATCGACGCCGCCACGCTCACAGGCGCGGTCGTGATCGGGCTCGGGAATTCGCTCATGGGCGTCTTCGGTACCGATCCTGCACTCGTGCGTGACGTGCTCGCGGCGGGTGCGCGGGCCGCGGAGCCGGGCTGGGAGCTCCCGCTGTGGCCGGACTATGAGGAGCAGATCAAATCCGATACAGCCGACATCAAGAACACCGGCGGTCGGGCGGCTGGATCGATCACGGCGGCGTTGTTCCTCAAGTTCTTCGCGGAAGGCTTGTCGTGGGTGCATCTGGATGTCGCGGGCACCGCGTACTCGGAGAATGATCTCGTGTCTCTGCCAAAGGGCCCGACCGGGCGGCCTGTTGGCACATTTGTGGAATTCGTGCGCGCGAGGGTCCGCTGAGCCGTACCTCGTTCTGCGGCCTGGTGATGGCCGCGTGCTGCGGTGCCGTACCACTGCTCGCGCAGGGGCGATCTGCAATCGACTCGACGCTCCGCGCGCGGGCCGACTCGATACAGCGCGCCGACTCCGCGACCGGCGCGCTCCCGCAGGCTGAGGTGCCGCTGCTCACCGAGGTCGGAATGTCACACCGGTGGAACCGCGACAGTCTGTTTTCCACCGGCGCACTCACGCTCGCCGATTTCATGGATCGCGTGCCCGGGCTGATGACGCTTCGCGCCCGGTTCTACATGGCGCCACAAGCGGCAGCATACAACGGCGACGTGGGCCGCGTGCGGCTCTTCCTCGACGGCGTCGAACTCGAGAGCATCGATGCGCGCGGCGGTGGCGTGACGGAGCTGTCGCAGTTCCCGATTGCCGCGATCGAGGAGCTGGTGATCGAACGCGGGGCGAACGAACTCCGCGTCCTGATGCGGAGCTGGCGCGGCCCGTTGCGTTACACCGCACAGACGCGCGCCGACATTTTCACGGGGGACAATCGCAGCAACACGTTTCGCGGCTTCTTCGCCAGGCGGGCTCGCAATGGCTTGGCGTTTCAGGCGATGCTGCAGCGTCGCAGCACCGATGATCGCCAGCTGGGTGGTGACGGCGATGCCACGGCAATCTTCACGCGTCTTGGCGTCATCCGACCGTCATGGTCGCTCGATGCGACGCTCGTCCGCGTGCGCACCACCCAACAGTCGCTCGAGCTGATCAATGTCAACAGCTACCTCGCCACCGGTCGCGAGCTGCCGCGATATGATCAAATCCAGCGTGACGCGTACCTTCGTTTCGCGACAGGTGACGCCTCTCGCGGCGCCTGGGTTCAGGTTGTGGCGGCGTCACGTCAGAATGTCGAGAACACACCGGCCCGAAGCGCGGATGCCAGTCGTGGTTTCGTGGCCGACTCCGGCGACACGACCGCCAACCGCGCGCAATTCGTCGCCACGGCCGGCTGGACCGGATCGCGCACACGGTTGTCTCTCACGGAACGCATCCGATTGGTGAACGGCGCCACGCTGCACCAGCCGGCCGCGCGCGCTGAGTTCGAGATCGGCCGGATTGCGGCATCGGCGTATGTCGAGCGGAATCCGTTCGCGAAGCTGACGCGCGGGGATGCGTTCGCCAGAGTGCGCGCCGGTTCCCGCCTCGCATTCCTCGGCGCAGTGTCGTACGGCACCCGTGGCACCGAGCTGCTGCGACGCGACTCGACCGATGATCTTGTCCTCGCGCGGCACCCGGTTGCCAGGGCGGCGCGTGCCGAAGTCGCCGTGCGGTTAGGGCAACTCTGGTTGCAGGGCGGTGCGGTGATTCGCGACAGCGCCGTCCTTCGCGCACCGCTGATCTTTGACCGTGCGACTCCGCCGGTGCTGGAAGGGCGTGCGCTCGGCGCCGTCTTCACGGTTGTCGGCCCGTTGTTTCGCGGGTTCTCCGTCCATCTCAGCGGTGTCGCATGGGACATCCCGGGCATGTATCGACCGAGAGTCCAGACGCGAAGCGAGCTCACATGGCGCTATCATTGGACTGGAGCGACGCCAACCGGCGGGTTTGACTTCCTGCTCGGCGGACAGGCTGAGTATGCGACGCGATCATTTGTGCCGCTGCTGGGGGCTGATGGATCGATTACCACACTCCCGACGTTTGCTGCCACACCATTCGGCCTGCGCGCAGAATTTCGACTCAAGGACGCCACGATTTCTGCCCAGATCCGGAATATCGCGAACGTGCCGTATACCACCGTACCTGGCTTGCTGATGCCGGGCCCGCTCGCTGTGTATGGCGTGCGCTGGACGTTCTGGAACTGAGTGAACCGAATGATCGGATCCATCCGCAGCATGACCGGCTACGGAAACGCCGAAGCGATGATCGGTACGCATCGTGTGTCCGTGGAAGTCCGAAGCGTCAACCACCGCTTCTTCACGCCGTCGATCAAGCTGCCGTCGGCGTGGACGCGGATGGAGACCGACGTTCGGGAGTTGCTCAAGCGCTACGTCACGCGAGGGCATGTCACGTTGTCCGTCCGGATTGAACGTGACGCGCAGGAGGGGCCGCGAATCAACGTGGCCCGCCTGCAGGCATACGCCGAGCAGCTTCGCGCCATGCCCGAGCAGGATGGCATAGACCGCCGCGTGGACCTCGCATCGCTGCTTCGGCTGCCGGATGTCGTGACCAGTGCTCCCGTGGAGGATGACGCAGCATCGGTATTGGATCCCGATCTGGTGCTCACGCTGATCTCGGACGCCGCGGTTCTGTTTCTGCGCATACGCGAAGCCGAGGGAGAACGGCTCGCGCAGTACCTTCTCGATCGCCTCGTGATCATCGAATCGGCGCTCGACCGGCTCGCGGCTCGTGCGCCGCAGCGGTTGCTCGAGCAGCGGGACCGGCTGGCCGCGGCAGTCCGGGACCTCGCGGGCGGCATCGCCGTCGACCCGCAGCGTCTCGCCCAGGAGATCGCCATCCTGGCCGACCGGATGGATGTCGCCGAGGAACTCAGCCGGTTCGCATCCCACAATACCGCTTGCCGGGCTGCGCTCGCCGCCCCCGAGGGTGATGGCGTTGGAAAGCGGCTGGGATTCATTCTTCAGGAGATGGTCCGCGAAGCGAACACGACCGGAAGTAAAGCCAATGATGCCGCCATGCAGCGGGATGTGGTGCTGATCAAGGAGGAACTGGAGCGTATGCGCGAACAGGTCGAGAACCTCGAATGACGACGCCAGCCTTCCCGGTGATTCTGGCGGCCCCATCAGGAACCGGAAAGACGACGATCGCGAAGCGGCTCCTGGAGCTTCGTCCGGATCTCGGGTTCAGCGTGACCTGTACAACTCGGGCGATGCGTCCAGCGGAGCGGCACGGGGTCGATTACTTTTTCTTGGCTGAGGACGAGTTCGGGGCTCGTGTGTCGCGAGGCGACTTCGCGGAGCACGCGCTGGTCCATGGCAATCGGTACGGGACGCTGCGAAGCGAAATCGATCGGCTGATGCTTGCCGGGCGAAATCCAATCATGACGATCGACGTGCAAGGGGCGGTGCAGTTCGTGTCTGCATTCCCTGCGGCGGTGCTGGTATTCCTGCTGCCGCCGTCGGCTGTCGAGTTGCTGGCGCGGCTCTCGGGGCGGGGCTCGGAGGATCGGGAGACGCTGGCGACGCGAGTGGAGAGCGCACTCGCCGAGCTGGCGACGATCAGTCGTTTCGAGTACGTGGTGGTGAACGATGAACTGGAACACGCGGTCGCGCAGGTGCTCAGCATCATCGATGCCGAGGCGTTGCGGCGGACGCGCTTGCTGGATCTTTCGGATCGGGTGACGGCACTCGCCAACGAGCTGCGCGACGCGATACGGTAACACCGGAGTGGCTGACGTCACTCCGCATGCTGGTCACACAACGGCGCCTGTGCGTCGAGGAGATGGTACGAAATGCGAGTCTTCACCCCTGGCGACATCACCGAGCAGCAGCAGTCACAGAACAAGTACCTCGGTGTTCTGGTGGCCGCGAAGTATGCCCGCGTGCTGAATGAGTTTCCGAAGATGGGTACCACGGGCAAGGAGAAGAAGCTGACGACACGCGCGCTCGAAGACCTGCATGGCAAGGACTTCGAGTATCGCGTGATGCCGCGTCGTCGTCCCGAGTAATCCGGCGCGGGCGTGACGCGCCCCTTTGACGGCTGCCGCGTCACGCTTGGCGTGACCGGCGGCATCGCCTGCTACAAGGCGGTCACTCTCGCCCGTCTGCTGACGCAGGCGGGCGCCGTTGTAGACGTGATCCTCTCCCGCGCGGCGCGCGAGTTCGTCGGTGCGATCACCTTCGAGGCGGTCACGGGAAGGCCGGTGGCGCCGGGGATCCTCGAGGCCGGCCATGCCCTGTCGCACATCCGACTCGCCCGGGAATCGTCGCTGGTCCTGGTCGCTCCCGCGACGGCGGACCTGTTGGCGCGGGCAGCACAGGGCCGCGCCGATGACCAGTTGACGGCAGTTCTGCTAGCCACCAGGGCACCGGTGCTGATGGCGCCCGCGATGAACGACGGGATGTGGTCGCACGAATTGACGCTCAGGAATGTGCAGACGCTGCGAGAGCTTGGGTACGACGTGCTCGAACCGGACACGGGACCTCTGGCGTTCGGTGAAGGCGTCGGTCCGGGGAGAATGCCGGAGCCTGAGGTACTCCTCGCGCACGCGGGGCGGTTGCTCGAGACCGCACGCGGACTGGCCGGGTATCATCTTCTCGTCACCGCCGGGCCGACGCGTGAAGCGATCGATCCCGTTCGGTACCTCACCAATCACTCGACTGGAAGAATGGGTGTGGCGATCGCCGCCGCTGCCTGGCGTCGTGGTGCTCGCGTGACGCTTATTCACGGACCGCTGGAAGTGCCACTTCCAGTCGGTGCTGACTGCGTTGCCGTGACGTCAACTGCGCAGATGCGCGAGGTGGTCGCCGCCGCGTTGCCGACGGCGGATGCGCTGATCATGGCGGCGGCACCGGCGGACTTTCGCGCGGCGCGCATCGAGCCCCAGAAGATCAAGAAGGGCGATGCATCACCGGTCATCGCGCTCGAACACACCGAGGATATCCTCGCCTCCACGCGAAGCCACCGGAAACCCGGCGCCATCATGATGGGCTTCGCACTTGAAACCAGTGATCTCGAAGCGCACGCGGTCACAAAGCTGCGCCGGAAAGGGTTGGACTTCATTGTCGCGAACGATGCGCTGGAGGCTGGAGCGGGGTTCGGAACCGACACGAATCGCGTGACGATCCTCAGCGCGACGGGCGAGCCCGAGACGGTCCCGCTGATGCTCAAGACTGACCTCGCGGATGTCCTGCTGGATCGTGTCTGGCGCGCGCTCGATGCGCGTGCAACGGAGTCGCACGCATGAGCGCGAAGGACCGGCTGCGCGCCTACCTCGAGCAGCGTCGCGAACTGGGCGAGTCTGAAATGACGCTCGACGCCCTCGATGTTGACGATGTGATGCGCATGCTCGGCGCACTGCAGGGCGGAACCGGCACCAGCGAGCCAGCGAATCGTGCCAAGGCGCCGTCATCGACACCGGCGACCGCACCGAAACCCGACGCCCCCGTGTCGGAACAGGCGGATCCGCCCTACGGTATGCCAGAGCAGGCTGCACCCTCGGCGACGGATGAGCAGGACCGCGGTGCAGACTGGCAAACCATGATGGAGCGGCTGAAGGGAGCCGCGCCGCAGCGGCCGGACGTATCGCCGCCAACGCCGACCGCAGCGCCTCGCGAAGGCGCAGATCCCGCGGATCCGCCGCGCGCGAACAACCTCCGGCTTGCCGACGGCGTCGTCTTCCCCATCGGATTGCGCGTCGACCGACCGATTGGCCGTGCCAATGAACGCGGCACGGAGTGGGCGTCACTTGCGGACATCCATGCTGCAATCGCGGAGTGCCAGGGGTGCGGGCTTGCGCGTACGGCGACCAACGCCGTCCCAGGCGCGGGGAATCCGATGGCAGACGTTCTGGTTGTCGGCGAAGCGCCCGGCGAGCAGGAGGATCTGCGCGGAGAGCCATTCGTCGGACCCGCCGGCGAACTCCTCACGAAGATCCTCGGCGCAATCGAGCTCACCCGGGACGCGGTCTACATCTGCAACGTGTTGAAGCACCGGCCCCCCGGAAACCGGAATCCGATGCCTGATGAGATCAGGGCCTGTGCGCCGTTCCTCCAGCGCCAGGTGGATCTGATCCAGCCGAAGCTGATCCTCGCGCTTGGCACCTTCGCCGCGCAGTCATTACTTGGGACTAAACTTGCTATCGGCAAGCTGCGGCAGCAGCTCCACTGGTACCAGGGTATTCCACTGATCGCCACCTATCATCCGGCTGCACTTCTGCGTAACGACGCGTGGAAACGGCCAACGTGGGAAGATGTCAAGCTTGCTCGACGCGTTCTCGACGCGACCCTCCGCACCTGATCCCTACCGCGACCGTCGACCACCACAGTCGGAGGACGCGGAACAGTCTGTCTTGTCGGCGATGCTCATCGACGCCGACGCGATCACTCGTGCGACTGAAATCGTGGACGACACGATGTTCTTCCGCGAGGGGCATCGTCGCATCTATCGTGCGATCGTCGCACTCATGGAGCGCGGCAGCGGCATCGATGTCGTCACACTGGCGGATGAGCTTGAGCGCCGTGGGGAAATGGACGCCGCCGGTGGCCGCGAGTACCTGAGCTTCCTTGCTGACGCGGTCCCGACGGCAGCGAACGTCGAGCATCATGCGAGGATCGTGAAGGAGAAGGCGCTGCTTCGCCGCCTGATCGAAGTGTCCACGCAAATCGCCGGCGAGGCATTCGAGGCGCGCCAGCCGGCCCGCGAGCTCCTCGATTTCGCCGAGCAGCGGATTCTGCAGGTCGGACAGGACCGTGGTGGCGAGGGCTTCACCCGGGTGAAGGTGCTCATGTACCCCGCGATGGAGCGCATCGAGGCGATCGCGAAGGAAGGCCGCTCGGTGACCGGCATCGCGAGCGGGTTCTCCGATCTTGATCAGCTCACCTCGGGCTTTCAGCCGTCGGATCTCGTCATTGTTGCCGCGCGACCGTCGATGGGGAAGACTGCACTGACGCTCAACATTGCGCAGCACGTCGCCATCACCGAGGGAGTGGGCGTTGCCTTCTTCTCGCTGGAAATGAGCAAGGAGTCGCTGGTTCAGCGAATGATCACGAGCGAAGCACGCCTCGATGCGCAGGCCATGCGGACAGGACGGCTGCGCGACGACGACTGGCCGCGACTGGCACGCGCGGCGGGGATTCTCTCGCAGGCACCGATCTACATCGATGACTCACCGGGCATGACGGTGCTCGACATGCGTGCGAAAGCGCGCCGGCTGAAGGCGGATCCCGAGTCGCGCCTTGGGCTGATCGTGGTCGACTATCTGCAACTCATGACGGGCCCGAGCGCCGAGAATCGTCAGCAGGAGGTCAGCCAGATCAGTCGCGGCCTGAAGGCGCTGGCGAAGGAGCTCCGCGTGCCCGTTGTCGCGCTCTCCCAGCTGTCGCGCGCACCTGAACAGCGTTCCGGTGATGAAAAGGGACGCCCACAACTGAGTGACCTGCGTGAATCGGGCGCGATCGAGCAGGACGCGGATCTCATTCTCTTCATCTTCCGACAGGAGGTCTACGCGGAACGTGACGAGACGGGTCGGCTCAAGAACAGCGAGCTGGATGGGCGCGCGGAGATCATCATCGGCAAGCAGCGCAACGGACCAACCGGCACGGTCCCGCTGTTCTTCCACAAGCAGTACACGCGGTTCGAGAACTTCTCCAAGCGAAGTCAGGGCGAGTGAGCGCCAAGACGAAAACAGCGTATCGCTGCACCAATTGTGGTGCGGAATACCCGCGCTGGGGAGGGCGCTGCGAGTCATGTGGGGAGTGGTCGACGCTGCAGGAGGAAATCGTCGAGCGCGCGGTGTCGAAGTCGATCGGTCGACCAGCCGTGAGCCCGCGGCGTGGCATGGTGTCGACACGCGCCGCGAAGCTGAGCGCAGTCAGCGGAATGGAGGCGGCCAGGCTCCGCACGGGGCTCGCGGAATTCGATTTCGTTCTCGGTGGTGGCATCGTTCCCGGCAGCATGGTGCTCGTCGGGGGGGAACCCGGGATTGGCAAGTCCACGCTCTTGCTGCAGGTCGTCGCGCGACTGCAGGCTGCAGGGTTCGCGGCGCTGTACGTCAGTGGCGAAGAGAGCCCGCTGCAGGTGAGGCTCCGCGCTGACCGGCTCGGTGACGACGCGGGCAACGTCGAGTTCCTGCCCGAGACACATCTCGAGACGATCCTCGCGCATCTGGAAGCCACGCGCCCGGTGATTGCCATCATCGACTCGATTCAGACGGTGCACACCGAGGAACTCGATGGCGCGCCGGGCAATGTCGGACAGGTGCGCGAATGTGCCGCGCGACTGATGCGGGCCGCCAAGGAACTCGGCACTGCGATCTTCGTCGTCGGTCATGTGACGAAAGGCGGCGGCATCGCTGGGCCAAAGACGCTCGAGCATATCGTCGACACCGTGCTGTACTTCGAGGGCGAAAGTGGTGCGGATTATCGGCTGCTCCGCGCAACCAAGAACCGCTTCGGCAGCGTGGACGAAATCGGCGTCTTCCGGATGGACGCGTCAGGCCTGCAACCGGTGGCCAACCCATCGTCGCTGTTCATGGGTGACAGAACGCAGACATCGAGCGGCAGCGCATTGACTGCACCCCTCGAGGGTACCAGACCACTGCTGGTCGAGATTCAGGGGCTCGCGGTGAAAGCGGGATTCGGAACACCGCAGCGTGTGACGACGGGGTATGATCCACGACGCCTCGCGCTGCTGCTTGCGGTCCTGGAGAAGCGGGCAGGACTTGGTTTCGCCCAACTGGATGCCTTTGTGAATGTTGTCGGTGGCATGCGTCTCTCCGAACCATCCGGTGACGCCGCGGTAGCTGCGGCACTCGCGTCGTCAGTCTATGACCGCCCGTTGCCATCGGACGCGCTGTTTCTGGGAGAAATCGGGCTTGGCGGCGAAATCCGGGCAGTGTCTCAACTGGAACGGCGACTGGCCGAGGCGTCTCGACTCGGTCTGACACGGGCGTACGTGTCGAGCACATCGGCGAAGGGCAGGGCACCCGCCGGCCTCAGGATCATCGGTGTCGCGAATGTGCGGGATCTGCTCGACACCGTCTTCACATGACGCACCCCTCCGACGCCGACCACCCGCCCGAGATGCACGACGGCGTCATCGTTGGCTCACGCGCACCGGCGAACCTTGACCGCGACACACGGCCGGCTGAATTGCGCGACGTGACGCAGGCGGCGGTACCGACCGTCGGCGTGGTCATCGTTGCGGCCGGGAGCGGGACGCGTGTGGGTGGCTCTGAACTCAAGCAGTTTCGCTGGGTGGCCGGCAAGCCGATGGTACTGCACAGTCTGCAGACGTTTCAGCTCCGGCCCGATGTCGCACTGGTCGTCGTCGTGCTTCCGCGAGACTTTGCCGCAGATCCTCCGCCCTGGCTCTTTCAGTGCGACATCGACCGCATGCTCGTGAGCACCGGTGGCCGTGATCGCATGCAGTCCGTGTACAACGGTCTCGAGGACATGCCAGAAAACATCGAAACCGTCGTGATTCACGATGCGGCCCGCCCGCTCGCCAGTGGCACGGTGATCGACAGGGTGATTCGGGAGGCGCAACTGGGGCACGGTGCGATCGCAGCATTGCCCATGGTGGATACGCTGAAGGAGGTGGACGCAGACGGCAGGATCGTGCGCACCGTGGACCGTGCACGACTCTGGCGGGCGCAAACGCCACAGGCGTTCCCTCGTGCCATGATCGACGAAGCGCACACACGCGCGCGTCGCGACCGGCTCGCCGCCACCGATGATGCAGCCCTTTGCGAGCACTACGGATTTCCCGTCGTCGTCGTCCGCGGCAGCGAGCGGGGCATGAAAGTCACTGACGAATCGGATTTCGCAACCGCCGAGTCGCTCGCGCCGCTGCCGGAATGAGTTGGCGCAGCATCGTCACACCGTTCTGGTCACCAGATGAGGTGCAGGCCGCGTTGCCTTCGGTGGTAGCGCATCTGCAGGACCGAGGGGTGCTCGCATATCCGACCGAGACGGTGTATGGCTTCGGCACCATGGTCGACTTCGAGTCGATCGAGCGCCTTGTCGTGCTCAAGCGTCGTCCGCCAGCGAAACCGTTCCTGCTGCTCGTCGCTGACAGCACCATGTTGACCCGGCTCGGTCTGTCGATGTCGGCACAGGCGGCACATCTCGCCGCACGACACTGGCCGGGCCCCCTGACTCTCGTGCTGCCTGGCGGCGAAGGCCAACTGCCACCGCGGCTGCGTGGGCCGGAGGGTGGAATCGCCGTGCGCTGGACTCCGCATCCAGGCCTCCAGCGACTGATCGCAGCGCTCGGGTCGCCTCTCACGTCCACCTCCGCCAACAGGCCCGGCGTACCCCCGGCCATGCGCGCAGGCGAAGTGGTTGAGCAGTGGACCACGGAAATCCACCGCGGCCTGCTGAAGGTGCTCGATGGTGGCGCCCTGCCTCCCTCGCAGCCCAGTACCGTTGTAGACTGCACGGGTCGAAGCGTGCGCGTCATCCGACCGGGAGCGATCAGCGCAGCGACGCTCCGTGAGACTGTCCCTGACCTGCTTGGCGATGCCTGATTCCCTGATCCGCGTCCTCTTCGTCTGCACCGGGAACACGTGTCGGAGTCCGATGGCTGAAGTGATCGGATCCGCGATCGCTGCGCAGCGTCAGCTGCACGGACTGGTTGTCGCCAGCGCTGGCGTCGCAGCGGATTTCACCAGTGGCGCATCGGAAGGGTCGCTGCTGATCGCCATGGAACACGGCCTGGATCTCTCCCGGCATCGATCACGGCAGGTCACACCCGCCTTGATTGCCGGCGCGGATCTCGTGCTGACGATGAGCCCGAGCCATCTGCTTGCGGTGGAGCGGATGGGCGGAGCCGGCAAGGCGCACCTGCTCAGCGCCTACGCGACCCACGGTGAGGATTCGCGCGCCGTCAGCGATCCCATTGGTGGCGACATCACCGTGTATCGAGACACGTTCCACGAGCTGCACGCGCTGATCAGCCGTGCACTGGACCGGTTGGCGTCAGAGCGGACATCGACGTCGCGGTGATGCGCCGACCCGCGCGACTCGTGCTGCTGGGCCAGCCGGTCGCGCATTCGCTCTCACCCGTGTTCCAGAACGCCGCGCTCGAGGCTGCACAAATCGCAGCGCACTATGACGTCATGGACGTCAATGGCGAAGCACTGGGGTCCACGATGCGCGAGCTCGCGGCGACAGGCGCCGCGGGCAACGTGACGATTCCTCACAAGGAACGCGTCGCCGCAATCGTTGACGTCATCTCGCCACTCGCCGCGCACGTTGGAGCGGTGAACACGTGGTGGACGGAGGACGGGCTCCTGCACGGAGACAACACCGATGTGGGCGGGTTTGATGACGCAGTCGTCGCACTGATCGGAAAGATTCCTGCGCATGCTCGCGTGGCGATTCTTGGATCTGGTGGCGCAGCACGCGCAGCCGCAGTGGCGATCGCACGTTGGCCGGATGCTCGACTCGCGCTCTGGGGACGCGATGCGGATCGCGCGCGACAGCTCGTCGCCCTGGGACCGACCGGGCGCACCGTCAGGGAGGATGCCATGTTCAACGCCGTGCGCAACGCGACGCTCGTCGTCAACGCGACATCGATCGGGCTGCTGGACGAGGAGCTTCCCATCGAACCCGACCAGCTCGCTGACGACACCGCCTGCCTTGATCTCGTCTATCGCAGAGACGGTACGACACCCTGGGTGCGACGGGCGCGGGAGGAGGGGCGACTCGCCGCCGACGGGGTGCAGATGCTGATCGGGCAAGGTGCGCGGTCTTGGGCGTCCTGGTTCGGGGTCGCGCCCGACCGTGACGTGATGCTCCGCGCACTGCAGGCGGCTGTACGGCGGGCGGATTGAATGGCAGTCGTATTCGCGCACGCGCTGCGCGAATTCCAGTCGGTGGCCGCGGCGCTGCTGGAACTTGCGCTGCCCGGCGTGTGTGTGCTCTGCGAGGCCACCCTCGGACGGCATACCGGTCCGGCCTGTCCGCTCTGCTGGAGCCGTCTCGATCGACTGCAGCACCCCCAGTGTCGGCGCTGTGGGCATCCCGCAGCCTACGACGCTGCGCCTGACGATCCATGCCGATGGTGCGATCCGCTCCCGCCGTACGTGCGGGCAGTGCGATCCGTGGCGTGGATGTCAAGGCGTGGAATCGCCAGCCGACTGGTGCACGCGCTGAAGTACGATGGCTGGCCCGACGTTGCGCGTGGCATGGCGTCCGAGATGGCTCGCCTGCATTGGCCGGCGGACGTCATGCGCGAGCGGACGTGCCTGGTGCCGGTGCCATTGGTCGGGTGGCGCCAGCGCGAGCGCGGTTACAACCAGGCGGAGGTGCTCGCAGAGGCGCTCGCCGAGCATTGGAGGCTGCCCGTGGCACGGGCGCTGACGTGCTCGCGCATGCCCGCCAGTCAGACGCGGTTGACACCCGGTGAGAGACTGGTGAACGTAACCCGTGCATTTTCCGCGGCTTCGGTTGGTTCCCCTCTCGTGCAGGGTGCGCACTGCGTGCTCGTGGACGACGTCGTGACCACCGCTGCCACTCTCGTCGCGGGCGCCCCAGCCCACCGGGGAGGGGGCGCACCCAAACTAAACAGTTTAACAGAAAGTACGGCGCC
>JANMNM010000011.1:0-2366 GCA_031373905.1 Gemmatimonadaceae bacterium | reverse complement strand
ACCGAGGGCGAACTTCACGCCTGACTGGTAGGCGTGTCGCAGGCGCGTGCGGCGCTCGACGGCGATCGCGGTCGCCTTCGCAATGGAGTTGGCAGGCACACCCTTTCGCACACCATCGCTGACGATCTCCTCGAGAATGATCAGGGTCGGTACGAGGTACGTTCCGCGTGACTTCATGGCGGTGATCGCCTCGTCATCCACGAGGCTGCCGTGCTCGATGGATGCCGCACCTGCCTTCACTGCGGCAAGCAGGCCCGCGCCACCATGGGCATGTGCCATCACCTTCCGCCCCAGGCGCGTTGCTTCTTCGACCAGCGCCCGCATCTCATCCTCACCGAACTGCGGTGCGTTGACGGCGTCACCGACTGACAGAATACCGCCCGTTGCCACGAACTTGATCTGATCGGCACCGTACTTCACGTTCAGCCGCACCTGGCGGCGTATTGCATCGGGACCATCGACAATCGCCCCCGTTCCGGGGATGGCGATCGTGGGGCTCCAGCCATTCACATCCGCGTGCCCACCGGTGCTGCCAAGTGATGGGCCCGAGGCATGGATCCGTGGTCCGGGAATCAGGCCACGATCGATCGCATCGCGCACGGCCACATCGACGTAGTTCGTCGAGCCAGCCTCGCGGATCGTGGTGAATCCCGCCTCGAGCGTCTTCCTCGCGTTGATCACCGCGTAGATCGCGCCATGCGCCGCGGTCTCACGCAGCACCGCGAGATCGCCGCCGTCGTTGTCGATCGACGTCAGGTGCGTGTGCATGTCGAAGAAACCGGGCATCAGCGTCGCACCGAGCATGTCGATCACGCGGGCGCCAGCCGGCACCCGGACCGTGGAGGCGGGACCAACCGCCGTGATCCGGTCCCCCGTGATGACGACCGCCGGCGACTCCAGCTGGGTGCCATCCCCGATGATGAGCCGGGCGGCGCGGATCAGCGTCACGGCGGGGGCGGCGCGTGGCGCTGGCGGCTGAGCAGCCACTGGCACCGCATTGACGCCGAGTGCCAGTACCAACACGGGCGACAGCGACCAGAACGCGAACGGAAGACGCATGCAAGCTCCACACTGGAGAATCGACGGTGAACAGTCCAAGCCTAACCAGCCACCATAGGCGGGAATGGCGCAACGGCTGACTTGAGCGTTCCTTGCCCTCAGCAGCGGTACCCGGCAGGGTGGCACGTGACCGATGTCGAATTGGCGGGCCCCCGATCGACCATGGGGTGTCCAGCAGCACCCATCACTCCCGACCCCGGAGGGTCCCCATGAAGTACCTGTGCCTGATCTACGATGAAGAGAGTAAGCTTGCCGCCATGAGTGAAAGCGAAGGGAAAGCCTTCATGGGCGAGTACTTCAGCTTCACCAACGACCTGATTGCCGCCGGCAAGATGATCGTGGGCGAGGAACTGAAGCCCACCCACACCGCCACCACGGTGCGCATCAGACAGGGCGTACTCAGCACGACCGACGGACCATTCGCCGAAACGAAGGAACAGCTCGGCGGCTTCTACCTGATCGATGCCGTGGACCTGAATGAGGCGATCCAGATCGCGTCCCGGATTCCCTCGGCACGCATCGGCAGTATCGAGGTCCGGCCGGTCAACGTGCAAGGTCCGCAGTAGCGCAGTGATGGAATCGGCTGGCGAGCAGACGGCGGACACGATCCGCGACCGCGTTGGTGCGGTGTACCGGACCGAGTCCCGTCGTGTGCTCGCCACGTTGATCCGATTGCTTGGAGATTTCGATCGGGCTGAAGAGGCCATGCATGATGCCTTCGCCGTCGCGATGCGGCAGTGGAGCCGCGATGGTGTGCCACACAATCCTCGCGCGTGGCTCGTGTCGACCGCACGATTCCGTGCCATCGATGCACAGCGACGGGACGCGCGACTCGGTCAATCGGAACAGGCAATCGCCGACGCGCTGCACGCCGCCCCGGATGCGGGCACCGACGATGACGTCGCCGACGACCAGCTTCGGCTGATCTTCACCTGTTGTCATCCAGCGCTCGCGCGCGATGCGCAAGTCGCGTTGACACTGCGTGAAGTCTGCGGCCTCACGACCGAGGAGATCGCGCACGCCTTCCTCGCGCCCGCGCCCACGGTGGCGCAGCGCATCGTTCGCGCGAAACAGAAGATCCGGAACGCGCGCATCCCGTATCAGGTGCCGGAAACCGCCGAGTTGCCAACGCGCCTGGACTCGGTGCTGCAAGTGGTCTATCTCGACTTCAACGAGGGTTACCTCGCGAGTTCCGGCGACGCACTCACGCGTCACGACCTGTCCGCCGAGGCAATCCGGCTGTGCCGGCTGCTCCGCGAGATCCTCCGCGAACCTGAAATCGACGGGATGCTGGCCTTGATGCTCCT
>JANMNM010000330.1:0-2100 GCA_031373905.1 Gemmatimonadaceae bacterium | reverse complement strand
CCCGGCATACCGCGACTGATCGGTGACCGCAACCTGCCGGACGGGCACAAGGCGCTCGAGAGCGGACAGTGGGACGTCGTGATCGACAACCCGACGTCGAATCCGAAGTGGGTTCGCGATGCGGGGCGCGCACTGCGCGGCAAGACGAAGCACTACCTGTTCGTGTCCACGATCTCCGTGTTCTCGGACAGCTCCGCGCCATTCGATGAGTCTGGACCGCTGCTCGCGCCTGTGGACATCGATGCACCATTCAACCAGACGCAATACGGTCAGAACAAGGTCCGCAGCGAATTCGAGGCACGCACGCAGTTCGGTGAGAATGTCACGATCGTGCGGCCCGGCCTGATCGTCGGCCCGGGCGATCTCTCCGATCGATTCTCGTACTGGCCCGTTCGCATCGATCGCGGTGGCACCGTGCTTGCGCCAGGCACACCGGCGGATCCCGTGCAGTACGTCGACGCGCGCGATCTGGGCGAGTGGATCGTCCGCCTCGCTGAGCAGAGAACACTCGGCACGTTCAACGCCACCGGCCCGCGCACACCGACGTCGATGGCCGAGATGCTGTACGGCATCAAGGCCGTCACCACCAGCGGCGCGCAGTTCGTCTGGGTGCCTGCCGAGTTTCTCGCGGCCAATCAGGTCCGGGCGTGGAGCGACATGCCCGTCTGGGTGCCGCCGGTGGGACGCACGGCGGGCTTCGCGCGCGTGATCTGTGAAAAAGCCTACGCAGCGGGACTGACCTTCCGTCCGCTCGCCGAGACGGCACAGGCAACGCTTGCGTGGTATCGCACGCGACCTGCGGCGGAACAGGAGAAAGCGCGTGCGGGACTCGCGCCGGATCGCGAAGCA
Organism: Gemmatimonadaceae bacterium; assembly: GCA_031373905.1. Classification (GTDB taxonomy): domain Bacteria; phylum Gemmatimonadota; class Gemmatimonadetes; order Gemmatimonadales; family Gemmatimonadaceae; genus JACMLX01. The sequence goes on along the minus strand of JANMNM010000330.1, from coordinate 1,251 downwards.
ACCGTGCTTGCCGCATGGAAAGCGTCGCGCGGGTGACACGCCGTCTGGCGCTGGCAGCGACGACGACGGTGGCCTGTGCGCTGTCGCTGTTCTCAACGGGCGTCGCCAGTGCGCAGGCATCACGCACGCAGTTGATCATTCTTGGCAGCGGCACACCGATTCCCGATCCTGAGCGCGCCGGACCAGCGGTGGCCGTCGTCGTCGACAGCGTCGCCTATCTCTTCGACGCAGGTACAGGCGTGGTGCGGCGCGCCGCTGCCGCCGCGCGAACCGGCGTCACGGCGCTGCAGCCACAGCGCCTCGGTATGCTGTTCCTGACGCACCTGCATTCGGATCACACAATGGGCCTGAACGATGTGCTGTTCACTCCCTGGATCCAGGGCCGCAAGTCGCGACTCGAGCTCTACGGCCCGCGCGGCACACGCCGCCTCCTGACGTCAATCGTCGACGGCAATCGGGAAGACATCGCCGAACGACTCAACAGCCCCGGCGGCCCGGCGGCCGACGCGTACAAGGCGAATGTGCATGAGATCCGCGAAGGTACCGTCTACACCGATGCCCGCGTCAGCATCCGGGCCTTCGCTATGCCGCACAGCACGTGGGAGCACGCGTTCGGATACCGGATCCAGACGCCGGACAAGGTGATCGTCATCAGCGGAGACGCCCGCGCCAATCCGGCCATCGCTCGCGAATGCAATGGATGCGACATCCTCGTGCATGAGGTCTACTCCGACTCGGGATTCACGAGCATCCCCGACGCCCGCAAGCCATATCACTCGCAGGCACACACCTCCGCCACGCAGCTCGGAGACATCGCCACCGCTGCGCGCCCCGGCCTGCTGGTGCTGTATCACCAGCTCTGGTTCGGCGCGACGGACGCGACACTGCTGGCCGAGGTTCGCTCGCGGTTCGGTGGTCGCGTGGTGTCAGCGAAGGATCTCGACCGCTTCTAGCCGGCAGCGGCGGGCATGGAGTTGCGGCAGGCCACTGCAACGCCGCCGCACCGCCCGCGCGTATATTCCACTGACACCACGCGGAGACTTCCATGCGACTCGCTCTCGTCATCACGCCGATCGCGGCCATCACGCTCGGCGATCCCCTGCTTGCGCAGGGCACTCGTACATCCGACGCGCCCGCTCCAGCGCTGCGAGAATGGACCGTCCCATACGGCGCTGAATCGCGACCACGCGATCCGTACGCAGACGAACAAGGGCGTGTCTGGTTCGTTGGCCAGAATGGGAATTACATCGC
>JANMNM010000309.1:0-5302 GCA_031373905.1 Gemmatimonadaceae bacterium | reverse complement strand
GGTCTGGAGCAGTGATGGTGAGCCGATCCGGGTGACTTTGCGCAGTGCTTCGTCCCGCGCGTCGGCCGGGATCTGCGGATTGAGTTTCGCGATGGCGTCGCGCAGGCGGCCAACGAGGACGACGTCGGCGAAGGAATCGCGCTCGGAGGCGGGTTCGCCGGGAGCGAGCTGCGGGCCGGCTGCGATGGCGTAGCCGAGCTCGTGGAACCACGAGAGGGCCGCTTCCTCGACGGTGGATTCGTTGAGCGTCATGACGGGGGCACGCTTGCGCGCTGCGCCTCGGCGGAAGCTGTCGAGATGCCCGACTCGGACCCTGACAGGCCGCTCACTGGTCTGCCTGTGACGGGTTTCGGCCTTTCGGCTGACGCGTTGTGCGCGTCGGCAGCTTCGACACTTCTGCTTCCAGCGCCTTGAGCGCATCGGCTTCGCCGAGGGCCTCGACTCCCTGCCGCCGCCGCGCCGCGAACGCATCGAACTCGCGCGCGGCCTTGTCATCGGCCTGTGACCGGCTCACCTGGCCGGCATCGGTGAGAATCGGGCGATCATTGAGCCGCAGGAAGTCGTGCAGCCGGGTGACCCAGTTCTGCAGGAAGATCTGCTTGCGTCGCCTGGCCTGATCCTCGGCGAAATCAAGAAACATCACGACGAGGCGATTCAGCTCCTCGACCTCGCCCTCGCGCAGGTAATTCTTGGCGATGGTCACGTCACCCTTCCGCACCACGCCGCTGCGCCAGGTGGTCAGGCCCATGTTAGGCTGAGTGGCGTCGGCGCGTTCGAGGATCAGTTCGGGTGCCGTCTTGCCAGTGGCGGCGAAGTGGAGCGCGTTCTGGATGGTCTGGAAGAACTGCTGCGTTTCGGCCTGTGACGGATCGTAGTCGGCGGCTAGGGCGAGGATGTCTCGCACGCGCAGGTACATGCGGCGTTCGCTGGCGCGGATATCGCGGATCCGTTCCAGCAGCTCGTCGAAGTAGTCGACCTGTCCGGCGCCGGGCGGGTTCTTGAGCCGCTCGTCGTCCATGGTGAAGCCTTTCACCAGGAACTCGGTCAGCCGGGCGGTGGCCCACTGGCGGAACTGGGTGCCGCGAGGGGACCGGACGCGGAAGCCGACGGCGAGGATGGCGGGGAGGGCGTAGTGCAGCACGGGGCGGGAAACTTCCCGCGACCCCTCGGTTTGAACTATTAAGCGGGACTTAATAGTTGCCTCGGATGCAAGCTCCGCCTCGTCGTAGATCGCCTTGAGGTGGATGTTGATGTTCGGAACGGAGGTCTGGAACAGCTCCGCCAACTGGATCTGGGTCAGCCAGAGGGTGTCGTCCGCGAAGCGGCACTCGATTCGGGTGCGGCCGTCTTCGGTTTGGTAGAGGATGAGGGTGGAGGTGTCAGGCGGCATGTCAGAGCCTATAGGTGTGTGCGCCGACGCCGCAACGAGTGCTGACCGGTTCTGGCACGAGACCGCAACCGCCGTGCGTGATGGGCTGGCGGTGCAGCGAAAACACAATCAAACACGTCGCCGTGATCGCGTGCTCGGTCGTCGACCGTGTACGGCAGCGCACCGTGCAGCAACCCATCTCGCGTTGAGAGCAAAGGTGCCACCTCCAACGCGCAGCGATAAGCTGTTGTGTGCGGGAATCGGATGACACAATCACGACAATGTGCGGCGCTCGATGCCAAATGTTCGGAACTCACCATCAAATGTGCGGAGCCAACAAGCCAATGTTCGGAGCGGCAGCGGCTAAGCGCTGAGCAGATGACGGCGCATACGGAGGGCGCCCCCTCTCTCATAGCGCTCCCGTTCTCAATGCTGGATGCGGTCGTCATCTCAGTATCCGTTGAGAGGGAACACTCGAATCTCGACGGGCCGGATCATCGATGCTACGGACTTCAGCTTCGCCGTGTTGATAAGCTGCGCCGGATCCAGCGCGGCCTTGAGGGCATTTGACGTGATCCACGAGTTGTTCCAAGGGGAAACCGGTTGCCCTGAGACGAGCTTGCACAGCAGCTCAGCGTATCCCATGTGTGGCTCGATCGAGTGGCTGATGCGCTGAAGCCAGACCTCCATGTGCCCTGTGTTCGGCAACTGCGCAAGCCGGTCATGAATGAGTCCGATGAGCGCGACGCGTTCCTTCTTCGTACCAATCTTGCGCAACAGGTAGCTGACAATCGCGGCGCAGACTGGGAATGCCCTCGGGCTGTGGTAGGCAATGTCGACCACGATGCTGATCAGGGCGCGCGGGTTTTGCACTCGGGACGCTTTGCTCAGCTTTTCGTGAAACTCCGTGAGCGCGCGCACGAGGCTGCCGGAGTTTGGATAGTCTTCACCGTGCGCGTGAATGATGAGCAGATGCTTTTGAAGGTCTCTCTCAGACTGCTTGCTCCTGAGCCACGCGCGTTTGTCAGCCTTCACTGACTGCCTGATCACTGTTGATGACGCGGCAGTCTTGGACGAATTCAGCTTCAGCCCCAGGTCAATCAAGACTTCGGTGAGCGCCTTCAGAATCGCTTCACCATGCTGAGGATTCTGAACAAAGATGCGATAGTCGTCCCGGTAGCGAAGAATCTGAAACTCCGAGACTCCGAGCGCCGCTAACGCCTGGCTCAGCTCGAGATCGGCATAACCAAGTACGATTTCCGCGATGAAATCCATCAGTGCGGAGCCCTGTGGAATTCCGTTCGTCTGCCCGTTCCGCATGTTCTGAATGTGCGAATCAATCACATTGCCAATGAGCGAACGGTCACCTCGATTTGCTTTGGCGAACGCCTTGCCGTGGAGAGCCCACGCAATCGAATGCGTGTAGATCTGAGCATAGCAATCGGCTATGTCAGCGTGGACGACATAGTTGTACTCCAGTGCGAGCTCAATCGACGCTTGCTCGATCCCCTGCCACCAGTTGAGGATCTGTGCCGCCTTGTTCGTACTTCGTGCTGCCGCTTGCAGCGGCACGCTCAAGCACTTGAAGTTCGGTAGGGAGTGGAACGTTCTCAACCGATCGCGGATCACCTTCCACTGCGCGGCGGCAGTGAGACCTCCAACAAGCGACACGTAGAGCGCTGGATGGATCAATTGAAATGGCCGCCACGCGTGACGGCCATCCTTGTTGGACAGAAACGTGTAGTTCACTCCATCGTGATTCCGTGGGTTTGAGGACAGGTCTGAAAGCTGCTGTCCGCTAAGTGCCTTAGCGACCGACGCCAAGATCGGATCGAACCTGAAGTAGACGGGAAGCTCAATGCCGCAGTAGTTCTCCTGCTTCAGGAAGAAAGCCCGCGCTTGCGTTGAAGACATCTCCAGGACCGAGAGGTCCCGAGGCATACCCGCGATTACGCCGAGTCGCAAACTCAGTTCTCCGTATCGAGCGTGCACCCGCACCCGTTTGTCACACGCAACGCGCCGCTCAAGAGCTGTGGCAGGAGTGTGTCACGCATCGCAGCCAAGTTCACTGATTCAGCGGTGTTCTGCTCGTTGCGCGCCCACAGCGGAGCGACGAGGGTTGCAAATCGCTGTCTTAGGGCTTCCGGAGGCAGCACGATTGGATCAGTGAGCAACTCGTTCCTGTTGATGCCCGGCACGGCTCCCTTGTCTGAGTATTTCCGGTACTCAATCAGCTCGAGTGCATGAAACACGAAGCGCGCGGGATTCCCACGAAAGTCGTCGACGTACAGTGTCGTGTTGAGCGGCCAGAAATCAGACGCGACGTAGAACACCTTTCCGATGGTGCCGTAGCGCCCGGTCACGACGCCCGGCCCACTCGCCATTGCCGAACCATGCGTGCCGGTGATTCCGGAGGAGGACACGATCGGAATGGAACCGGCCGTTCTCGTGGATGTGGGGAGATCATGGCCACGCTTCAGGTTGCAGAGCTGACCGAGCTGCCCTGCGCGCCAGCCGCGCGGAATCTGCCCAAGCGTCGACTCGTCAAACCCATCCGGAAACAACGCCGCGGTCTCCGCGTCCATCCCAACCGGCTCTCGCCCATCCAGCTTGGCACGCACCGGATCAAAATCCACGAACCAACTCTGGAACAGCGCACGTGCCATGGCCTCGAGCGTGGCGTTCATCCGGCGGTTCAACTCGATTTTGTCGTCGAGAGCTCCAAGTGCTGACGCGATTGCCTCTTGATCGATGATAGTCGGAAGCGTGATCCGAAGTCGGCGCTGATCAGTCAGGCTGAGATACGGTGCCATGTCTGTCGATGCCTTCATACCGGAAAGCTGCTCAATGAATTCGGCGCTCTGTGACCAATACCGAAGAAACCCACTGCACAGCTCTGCTGCGTTCCGGCTCCGCCAGTAGCTGAGATGCGGCGAGTACACGAATTGCGGCAACCGCGCCGTGACGAACGAAGTTCGCCCAGTGCTATTGCCTTTTGTCGTCACGACGGTATCACCGATTCTTGACATCTTCGAGCGCACTTTTCCGGCAAGGTGCAGATGAAATCGCTCGACGCCCGCGAAATCAATGCCCGTGTCAGTCACATGGCCTGCACGCAAGAAGATTGGGCCTTCGCCGCCAAGCTCACTGTTCTGCGCACGGTAGCCATCGCCGATTTCTAGCTTCCCATCATCGATGAGGCGCTGGAACGTCGTCCGGTGCACCTTAGCCGTCATAGCCGAACCGCCGGAGATTTGCTCTGATGACGGTTTCAAGTTCCGCAGATTCATTGAAATGCGATTCGATCTCGTTCGTCAACCGCGCCATCTTCGCCTCAAACGGCTCCCCGTCATCCTCCACATCTTCCGCACCCACATACCGCCCCGGCGTCAGCACATACCCGTGCGCACCGATGTCACTCGTCGTTGCCGACTTACAAAACCCAGCAACATCCGCGTAAACACCGGCGTCACGATCCCCCCGCCACGCATGATACGTTCCCGAGATCCTCCCCAAATCCGCATCCGTCAGCTCCCGATGCACCCGATCAATCAACGTCCCCAGCTTCCGCGCATCAATAAGCAACGTCTCCTTCCGCCGATCCCGAAACCCACGCCCCGTGTCCGCCGCTTTCGCCTTCGCCAAAAACCACAAACACACCGGAATCTGCGTGCTGTAGAACAACTGCCCCGGCAACGCCACCATGCAATCCACTAGATCCGCCTCGATCAGCGCCTTTCGAATCTCTCCTTCCCCCGACTGATTCGACGACATACTCCCATTCGCCAGCACGAACCCCGCATACCCGTTCGGCGCGAGATGGTGAATGAAGTGCTGCACCCACGCGAAGTTCGCATTCCCTTTCGGCGGCACTCCGTACTGCCACCGCACATCATCGTCCTTCCGGAACCAGTCGCTGTCGTTGAACGGCGG
>JANMNM010000303.1:0-4010 GCA_031373905.1 Gemmatimonadaceae bacterium | reverse complement strand
AACACGCCTTTAAAATAACGCGGGGGGGCGGTAATCTGCGTGTGTTGCCGCCCCGCCGTCGTTTCCAGCGTGGCGCAGGTCAGTGTGATGAAGCGGAAGTTCGCATCAGAATGGCCGGTCCTTCTGGCGTCTGGCCGCGTTGAAAATCCTCGCGATACCTACCGGTATCGCTCTGGTTTTCGCCTCGCCAGTCACCAGAATTCCTCGGCCCTGCTTTTGCTGCGAACTTCCGCTTCAACACACTAGTTCACGAGCGCCGCATACGCGTCCGCATTCATCAAGCCGGCGCGAGCCGCCTTGTCGGTCAGCTTCATGCGGATCATCCAGCCGTCGCCGTACGGATCCGTGTTCACCAGCGCCGGTTCGTCGTTGAGGCGAGGGTTCACTTCGATGATCTCGCCGGCCAGCGGGGCGTACAACTCACTCACCGCCTTGACTGCCTCGATCGTCCCGAACACCGCGTGCTCGGCAAAGGTGGCACCGACTTTCGGCAAGTCGAGGTAGACGATGTCTCCCAGCTCGCCCTGCGCGAAGTCGGTGATTCCGATGGTCACGACATCAGCATCGGCAGCGCCGGCGACGTACTCGTGATCCTTCGTGTATTGGAGAGTCGGGGGGATCTGCGACACGGAGCGCTCCGAAAAGACGTTGTGAGAATTGACGACCGGCAGTCTAGGCCGCGTGGCCGGTGCCGGCAACCAGTGACCACCGCCGTACCCGGTCCCACGCTGTCACGATTCGCCCGGCAAGCGTGGCGCGGTCGCCGTCGTTGTCGACCACGAGGTCGGCGCGGGGTCGCTTGAGCGTCGCAGGCATCTGCGAGGCGATGCGTGCCGCCGCGTCCCCTTGCGACATGCCGCGATCGTGCACGAGTCGGCTGATCCGGATGCTGCATGGTGCGTCCACAAGGATTATCCGTGGAAACTGCCAGGCGAGATGCGCCTCGAAGAGCAGCGGGATGTCACAGACGACGACCGGTCGGCCGGCGGCGCGTGCATCACGGACCGCGCGTTGTCGCGATGCCTCGACGGCCGGATGCACGATGGACTCGAGTACGCGCCGCGCCGCCACATCGTCGAAGACACGGCGTCCAAGGCGCGCCCGATCGAGCGAACCATCCGCGGTGAGCATCCCGGAGCCGAAGGTCGCGATGATGGCTCTCAGGCCGGGCGTGCCCGGAGCCACCGCCTCACGCGCCGCCAGATCACTGTCGATCACGAGTGCGCCGCGCTCGGCGAAGGCGTGGGCGAGGGTGCTCTTGCCCGCGGCAATGTTGCCGGTCAAGCCGATGAGCAGCACGCTACTCGCTTGCGTTCAGCGCGAGGACGGTCCGGGCTGCCTCCAGCGCGATATCCGGTACCAGGAGCGTGACGCCCAGATGCGAAAATCCCTGAAACGTTCCGCCGAAGAGACCGACCGAGTCGTTGCTGCGAATGATGGCTGGAATTCCCGAGCCGTCCAGAATCGCGACCGCGATGCTCGCCTCCGGTTCGTTCCCGAACTGTTGACAGGGGACCCAGCGGGCGGCACGTGGGGCAGCGGACATGCGATCGACGAGGAGGGGACGGTGCGTGCGATCCGTCGAACGTATCGTGCCTTGCACGTCGGTGCAGGTCTGTCCGGGTCGTCGGTGCCGGCCGGCCACGGTTGCGCCGGCCTCAGCTACTCGTCTCTTGGCGCGGATCGAACGCTTCCACCCGGAGCATCGCCTTTGTCGCGTCCAAACCTGCCACAGCGCCTCGGTCAGTCATTTGCCGGTTTGCTGGTGGCGCTGTTAATCGTCACGCTGATGACGGCGCTCGCCGCGCCGCACATGGATCTGACCAGGTTCCGGTCGGATGCGATCGCACGTCAGGCAGCGGGCGTTTTCGCCGGTGCCGCTCGCGACGCCCGACGACTCCGGCGTGACGTCCTGGTCCGGATCGACTCGGCAGGGCACAGGCTGGGCACCGTGACCGACGGACATGGGAACCACGTTCGCGATGGCCGCGAAGTGGAGGCCTGGGTGGACCTCGACCCCGCCGCCTCCATCGTTGATCCGCCCAGGCCTCTGTTGATTGGCCCTGGCGGCGGGGGGCTCCGGGCGGGGGCGCAGAGAGCCGAGGGGCCGGTGGCGTCGGGAGGGGTCGTCTTTCGCAGGGGCGGAGGCGCAAGCGCTGACCTGGTGCTCTACCTCACCAGCGACCCCGGGCTTCCCCGGGCCTGGCGGGCGATTCATGTCACCGCGCGGACCGGCGGGATCCAGATCTGGCGTTTTGACGGCTCCCGTTGGACGCGGTCGAGGACCTGAGGGGAGCAGCCGGCCGGGACGTGTCCGGACTTTAGCGGACTGGGCTGTTACGGGATTTCCTCATGGTCGTCTTGCCGTGTGGAATCCCTAACCTTGCAGCCCTGGCAGGCCCCGATGCGGACGTCGCGACGAAGCGGCTTCTCGATGATTGAGCTGGTTACGACCCTGGTGATCATGGGTATCGTCGCCGGGATGGCGGTCCCGCGGATCGACCTCAGTCGAATGCGCAGTGATGCCGCATTGCGACAGGTGATGACGGTGATGATGCAGGCGCAGCGGACGGCGCTCACGAAGCAGCACAATGTGATCGTCAGCATTGACGTGCCGAACGGTCGCGTGCGTCTGGTCGAAGACAAGAACAACTCGAACACGTTCGACACCGGCGACCGCGCGGTCTGGGTGGCGCTCGAGAGCGGCGTGAAGTTCTCTGCCGCGCCGGCGCCGCTCGACGGGCTGTCGGGAGTCACGAGCTTCGTCAAGCCCAAGACCATTGACGCGTATCCATCAGTGATCTTCCGGCGCAACGGTGCGGCGAGTTCCGACGTCGCACTGTTCCTCTCGTCGAAAGCGAGCGATGCCGGTGCGTCGCGCGCGGTGTACATCACGCAGAGCACCGGTCGCGCTGACGGATTCAAATACGCGTCGAACGGCTGGGTCCGGGCGGGAACATGAATATGGTCCCGCCCAGTGCAGAAATCGCAGCGCGTCGGCTTTCGAATCGTACGGGCTTCACGCTCGTGGAAGTGATCGTGGCGACCATGATTCTCACGGCCGCACTGCTGGCGATGGCCGGATTCACCGTGAAGTATCAACAGTCCGACTCGCGGGCCCGGATGCTCGCTCGTGCGCAGCAGCTGGCAAATGAGCGTCTCGAATCCGTCCGGACCACCACGCCGTACACGGCACTCGACACGATGACGACCAATGAGTCCGCGCTGAGCGGATTGCCCGGCTACTCGCGAACCACACAGGTCAGCCGTGTGGGCGGGACGACGGCGGACACGGTGGACTACAAGATCGTCACCGTCAAGGTGAATCTGCCCGGTGGGCGTGGGTCGGTTGCCAAGACTTCCTTCGTTGGAGCGTTCTGATGCGACAGCTACACTGCCACGGCCTGGCGAACCCCGGACGCATGCGTCGTGGCTTCACGACACTCGAACTGCTGCTCGCCATTTCAGTCACACTGGTGCTGATCTCGCTTGCCGCGCCGCTGTATCAGGCGCAGACGGGCGCCGTGAACCGGACCGCAGGTCGCGCGGATGCATCGCGCTCGGCGACATTCGCGGTGGATGCCGTCGAACAGGATCTGCGTAACACGGGCGTCGGCGTATTTGACGGTCAGCCGCTGCTGGTGAGGACGGCAATCGACGCAGTGTCGTTCAACGCGAACATGGTGACGGCGCGCACCAACGACATGGTGGCTGTGTTCTACGATCCGGATGCTGACAGCACCGCGCTCGGGGCACTCTCGCCCGGTACGTCGATCACATTGCCGACCTCCAGCAACACGTACCCGTCGGCCTCGTACGTCAGCAACGCAGAGACGATCAACTACTACGTCGCATCAGACACTGGCACATCGCCGATCCCGGGCGGGCAGCGCGTGATTCTCTATCGCAAGGTGAACCGCCAGGCACCGGAAATCATCGCACGCAACCTGATCAGGACATCCGGATTGCCGGTGTTCCGGTACTTCCGGCGAAACACCGCCGGCGTCCTG
>JANMNM010000277.1:0-2512 GCA_031373905.1 Gemmatimonadaceae bacterium | reverse complement strand
AGTCCGCGCGCAATCTCGGACGAGACGATGGTGCCGTTGTACCAGTACACGGACCACGAGCCTCCGCTGACCAGTGTGGAGTCGCTCACCGGCCCGCGATCGTGGTAGGCGATTTCGACTGGCTTGTCCGGGTTGGACCAGTCGAAGATGGAAATTCCACCCTGATACCAGCCCTGTACCATGATGTCGCGACCGGGGATCGGAACCAGCGAGCCGTTGTGGGCCACGCAGTTCTCGACGCTGGTTTGCGGCGCGGGGATCTTGTAGTACGAGTGGAACTTGAGTTTGCGGTTCACGATCGAGAAGATCGCGTTGGCGCCCCACTCGGGCTTGTCGGTCGCACGGCAGCGGGGGGCGGTGCCGCCGCCCCATTCATCCGTGAACAGGATCTTCGAGCCGTCATTGCTGTAGGTTGCCGAATGCCAGACTGCGAAATTCGAGTCCGCAGCGGCATCGATGCGGACCGGGTTCTTCACGTCGCTGATGTCGATCAGCAGTCCGTAGCCGCCGCAGGCGCCACCCGCGAGTCCGAGCGACGGGTAGACGGTGATGTCGTGGCACTGCGTCGGTCCGCCGCCGCGCATGGGCCCGGGACGCGGTGCACGAGGGGGTTGGGTCCGTGCACGCGCCGCGATGCGGGCCGAGTCCTCGGCGGTCAGAATGTCGGCGTGGCGTGAGGGTGCCGTGAGCCCCTCGAAGATGCGCGCCGACGTGATCATGCGGGCGTCCTGCGGACGCGCGAGCGGGACCTGAATCACCTCGATGCGGAAGAGCGAGGAGTTCGGGTCGTTGTCCGGGTTCACGTTCACGCAGCCGGGGAGTTCGCCCGGTGAGCGCACGCCGGACGATCCCGAGATGTAGATGTAGACGTTGGCCTTGTCATTCGGGTCCTCGACGACCGTGTGCGTGTGCGAGCCGCGGCAGGTCTGGACGTTGCCGATGTACCTGGGGTTCGCGATGTCAGTGGCGTCGAAGATGCGCAGTCCGCGGATTCGCATGCTGCTCACGGTGTCCTGCACCCCCTGCGCGCCGCAGTCGAGTCGGCCGCTGAGCCCCTCGGCCGACACGAACAGGAGGTTCTTGTAGACGGACACATCGCTCTGCGACGCGGGGCAGAGATACGACTTCACCAGCGACGGGCGCCGTGGGTTCGAGATGTCCCAGACGTTGAAGCCGTTGTAGTTGCCTTGAATTGCGTAGTTGCCGCGAAAGGCCAGGTCGGAATTGGTGGCACCTTCGAACCCGGCCGGTGACTTGACCGTCGCCATCAGCTCGAGGTTGGAGATCGCTTCGCCGGCGTTGTAGAGGCCGGATCGCAAGCCGACGCGTGCGTCCCGCGCGGGAGACGGCGACGGGGCCACCGTCGTGCTCTTCGCGCACGCCGTGAGAAGAAGCGCGGCACTCGCCGCGCGCATGAAGGTGAGGAGCGGCGCGGACATGGGACCTCGGAGGGGGAGTGGGTTCACTGTGGCTCAGCGTGGCCGCGTGCGGCCAGCATCTGCCTCATCACGCGGATCTCTGTGGTCTGGTCGGCGACCACGTCGGAGGAAAAGCGAAACACGGTCTCGTCCTGCGCCGCACCCGCCGACGCCAGCAACTCGTCCACCATGCTGATCGCGCCTTCATGGTGCTTGATCATGCCGAGGAGGAACAGCCGGTCGAACTCCGCTCCGCGCGCGGCGTTGAGCGCCTTGACCTCGGCGTCGTCGAGCATGCCAGGCATGAGCATTTCATGGACCATGCCGCTGCCCATCGTCATCGTCATCGGACCCGCCGTCGCGGCGGGGACGGGTGCGCCCTTCGAGCGCAGCCAGTTTTGCATCAGAGCGATTTCGTCCCGCTGCCCGACCACGATCCGCTCGCAGAGTCGCTGCAGTTCGGCGCTCGCGCCGTGCGAGGGCGCCCAGCCCGCGATCAGGACCGCCTGCGCGTGGTGATGGATCATCCCGGTCATGAAATGAACATCGGCCTCGGTGTGCCTGAGGGCGGGTACGCCGACAGGAGCCGGGAGGGTGCTCGTGCGGGCGCAGGCCGACACGCTGAGCATGAGCGCGCAACCGACGATTTCAGTGACGCGGCGGAGTGGCATCGTGGGAGTCGTGAGAGGGCTCTGAACGATCCTGCAAATTCCGGTGACAGTGCACTCATCGCACGTTATTGCGTGTTCCGGTGACAGTCGAGTGCGGCGACGCCAGCTCCCGCGCTGACGCGGGCGATCGGGCCTCGTCTGCGCGGCCGCAATCGCCGACCCGTCGCCACCTCCAGCCGCCGCAGGAAGTCCGCGTCGGCCGCGGGCCGCCCGATCGTCTCCGCGACGCGCAATCGTTCGACCCGCACCGCATCGGATCGCGCCGCGAGATACGCCGACATATCCGGGATCAGGCCGAGCAGCCGCCACGGGTTCGTGAGCCCATCCCGCGCCCCGGTGAGGTAGGCGCGCGCGCTGGACCAGCGCCACGCCGCGGCCGTGTCCACCAGGCGCGCCCGGACGGGATTGAGCAGCACGTAGCGC
>JANMNM010000002.1:0-1889 GCA_031373905.1 Gemmatimonadaceae bacterium | reverse complement strand
CTAGCCCGGATTTCTCACCACGCTATTGAATAACGGCTGCCCCACGTGGTATAAGGTGTTTGTCGAGAACGACCTACACACCACACGGAGACAGCCGCTATGCAGACAGAGTGTACGAGCGGGGCGCTGATGTTTCAAGGGGTGGCCGGTCGCGCGGTGGTGGCGCGATTTGACGGGGGCACGCTGACGTCCGACGGCGGTGCCGTGCTGCTGCGCGAGGTGGATCGGGCGACGAATCTCTTGGGCCAGTTCGCGGCGTGCTTCACGGATCATCGCGATCCGGCGCGCGTGACGCACGCCGTCGCGGCGCTGGTGCGGCAGCGCGTGTACGGGCTCGCGCTCGGCTACGAGGATCTGAATGATCACGACGCGCTCCGCCACGACCCGCTCATCGCGGTACTCGCAGAGTCGGCCGATCTCGCGGCGCCTGGTGCGGGCAAGAGCACGCTCAATCGCCTCGAACTGACCGGCGCGACCGTCGGAACGGACGCGCGGTACAAGAAGATCACCGTGGACCACGACGCCGTGGATCGCCTGTTCGTCGACGTGTTTGTGCAGGCGCATCCGACGCCGCCGACCGCCATCGTCTTGGATCTGGATGCCACCGATGATCCGATCCATGGGGCGCAGGAGGGCCGGTTCTTCCACGGCTATTACGGCCACTACTGCTATCTGCCGCTCTACATCTTCGCCGGCGAGCATCTGCTCTGTGCACGCTTGCGCCCGTCGAATGTCGATGCGAGTGCCGGGGCGCTCGAGGAAGTGGAGCGAATCGTCGTGCAGCTCCGCGCCGTGTGGCCCGACGTGGCGATCACGCTCCGCGCCGACAGTGGCTTCTGTCGCGATGCGCTGATGACGTGGTGCGAGACGCACGCCGTGGACTATGTGTTTGGCCTCGCGAAGAATGCGCGCCTGATTGCGCTCATTGCGGACGAACTCGCCGCCGCCGCCGCGACCTGCGCCGCGACGCAGCAGCCCGCGCGCGTGTTCGCGGAGCGGACCTATCAGACGCTCGACAGCTGGACGTGTGCACGCCGTGTCGTCGCCAAGGCCGAACAGTTGACGCCCGCCACGGCCGACGGTGCCGGCAAGTCGAACCCGCGTTTCGTCGTCACCTCGCGCGCCGTGGCGGACGTCGATGCGCGCACGCTGTACGAGGACGTGTATTGCGCGCGTGGCGAGATGGAGAACCGGATTAAGGAGCAGCAGCTGATGCTGTTCGCGGATCGGACGAGCGCCGCGACGCTGCGCGCGAATCAATTGCGGCTCTATTGCTCGTCGGTCGCGTACACCCTGCTGGCGGCGCTCCGGCGCCTCGGGCTCGCCGGCACCGCGCTCGCCCGGGCCCAATGCACGACCATCCGGCTCACGCTGCTCAAGATTGGCGCCCGGATTCGCGTGACGGTGCGCAAGGTCTGGCTCGCGCTCGCGAGTGGCTGTCCCCACGCGGCGCTCTTCGCCCGCGTCCACGCGAATCTCCGACGCTGCTGACGCGCGCCGACGGTCCGTCCCACCCGCCGGCGCACCCCGGGGCCTCGCGCATCGCCGTCATCGCGCCGCGGCATGACGAGGCCCCGCTCCCATCGCGTGCCGGCCGTCCCACGGCCCCATCGACACCGCACCCATGGCCTGTGACGTCGCTCCAGTGCCGGATTTCGCCCCAGGACGTCGACACCTCCACAGACCGCACGACGACACGCCGATTCACGCCAGCTGGTGAGAAATCCGGGCTAAGCGCGTGCGGCGCTGCCCGTCTCGAGGCCGACACGGCGCGCGATGTCGATCCGATCCCAGACACCGATCGATTGATCGGCGTAGCCGACGTGAATCTCGTCACCACGCACCGCGAGTCGGGTGATGTCCGCCGCATCAATGGCATTCGTCCATTC
>JANMNM010000254.1:0-3459 GCA_031373905.1 Gemmatimonadaceae bacterium | reverse complement strand
CGTGCAGGTGGGCATCACCACGGTGGCGTGGCTGATCATGGCCTTCGTCGGGCCTGCAACCGATCGCGCGACGCTGCTGTCATTCGTGCAGAAAGTGAAGCCGGCGGGTCCGGGCTGGACGGAGATCCGGAAGGCGGCGGGTATTTCGGATGCCGAGGTGGCGCAGGAGAATCGTGTGGGCGCCGCGTTCGTCGGCTGGGTCGCCGGGTGCACGGTGATCTTGTCGTCACTGTTCGCGATCGGGAACTTCCTTTACGCGGCCGGTGATCCGTCGCGGCTGTCGTCAGCGCTGGTGCTGACGGGTGTGTTCGTGGTGAGCGGGCTGGTGCTGCTGCGAGTCACGCGGCAGTTGTGGGCGGACAGCACCGCCAGTCAGGCGCGCGAGGATGCGCGGGTGGCGAAGGGGTGATGGTAGTCGGCGGCAGGGTGTGCGCGATCCGGCCTGCGCGACCGATGTGTCCAGTTTGATCATCGGTCGCGGCGGCTTTCATCCAGATCCTCGAGAATTTCCTGCAACGGGGCGACGGGCACGCGCGGGGGTGGCCCTTCCCGCACCATGGTCGGCAGCGTGAGCACACCGTCGTTTACCATGCCGGCCAGCCGCGTGTCCAGCAGCAACGGGTGCGACACGGTGGGCGGACGCAGCTCGGCCACGACACGGTCCCGGTCAGTGACGAGAACCGTCTCTCCCGCGACGACGAGCCGGATGTACTCGCTCAGGCGGTTTTTCAGGATCTTGAGCTGAACGGTACGCATTCCGGAAATGCGGCTGGCAGAATCTGCGGTGGCGGGCATGGGTGACTCCTCAGTCAGCGGTGGCGTACACGATAGCACCATCATGCCCTCCGACCGTCACCGGATTCGCGCACCATCGCCAGATGCACGCCATCTCCCAGCCAGCACGGTGCTACGGCGCGAACATCGCCTGCAGCACCGCCAGCACCTTCGCCTGCGTCGCCGCCGTGAGCACCCCCAGCCGCTTCGCCAGCCGCTCCCGATCCACAGTGCGCAACTGATCGAGCACGACATGCCCGTCCTTGCCGGCAAACCGACACGCGACGCGAAACGGGTAACGATGACTGCCCGTCGTGAGCGGCGCCACGATGAACGTGCCCATGTGCGCGTTCAACTCATCGGGTGAGACGACCACACAGGGTCGGGTCTTCCGGATCTCCTGCCCGCGCGCCGGATTGAGCGAAATGAGGTAGACCTCACCGCGACGCACCGGCGGCGCAATCACCATTCCCACGCCTCGTCATCAAACCGTGTCGCGGATGGCGCATCGAGCAGGCCCTGCGGCTCGCATACTGCGGCCGCCTCTGCCCACCCGGCCCGAGGCGCCACGACCGACGTGATGATCACCGCGCCATGCTCCGCGCGTATCTCGACGTCGTCGGTCAGCCCCGCCTCCTCGAGCAGCGGCTTGGCGAGACGCACCCCGCGGGAATTCCCGATCCGAATCAGTCTCGCTTTCATGGCGCCTCCTCACGTGAATTCGCACTGTGATCACAATGTAATTACTTGTCGCCAGGCACCAGTGCCCGCCCGGGTCCGGACGATATCCCGCCCCTCCTGCGTCACCCAACCGAATGCATGCGCTCGTACCCGAACCCACCCCGCCACCACTGGCGCCTTCCTTGATTTTCGGTGTTTGTTCGGTATCGTCCCTCTCCCCACCCGCGCTCACCTCTCGCCGTTCGCCAGCCCCCCGTCCCCGCCGCGTGCCCCCTGCCCATGCCGTCCCTCTGGCGTGTTGCCTGTGTCCGCATCCCCCGATTCCCCGTCGGCGCCGTCTGGCGCGCCAGCCAGGGACCGCGGCAGCTCGGACTGGGACTCGGCCTCACCGACCCTGCCCCCGATGACACGCCGGCACACGGCACCCCGAACACCGGGAAGCAGGACGACGCGAAACACTGGGACGATCGCCTCCTTGCCCTCGCCGATGGCAACAAGCTCCGCGCCGTGACCGCCGCCGCCGGTCGCGCCCGCGTGCGCGCCGGCATGACCGTCACCGCCGCCAAGGCCCGCTGCACCCGCCTCGACATCCTGCCATGGGACGAGATCGCCATCGCCGGTGCCCTCACCCGCGCCACCGCGGCCCTCATCCAGGCCAGCCCGCACGTCTCTCCCGCCGGCGCCATCAACGGCACCTGGTGGGTGGGTGCAACCGGCTTCGATGCCATCGGCGGTGAACGGCGGCTGGCACAGACGCTCCTCACCATCGCCCAGCGCTGGCATCCGTTGGCCCGCGTGGCCATCGCCGACTCCTGCGCCGCTGCCCGCGCCGCCACCTGGCAGCAACCATCCGCCGGCCAACCACTCGCCTTCTGCATCCCCTCCGGCAGTGATGCCGCCTTTCTCGCCCCGCTCCCGCTCGGCTTTCTCCCGCTCGACGAGGAACTGGTGGCCGCCCTCGAAGCACTCGGCATCAAGACGGTCGGCGCGTTTGCCGGCCTGCCGGTGGCCGATATCGAACGGCGATGGGGCGACTCCGGGCTGAGCGCATGGCGACTCGCCCACGGCGAAGATGCGCGCCGCCCGGTCCTCGCCCGCCTCGAAGCGCAGCGGTCGGTCACGGCGGAGCTCGGCGGATCGAGCGACACCATGGAGCCAGCGCTCTTCCTCGTGCGCGCCGCACTCGAGACGCTCGTGCGCGACCTCGTGCGCGATGGACTCGCCGCTGCCGCCGTCGCCATCACACTCCATCTCGATGGCGGGCGCACCACGCGCGATGATGTCACGCCGGTTGAAACCATCACCCGCGAAGTGCGCCCCGCGCATCCGCTGGCGCGCGTCGCACCACTCTTCGAGCGCTGCCGAGCACTGTTGTCCGACTGGGCGATCGTGGCACCGATCTGCGGCGTCACCGTCACGCTCAACAACACCGTACCCGCCACCGGTGAACAGGGTGACCTGCTCGATGCCGGCTGGCGTGATCCTGGCGCCGCGCTTGCAGCGCTCGAACGCCTGCGCAGCACCCTTGGCCCCGATGCCGTCATGCGCCCGGTGCTGCGCGATGATCATCGCGCGGAACATGCCGGTGCCTGGGCCGAACTGGTGGATGGTGACGATGCCGCCGTGGCCGCCGCCACCGTCGTGGCGCAGAACGCCGTGGCGATTCGCAGTGATGATCATGCACCCGTCACACGCAGCGGTGAGTGGCTGCCACTCTTCGCCGGCCCACGCGACGCAACGCCCGCTGCACTGCGCCTGCTGGACCCGCCGCAGCCGGTGCGCATGACCTGTGATGCCGATCACCGACCCATCACCGGTGTCTGGCAGTCGCACATGTTCACGGTGCTCGAATGCACCGGTCCTGAACGGCTTACCGGTGCCTGGTGGCGCACGCCGTTCGCCCGCGATTACTGGCACCTGCGCACCCGTGAAGTCGGCACGCTCCTCGTCTATCACGACAGCGATCGCTGGGTGCTGCAGGGGTGGTATGACTGAGCGCAGTCC
>JANMNM010000202.1:0-2484 GCA_031373905.1 Gemmatimonadaceae bacterium | reverse complement strand
CGGCACCAAGAACATGACGCCCCCAGGCAGGTGCTCGGGGGCGTCCTCATTACACCGTTCGGCTACGCGGTCGCGTCACGGGCAGACTGGCCGGCCCCGCGGAAGTGCCAGGGTGCAGGCCTTCGTCTCCCCGTCCTTCGTGATGCTGATCTTCGCTGTCGTGCTGCCGTCGTACGTGATCACTTCGCGGCGCGACGACGTGATCGGCGTGCCTCCGGCGTAGGTGACGGACACCTGCATCGCGCGGATGACAGTTCCAGCGGTCGGATAGGGGAATCCGGAGGCTACCGTGGGAATCACCAGTCCGGTCGTTGTATCACCCATCGCGCGGACTGATGTGAAGGCGCCGCCGGCGCTCACACCCTCCGTCGTCTCCCGGCCTGACGACTCGCCGTTCACCGTGCGCTGTGTACTGCCGGACGCAAGACCGGTCGTGACACGCGAGCTCGAGCTCGAGACAGTCGTGCGCGCGGACGTGATGTCAGGACGAAGGCTGTCGGAGCCGGGCGGTCCGAATCCCCTGCCGAATCCGCCGCGACGGGAGGGCGTGAAGGTTGTCGTACCCGTGACGCTGCGGGTGGTCTCAATGCGGTCAGTGGTCATCGTATCGCGCGCCGACTGCGCGACGCCGGCAGCAGTGCTGAACTTGAACGTTCGATTGATCGTCAAGCTGTCGCGAACGAGCGGCGTGCACGTGACGATGCCGGTTGCAGCGTTGAACCCAGTACACGTGGACAGCGAAAACGCCTCGCCGAACGGGCCACGACCAACGCCGGGCCCCATTCCAACGGCGCCACTGAACTCGCCGCGCACGCCACCACCCATCAACTCGCTCTTGCCGAGCACATCATCCTGGCTGCCGGGTCCACCGCGATGGCGCGGACCGAACACGCCGGTGAAGCCTGCGGCGGAGTAGCTGCTCGACAACGAATCGTAGCCTGGCGCTGAGGTGCGAAATGCCACTTCGAGCAGTGCCGTTTCCGCTGGTGAGGATTGCGTGGTGCTGTCGATGCACCCGACCGCGCCGACAAGCAGTACGCCAAACGTGGTGCAACTCCGGAGGAATGACATGGGTGCCGTGCTCCTGATTGAGTGATCGCGAACCATCATCGGGTGGCACGTTCCACCTCGACCGGCTCGTCACTCCGCAAGACACGCGCTGCGTTCAACACCCCCACGCCGAGTTGCGGTCGCGTCAGTCCTCGTCGCCGCCGGGCAACCACTCCGCGAGCGCAACACGGAGCATTCTCAGTGCTTTTCCCATCTGGTTCTCGACGGTCTTTGGCGCGATGTCGAGGGCCTCGGCGATCTCCGCGTAACTCATGTTGTGGCGCCGCGAGAGCTCGAAGACGGCACGACAGCGGTCCGGCAACGTGGCCACCGCCTGCGTGATGGCCAGGTCCAGTTCCTTCGCGTCGACAATGGCGGGTGCGCTGGCAGCGTGAGCTTCCTCGCCGATGTCGCGCGCGGCGGCGCGTGCCACCACCGCTTCGTGCCGCACGTGATTGAGGGCGCGATTGCGGGTCGCCCGCATCAGGTAGCGTCGCGGTTCCAATTCGAAGGCGAGCGATTCACGGCGGCGCCAGACCTCGAGGAGTACGTCCTGCACCACCTCCTCGGCGATCCCTGCGTCGTGGAGCAGATATGTGGCAATCCGAACCAGCGGCGCGTACCAGGTCCGGAAGATCGTATCGAACGCGTGCTCGTCACCGGCGGCGAGGCGACCGAAGAGCGCACGCTGAACGTCCTCGGTCGGGAACTCCGTGTCACGGCTGGAGTGAGCGTCGAGCGACACGGAGGTGAGCGTCCTTGACCCAGGGTATCGCTGACGCCCAGTTTGCGGCGTCAGCGGTGAGGTGTGGGGGTGGTGGACCCCGGCGGTGTCCCAAAGGTATATGAGCGATGAATCGGCCGGCCTCGAGCCGGGTGACGTGCCAATGGCAGAGGACGCGGCGCTGAACGCGCTGATGTCGCAGTGGGTGGCGGACGCTCCCGACAGCATCGATGTCGAGGCTGCGCTCGCCCGTGTGAACGCGAGGCGGCGGAGCGAGCGTCCCGACGTGCAGGATGATCTCGCCGTTCGGCGCACACGCCGTGCCGGGGTACCCGTGCACCGTGCCGCATTGTGGCAGCGACCGGCCGTTCGTGCCGCGGCCACCCTGCTGGTGGTCGCAGGCGCCACTGGACTTTGGCTGTCGAGGGGTGCGACCCCTGCGCTAGAGGAGACCTACGTGACGGCCATGGGCAGCGCGAAGGAGATCAGGCTCAGTGATGGCACGGACGTCCGCCTCGGGCCAGCGAGCTCCCTGGCGCTGCAACCCGGCTTCGGTCGCGAGCATCGTCGGCTGACGCTGCGCGGGGAGGCATGGTTCAAGGTGACGCATGATGCATCGCGGCCATTCTCGATTCGCGTCGGGGCAACGACGGTGGAGGATGTCGGCACGGCATTTCTGGTACGGGAGACACCGTCGAGCGGCGTCAGCG
>JANMNM010000174.1:0-3517 GCA_031373905.1 Gemmatimonadaceae bacterium | reverse complement strand
CCGGGCATCCGGGCCCTCACGGAATACCAAACGTTTTGGGAGCAGCACGCCGCCGATGAGGCGTCGGCGCTCACGGCGGGCGGGCCCGCATGACGATGTCGATCACCGAACTCGAACACGCCTTACGCGCGCTCCGCCTGTCGGGCATGAGTGCGACGATGCAGGCGCGCGCGCTGCAAGTGGCCGCGCACGAGATGGATTTCCTCGAAGCGTTTTCCTGGCTCGTGCAAGACGAACTGGATCGGCGCCGCTCGCGGCTGCTCGACCGGCGCTTCCTGCTCTCCGGGCTGCGCGAACGGAAGAACTTGAAAGACTTCGACTGGACGTACAACACACGCCTGCCGAAACGCGACGTGCTCGCCCTCGGCACGCTGCAATTTCTCGACGCGAAAGAAGATTTGCTCTTGATCGGTCCGCCCGGAACCGGGAAAAGTCACTGCGCCAAAGCGCTGGCGCTGCTCGCCGTGCAACGCGGCTACACAGTGCTCTACCGCGAGGCGCATCAGCTCATCGAAGACCTCGCCGAAGCGCGCGAACTCGGCCGACTGCGCGCGTATCGCCAGCACCTCAAGGCGGTCGATCTCTTGCTGATTGATGATCTCTTTCTGCGCAAACTGCCCGCACAGGCTGGCGACGAACTCGCCGACGTCTTGATGAGTCGCTACGAAAAGGCGTCGACGCTCGTCACCTCGAACCGCCCGTTTGAAGACTGGGCGCGCCTCCTCGGCGATACCGTCGTCGTCACGCCGCTCCTCGACCGGCTGCTGCATCACGGCCATCTCCTCAAATTCGAGGGCAAGAGCTGGCGCCTCAAAGAAGCGGCCGCCCGTATTGCAAAGCAGTCGAACGCACCATAGCCTCATCGTGTCCCGCGCACGTCAGGTGGGGGAGTTTGACCCGGCCACAGATGGGGGAATTTGAGGTGGCCACCGGGGGTGGAATCGAACGTGGTGACGTTGCGGGGGCGGATTTTTGTGCCGTTGGATGCGCAGCTGGGAGCGGAGCATGCGCGGAGTCATGATTTTCGGTGAGGGGGTGCTCGACAGGCCGTCCGCGCCCGACTGCCACGTGAAACGCCGAGATGCACCGGATGGTGACGGCAGCAAAGGGGCGGCTCTGCGACGCGACAAGCGTCTGCGCCTTTGCCCAGCCGCGCAGCAAGCGTAACTTTCCTTTCGTCACCCATCCGGAGCCTGCCGATGCCCGTGCCTACACCAGCAATCACACGCTCACCTGATCGCCTGAGCGGCGCAGCGGTGTTCGCGGGCACCCGTGTGCCCGTGCAGACACTCATCGAGTATCTGGAAGCCGGCGAACCACTCAATGCGTTCCTCGTCGATTTCCCGTCGGTCACGCGCGAGCACGCGGTGGCAGTGCTCGAACTCGCGCGATTGGCACTCGATGCGCACGCTCCTGCGGCGTGAGCTCGAGCGAATCGTCGGCCCAGGGCGCCAGGCGAGTTGTTCTCGACAACTGTGTGCCCCGAACGCTGCTTGCGCACCTTGCACCACTCCGTGTGAGCCGCGTGCAAGACTATGGCTGGGCTGATACGGACGATGGCCCGCTGCTCGCCCTGCTGGAATCCGTCTGCGATGTGTTCGTCACCGTCGATCGCCGTCTGCCATTTCAGCAACGGCTCGACCATCGACCGTTTGCTACCGTTGTCCTGGTGGCGCGGAGTAACCGCGTCGCCGATCTCGTCCCGCTCGTCGACCGGTTGATCGCCGCAGTAGCGGTCTCGGCACCCGGCACTGTCACGCACATTTCCGCGTAGAGAGACGCGCCCAACGAGTCCCGATCCCCCCGATCAGTGAGTGGCTCGTTGCTCGAGCAGTACACGGTCCAACTGTAGCGTCGCGATAACACACGCAGCTCGCGACACGTGTCCAGCCCGAGAGTGGGACAGATCACCGCTCACGGCGGACTCCGCAAAATCTTTTTCATGTTCCGCCCGTTCGCCAACTCGTCGACCAGCTTGTCCAGATAGCGCACCTGCTGCGTCAAAGGGGTCGTGATTTCCTCCACACGATAGCCGCAAATGACAGCGGTGATGAGATCGAAGTTCGGGTTCAGCTTCGCGCGTTCAAAGGGCGTGGTTCGAGTCGACAAGGACCGTCAGACCCAGTCAGCGCAGAGCAACTCTGCTTGTGCCAAAACAGTCTTCACTGCGGCGTGCTGCAGGTCTGGCGGGTAGCCGTACCTGTTCAGAATCCGCTTCACCATCACCTTGATCCTGGCACGCGCACTCTCGCGCAATGTCCAGTCGATGGACACACTTGCCTTGACTTTCGTGATCAGCTCTGCGGCAATGACTCTCAGCTTCGCGTCTCCCATCGCCTGAACCGCACTGTGATTGGTGGCCAGTGCGTCATAGAAGGCGACTTCGTCGTCGGTGAGACCAAGCATCTCACCGCGTTTCCCCGCCGCTTCGAGATCTTTTGCGAGCGCAATGAGTTCCTCGATCACTTCCATCGTGCTGATAGCCCGATTGTGATAGGCATTGAGACTCTTTTGCAGCCGCTCGCTGAACACCAGGCTCTGCACGAGGTTCTTCTTCGACCGCACTCGGAGCTCGTCCTTCAGCAGCTTCTCCAGCAACTCCGCCGCAACGTTTTTGTGCTTGAGTCCCCGCACCTCAGCCAGAAACTGATCGCTGAGAATGCTGATATCCGGTGTCGGCAGCCCCGCCGCGGTGAAGACGTCGATCACCTGCCCATCGGTGGTGATCGCCTTGCTCACCAGCTGACGAATAGCGGCGTCGATCTGCGCCGGGCTCTTGCCATTGCGGCCACCCTGCTTGCTCAACGCCGCCTGCAGCGCCTGAAAGAAGCTGACGTCATCCCGGATCGCGGTCGCATCCTCGCTCGCCGCGCAGAGCGCAAATGCACGCGACAGCTCCATCACCACCTGCAACCAGCGCCGCTTGCCTTCAGCCTGCGCAAGAATGTGTTCCTGCCCCGCCGGAATCAGCGCGAGGCGTTCGGCCGGCGTACCGACGATCCATCTGTTCCAACTGAAGCCGTGCATCATGTCCGCTGCAATCCCGTGCTTCTCCAGCATCACCGCGACAGCCTGTGCGGTGTCGAACACCGGCGCACCTTGCCCACCGCTTTCGGTGTACGTGATCAGCGCCTTCTTCAGCTGATCGGCCAGGCCGAGGTAGTCCACCACCAGTCCACCCGGCTTGTTGCGGAACACGCGGTTCACGCGCGCGATCGCCTGCATCAATCCGTGCCCCTGCATCGGCTTGTCAGCGTACATGGTGTGCAGGCACGGCGCGTCGAAGCCAGTCAGCCACATGTCTCGCACGATCACGATGCGAAACGGATCCTTCGCGTTCTTGAAGCGGGTGGCCATCGCGCGCCGCTGCGCCTTGCTCCTGATGTGCTTCTGCCACGCCGGCCCATCCTCGGCGCTGCCGGTCATGACGACTTTCACCACACACGACTTCGCCTGTTCAGCGTCGGCCTCGTCGCCGGGCACGCCAGCCCAGTCAGGTCGCAGCGCGATCAGCGCG
>JANMNM010000155.1:0-22726 GCA_031373905.1 Gemmatimonadaceae bacterium | reverse complement strand
ACCGATGACGGCCTCTGGTCGATCTACTTCCACCGCGTCCTACTGGCCACACTCGACGAACGCGATTACATCATTCAGAGCTGACCCACGTGTAAAGCATGCTGCCGGACTAAAGTGTCAATCATGTTCCCGGCTGTTCAGCCACGCGGATGTTGCGTCGAAACAGCCCGTCGCGCAACGGAACGGTGACGGGCCGCGCCCGAGTCGCGCATATCCTCGGCGCTCCTCGGTGCCGGAGCGCGCATGCCCGACGCGGCACCGGCGGCGCGTGGCGTCTACAAGCCCCGACGCCCGCAGGCGTCGCCGCTGTTTCGGTTGGTGTCAGATCATCTGCATCGGCTCCAGACGGTCTACGATGAGCGCTTCACGCGCGAGTACGATCCGTGGCGCCCCGTGGTCGCGCAGGTCGCTGACAAGTTCCTCACGTGCGGCGTGTTGGAGCACGGCTTCGCCCGCATCCGCTGCGACGACTGCGCGCACGAATATCTGCTCGCCTTCTCCTGCAAGTGCCGGTACTTCTGCCCCAGTTGCCACGCCAAGCGGCTGGCCATCTGGACCCAGTGGCTCGACACGACGCTGCTCGCGCCTGTACCGCACCGGCAGGTGGTCCTCACGATCCCGAAGCGGCTGCGCGCCTATTGCCTCTCTCGCTGCCGCCGCCTGCTCGGCGAGATCGCCCGCGTCGCCGCCCGCACCATCACGGCCGCCATTCGCACGCTGACCGGCGAGCCTGACGTCGCCGTCGGCATCATCGCCTGTTTGCAGACGCATGGCTCGCGGGCCAACTGGCATCCGCATCTCCACTTCCTCGTGACCGACGGCGGCTTCCGGCCGGACGGAACCTTTGTGTCGTGGCCCGCGCACGACACCGCCCGGTTGACCGAGGCGTTCCGCCGTGCCGTGCTCCGGCTCTTCGCACGCCTTGATCTGTTCGACGAGGACCAAGCCGCTGGCATGCTCACCTGGCCGCACTCCGGAATCCACGTGCACACGGCCGTCTGGGTCCCCGAGGACGATCGCGCGTTCGCGACGCGCCTCGCGCGCGACTGCGCCCGGAATCCCGTCGCGCTGGAGCGGCTCACCTAGCCCACCCCGATTGAAATTCCTTCTGTGAAGCGTCGGCCCGCGTCAAGCCCCACGAGTTGTTGTTTGGCTTGCCGTCGTGTTGCGTCGGTGGTCCGAGCGATCCTCGAG
The DNA here is from genome assembly GCA_031373905.1 of Gemmatimonadaceae bacterium. Taxonomy (GTDB): domain Bacteria; phylum Gemmatimonadota; class Gemmatimonadetes; order Gemmatimonadales; family Gemmatimonadaceae; genus JACMLX01. Next base: position 21,532 of record JANMNM010000155.1, on the reverse strand, counting down.
GTGCTGCTCAGCCTTCTGTTCGCGCGCTCGTGTGGGACGCGATGGTCCCGGCGCATGAGGGTGATACGAAAGAGCGGACGGCGCCAACTATCCCACGACGTCGATAGGGGACGTCCTGCGTCCTGCGTCAAGGAATTTCACGCGCTCGCCGCTCCCGATGCAGTCATCTCGATTCGCGCACGGTGGTCCTCTGCCTAACTCGCGCGCTGATACGCGGCCGCTGGCAGCGGTCGAATGCGGTGCGCGTCGTACGCCACGTCGTCGCGCCACATCGCATACAGGATCGCCGCCAGACGACGCGCGAGCGCGACCACCGCGATGCGTGTGCCACGTCGCTGCGCGATCGGCACGGTCTGCGCGCGCAAGGCCGCGGTCTCGGCGGACTTCGAGCGCAGGATGCTCCATGCCGCTTCGACCAGCAGCCAGCGCATCCGCCCGTTGCCCGATGTGGTGATGTGCCCCACTTGGCGTTCCTCGCCCGAACTGCGCTCGCTCAGAATCACGCCGAGGGACGCCTCGAGCTCGTGCGCGGTGCGACATCGCGTGATGTCATCGATCGTCGCCACGAACGCACTCGCCGTCACCGGCCCCACCCCGGGCGCCGTAGTCAGACGCGTCGCGATGGGATCTTCCTTCGTCAACGCCGCGATCCGCGCATCCGCTACGGCGATCTGCGCGTTGAGCGGGGCGAACACCGCGAAGAGGGGCGCCAACGCCGTCGTCAACGTCGGCGACAGGTCGAGTTCCGCGACTCGTGTCGGCACCCACGCGCTCGCACTCGTCGGCACACGGAGCCCATCGCGTCGCACCAGCGCTTTTGCCAGCGCGACATACCGCGTCCGCGTCCGCACCAGCGCATCCCGCACCGCGAGTTCGGCCCGCACATGCCGTCGCGCCTCGGAGAGGCGATACGCCGAACGCCACGCGCCCGTTTCGCACGCGCCCATCAGGGTCCGCGCATCGCGTTTATCGGTCTTGGTGCGGCGCGAGCGATTGGCGTACATCGGCGCGTCATTCGGATCCGCCACAATCACCTTGTGGCCGAGCGACTCCAGGTGACGGGCCACCCACTCGCTCTCCGTGCTGGCTTCGAGCAGGATCCGGGCGGGCGGCCGCCCGCCCAACACGGCGGTGAACCGGTCCCGACTGGTCGCGATCCGGCGGTCCGTGATCGTGCCGTCGTCTGCCTTGATGGACAGCTGACTCTCGCGCGTATGCAGGTCCAGGCCTATGATCTCCATGGCGGTTGGCCTCCCGGTATGCGCCCCGTCGCCAGACGGTGAGCGCGTGATAGTGGTGGAGCAGTGGCACTCTCCACGTTACGGTGGAGGCCCAACCGCCGCTTCATACCAACTATCCCGACGGCGACGACGCGATCTGGAATTCGTGGCAGAATCAGTTCTGGCCCGCGGCGTATTTTGTCGACGCCAAAGGGCGTTCGCTATCATCACTTTGGCGAAGGCAAGTACGAAGAGCAGGACGCGATCGTGCGCAAGCTGCTCGACGAGGCAAAGGCTCGTTAGCCGTGATAGGTGACGCCGCGCACGGATTTAGCGGTTGTCAATTCTCTACACCAGGGTCGCGAATCGCCAGCCGAGCCGTGAACTCACCCTTTCGGAACACGAGGGTGCCCGCCGGCGAGAGGACGGCGTTCGGCGTGTCGTATCGGCTCACTCCCTCGACAACCCGTGCGGGCTCTCCCGTGATGCGCAGATGCCGCTGGTCGATGGGGACCGCCGCGGTGTCGCAGCGGATGCGGGCGAAGCCGTGCTCCAACACGCCACACGTCAGAAACTTGTCGGCGACCTGTGCGACGACGGGGCGCCATGGGCCATCCTCGCGGGCGCGGCGCTCATCGTGGACCAGCTCCAGGCGATGCAGCTGCTCCGACACCCACCGAAAGCGCGGCGACGCCTGGGGGCGCCGGGGTCTGTAGACGGGACCCCCGCCGGCGCCGCGTCGGGCATGCGCGCTCCGGGACCGGGGAGCGCTGCGCATAGGTCCGACGCGGGCCCGTCACCGCGTCGTTGCGCGACGGGCGATGCCGACGCCAGATCCACGTGGCGCCGGCCAATTCGCCGACGGACAAACGATTGCCTTTCCAAGAGTTCGACCACCAGTCGAGAGCACGACCTCAAAACCGTTCTGCCGAAACATCTCCCAGAGCGCGTGTCCGTGGAACGGGACGTTCTCGCAGGAACTAACTATTGCCGCCTTCCAACCTGAACGACTATCCGCCATTCAAATCAGAGTTCTCCGCGTCGACACCCATCGCTGATCAGAGTGTGTCGGCGGCATGGGCTCGTGCAAAACGTGCTGAAAAACATCAGCGCGTGCAAACGGGGGGCGCCGGCGGCGCGTCAAGTCAGGGACATTGCCGCCACACGAATCCGGCAGTGCCGTAGTCGAGAATCGTGTTGGTGCCGGTCACCGTGTAGGTGCCGGTGACGGTGACCTCGAACACCTGCTCTCCGTGTTCGGCGGTGATCGTCACCTGGGCCGGCGTGCCGACGGTCACAGGCACGCCCTGCCAGGCAAAATTGTAGGGCTGGAAATCGAAGAGTGGCGTCGCTCCACCGTCCGCAGCCAGCGTGGCACGGCCACAGGCATGCCGGACGGGCGATGCCGTCCTGAATTCGAGGCGTGTGATGATCAGGTCATCGACGTCACTGCGGAGATGCAGGTCCGGCATGTATATCCAGCCGCTGCCTGCGGGTTTCTGCACCATCTCGAAGCGCTCGACAGTGAACGGTGCCACGCCCACCCACGAGCGAAACTGCCGCGTCATCGTGAACCCGTTCGTCGTCATCCGCACCGTGATGTCGCCGGGCCTGAAGGCCTCCACGCGGATCCGATGGTCGTACGGCGCGTCGAGGATCTCGAATGGCAGCGTGTCCGTCCCTTGTACGACGCTCCATTCAATGGCCCATGGCACCGTGATCTCCACGTCGTTCACATCGGAGAACGTGGCTGCGATGTTGAACACCAGGCCACTGTCGCCAACGGCGACGGGGCGCTCAGTGAGCCGCATTCGATTGAACGCCGGGCTCGACGTGAGATACACGGTCCTCGAGAAGGTCCGGTATCGTGCAGTGACCAGTACCTGCCCAACGGTATTCGCACGAACGAGCCCGGTGCTGTCGATGGACGCGATCGTGGGATCACTCGACTCCCAGCGCACACCGGTCGATAGGAACACGTCGCCGCCATTCGTCTGTCCCATGGCCGCGAGCCTGAGTGATTCCGCCACCGACATGCGCACGGGAGAGTCTCCGAGAATGACGATGCCGCGCACCACGATTTCCGGCGCCGGTGGCTCCGTCGTGCTGGATTCACTACACGCGCTGAACAGCGCGACGGCAGCGGCTGCGATGCGCGCGGCGCGCAAAACGTCGAGGCCGCGCGACTTGAGACTGACTGTGATCGTCATAGCGTCGTCCTCACGTAAGTTCCTGCGTGCATGCGTCGATGTGATGTGCGCCAATCAGAGCGTGTACTGGCTGATACCGATCACGTGCAGGTTCTCGTCGCGTCATAGGCCACGTTCCGGCCGGGTGCAACGGTCGCTCCATCGACCGTCAGCGTGTTCCCGTTTCCGTCGGGATGTGCATACCACGCCTCGGCCCACCGGATGTCATCGCCGAAGTTCAGCCAATACTGCGAGTTCCGGAGATATGGCAGGCTCGAGAGGCCCAGACCGACGGTATGGCGACTCAGCGACACCAGCAGGTCAGCCTGACAACTCCGCGCAACGCGATTGCCGCTGGTGGTCAGGTCGATGTCACCGCGGAGCACCGTGCCTGCCACCGGGAATCCAGCCTCGACGATGACGCCGAAGCGATTGTCGTGCACCCAATTGTACGCCATCGTGACGAGGCTGTGTCCGACCACGTTCGGCGCACCGATGCCGACGGTGGCCACGCGTAATCCCACACCCACCGGGACGCGCTGATGCCCGCTCACCTCGTTGTTGATGATTTCGACCTGCACGGTCGCTTCGGCTTGTAGCACCGTCTGCGCAACTCCGTCCGGTACCGGCAGCAGGATCGATGGGACGACGAGGACACCAGGGATGCCGCCCTGCAGCACCTTGTTAGAGCGCACCGCGAACTGCCCCGGACCCGCGACACAGATATCACACGTGCCACCCGGACCTGATGAAAAGTTACGTTCGACGACGGCGCTCCCTTCCCGCAGGTCGATTCGCTCGCTGAATCGCCCCTCGAACGAGTTCTGGCTGATGACCACCGCCCTCGCGCGCATCACGAGCACGCCATTCCCGCCGATGGCTGTTTCTGATTCGGCGTGGCCGGACCGGAGCACGAACCCCTGCACCACGGCACCGTTGCCACCTTCCCCGTTCTCGGCATTGACGATGATCAGCGGCTGCTGCAGCGGCATCAGCGCTCCGACGATGACCTTCGAGACCAGTGCAGGACTAGACACGATGGTCGATCCGACACCCGCCGCGGCGGCGCCGACCGGCCGGCCCGCCGAGTCCAGCGGCATGGTGTAGGCACCCTGCAGCGTGACGTTTGCCGCATCGATGACGAGCGGCAGTTGTTCGCGGGTCGGGTCGGTCACCGCGGCGGTGCTGCCAACGTATGTGCCGGGTGCCACGCTGATCGTGATCCGGCACGCATTCGCGGCGCCGGAACGCCGGATGCGCCGGGCAGCCGCGAGCGCATCGGTGATGCGGCGGAAGGTGTAGGTATTGGTGTCCGTCGCCGCCGGATCGACCGTCATGTCGGGGACGAATCCACCAGCCGCGAGTCCCGCATCGAGATCCGATAACCGGAGGAGGTACGGCAGTGCGGCGTTACGCGAACAGAATGTGATCGAGGGGACGGCGGCCGTCGGAGTTTCATCGGTGCAGCCGCTGAGCATCACAAGCGCGCCGATCGTGAACAGCAGTGCCGACGTCGCGCCTGTGCGAGGGGCAATGAGCGGTAGCATGTGTCAGCTCCGTGACGGTGAATTAGCGCAAGCGCCGCAAGGCGTTGGCGACGATGTAGCTGCCGATGGCCCACCCCTGCGCCAAGCCCACTTCTGCTGCATGCCGGAAGTGGTAGCCGACGTAGACGCGCGACAGGGCGTTCTCGAGCGCGGCGTCTTTCACGTCACGGAACTGTCGCGTGACCAGCGGGAGCGAGGTGCTGGTGGTGGTGAACCCGGGGCCATGACCGGGGATCGCCGCTTCGAGAATCGCGGCCGCCGTGCCGCCTGCGCCGGCGTGCGCGCTCGGATAGTCAGGCACCGGCGGCGTCGGGAACGCGAGCACCTGCCAGCCGGCTTCGCTGGTCGTGGCGGGGTTGCCATCGGTCGCCGCCAGCTCCACCGCCGTCACGGGGCGCCAGAAGTTGTGGTGATACTTCGACTCGAGATTGGACGCGTACGAATCGAACTCGCCCATCTGCACCAAGGCCAGCACACGCGCCGTGTCCCACGCATCGAGATGGCGGGCACTGATCACGGTGCGCGCAATGCGATTCCAGCCGAGCGGCGAACTCTCCACCCAGAAAGTCGCGACCTCGGTCTGCTCGGCGGTGCGCGCCGCACACGTGACGCACCCGAGCGCCTTGACCTCGTTGAAGTCGGCCGTGTATGCGGCGGTGCGGACGGCCGCGGCGTTGTTCGGTGCACCGTAGGGACGCGGAACCCGGAACTGACTGGTTGACTGCACCACGAACGGTGTGACACTCGAACCCCAGTTCGACGCATCGGCGAAGCCACCGGTGCCGAAGAAGTCGAAGGCAGGGGTGTTGAACGGGAAGGTGAACTGGTAGTCACCGGCGTTCGCACCAGGGACGTACGGTGCGACACCGCCGCCCGCCGTTCCATCCGCGGCGCGGCGCGCCAGCACGGCGGCCGCCGCACGCTGCCCGACGGCAATGCCTTTGGCCAGTCCTGGTGCGGTCGACAGTGCATCGATCGCCGATGCATACCAGGTGTCCGCCGCGGCAGTGGCTCCTGGCGCGGCACCCACGATCGCGTCGTGCACCGCGGCAGCGACCGCCGCCGCCGGGTTGGCACCCGAGGCGAGCGGTCCCGTGTCGGCATAGCGTTCGAAGCGTGGGACGATAGCATTCAGTGCGTCGTGCATCGCGACGTTGCCGATGGCGTAGAGTCTCGCCTCGACGAAGGGCGGCAGCGGCGCACCCAGTGGCACGAGGGTCGGTGCCGCGGCGATCAGTTGTTCGTTGCCGGATCGTACCATCTGCAACGCGGTGTACGCATCCGGATGCGGCACGCCGCCCAGCGTGAGCGTGGCGTCGTGTGACGATGCCGCTGGAGTCGTCGCACTCGGACCATCGACGGCACAGGCGGCGATAGCGAGACAGCAGAACGCGACGTGGAGGGGACGGGCAATTGCGCGCTTCATGATGTGAACTCCGGCAGACGATGAAGGGACGAACGACACTCTCCCCGCGTCGAAATGCGACATGGGCGTGGTCGAGCCACGAGTCGTTGAGTCAGGGACGTGTTTTTGCTGTTGCGCCTATCCAGTGGCCGCGACAGCTTTGCACGTGAGAGCCCCGCTCGTGTCCTTCATCACGAGTTTTTCGGAGTGAACACGACATCGTGCCTTCAGGCGACGTGACAGACCGCAGCGTGGGCACATCGGATCTGCCTGCCGACGAGGCCGCCGGTGACGCTGACCCGGGACTGCACCGGATCTTTCCGGACGTGTATTTGGAGCTGCGGGCGATCGCACGGCGGCAGCTGGTGGTGCGCGCCGGCGGCGGCACGCTCTCGACGACGGGGCTGGTACACGAGGCGTACCTGAAGCTCGCGGTGCAGGAGCGCGTGCACTGGAAGGATCGTGGCCACTTTGTCGCGCTGGCGGCGCTGGCGATGCGGCATGTGCTCGTGGACAGGGCGAAGGCACGGCTGACGCAGAAGCGCGCCGGCATCCAGTTCCTCGTCACGCTGGAGGATGCATTGATTCCTGCTGAGGAGCAGCCAGAGGTGATGGTGCAGCTGAGCGATGCGATCGACCGACTCGCGCGCATCGAACCACGCCTCGCGCAGGTGGTGGACTGCCGCTTCTTCCTCGACATGCGTGACGAGGAGATCGCCGAGGCGATGGGACTCACGGTGCGCACGGTGCAACGCGACTGGGTGAAGGCGCGCCTCTGGCTGCGTCGTGCGCTGACACACCCATGAGCACCGCTGACGGCAGTGATTCGACCGACCTGCGCGGACTGACGGCGCGATGGTCGAGCCTCTCCCCGATGCTCGATCGGCTACTCGACACACCTGCCGAGCACCGGAATGTGGTGCTGGACGAGCTGGCGGCAGGCGATGCCGCGCGCCGCGTGGAGTTGGTGCAGTTGCTGCGCGAATGCGAGACGGACGCGCCGTTGCTGGATGGTGCGGTGGCGGATTCGTTCGGCAGCCTGCTGACCGCTGGCTCCACTGCGCCGCTTCCCGCGCTGCTTGGCGACCGATACCGAATCGAACGCGAGATCGGACGTGGCGGCATGGCGCTCGTCTACCTCGCGCATGACCTGCGCCACGCACGTGACGTGGCGGTGAAAGTGCTGCGGCATGACCTCGCCGCGTCGCTGGGCGCCGAGCGGTTCCTGCGCGAGATCAGCATCTGCGCAAGACTACGGCATCCGAACATCGTGCCGCTGTTCGATTCCGGCGAGGAGGCGGGACAGCTCTACTATGTGATGCCGTATGAACGCGGCGCATCACTCCGCGCGCGCATCGAGTCCGCGCCATGTGTGCCGCTCGAGGAGGCGCTGGGCATCCTGCGCGACATCGCCCGGGCGCTGGAGTATGCGCACGGCGAGGGCGTGGTGCATCGCGACATCAAGCCGGAGAACGTGATGCTGTCGGCAGGTGCGGCGATCGTCACGGATTTCGGCATCGCCAAGGCGATCTCGGCGTCGCAGACGCCGGAGAGCGCGCTGGTGACGCATGCGGGGGCCTCCATCGGAACGCCGGCGTACATGGCACCGGAACAGGCTGCCGGTGACCCCACCACCGATCACCGTGCCGACCTGTACGCCTTCGGATGCTTGGCGTACGAACTGCTGACCGGTCGTCGCGCCTACGAGGAAATGGCGGCATCGGGTGGCACACTGCCAACCGTCCGTGAGGTTCGACCGGAGGTCTCCGTAGTCGTCAGCGACCTGATCGCGCAGTGCCTGGCGCGTATCCCGGCCGATCGACCACGCGATGCCGCCGTAGTGCGTGCGGCGCTCGCATCGAACGGCGAGGCATCGCGCAATGGAAACGGCGAAGGCTCCATCGCCGTCGCGCCTCGCAAGGACGCAACGCGACGGACGCTGCTGGCAGGTATGGCGACGGTGTCGCTGATCGCCGTCGGCACGTGGGCGCTCACGCGCGACACGACCACCACGACCACTCCCGGTGCCACCACCGGCCGCACACTGATCGTACTGCCGATGGAGAATGACGCCGGCGACTCGCTGGCATACCTCGCCAGCGGGCTGGCCGAGGACATTGCCCGTCGACTCGAAGGCATCGGCGGTCTCACGATCCGATCGGGCGCACGCTCGGAGTGGCCCGCCGCAACACGCCGCGACATCAATGCGATCGGTCGCGCCTTCGGCGCGACGATCGTACTCCGTACGCGCCTCGTGCGCAGCAACGACTCGCTCGGTATCGAGACGGAGGTTGCCAACGTGGCAACCGGCACGCGTCGTGAGGTGCGCACGCATCACTTCGCGAAAGATCGCGTGGCAGCGGCGCCAAGTGTGGTGTCGGCGAGTATCGCCGGTGCCCTCTTTCAGGCGCCGAACCCGCCGATGCCCAAAGAGCCGCGGCACCGCATCGACGACGAGTCGTATCGACTGACGCATCTGGCTTGGTGGATCGGCCTGGAACCCATCGATTCCGCGAGGAAATTGCTGCAAGCAGCGATTCAGCTCGATCCATTGAATGCGCGCGCATACGCCGGCCTGAGCGCCACGTGGGCGAAGGCGGGCAACAACGGTACCGTGCCGTTCGATGAGGCGTACCGCAACTCGACCGCCGCGGCTCGGCAGGCGCTCGCCCTCGATCCCACCGAGGGCAGCGCAATGGCACAACTCGCAGTGATGGAGATGTTCCAATCGCGCAGTCTTGCCGTGGGCCTGGAGTGGCTTGCCAAGGCCAAGCGCGCTGATCCCGCGAACTCCGAAGTGTTCCTGCTGGAAGCGATGCTGTTCCGGATGGCCGGTCAGTACGACAAGGCGCTGGATGCGGTCCGCGTCAGCGGCGAACTCGACCCGCTGAACGCGAGTCGCAGGGACATGCTGGGCAGCATCCTGCTTTGCGCCGACCGCACGCAGGAAGCCCTGCAGCATTTCGAGACGTGGGGCCGAAGCGAACCTGGACACCCTGGCGTGGTGTCAGGCCTGCGGCGCACGCTGGCGTATCAAGGCAAGTACGACGAGGCGATTGCGGCCTGGCGGCGCGGCACACCGCCAGCCGACACGGCGCTTTCAACCCGCCTGCAACGGGCGCAAGGGCGCCAAGGCTACTGGGATGTCATGCATTGGAGGAATCGCCGCGACATCGAAGCAGCGGCACGCCGTCGCGCACGCGAGCTGAAGGGGTTTCCGCTCGTGATACAGTTGGCGCAGATCGGCGAGATCGACCGAAGCCTCGATGTACTCGAGCAGGAAGTTCGCAAGAACAGCCCGATCCTGCTGCGCCGACTCTCATGCGCACCCACGTTCGACGAGATGCGCGATGATCTGCGCTTCATGAAGCTGCGGGCACAGGTCGGCCTGCTGCACTGAGCCTGCCACGGGATCAGAAGCTGTACCGCGCGCCGAGTTGCATGCGCCAGCGTGACTGATCGACGGTGAGGCGCAGCGGAGACCGCAGCTCGGCGCCAGCGTCAACCCGAACGGCGTACAGCGGGCGGTTGCGCGCAGTGTCCCAGCCGCGGACGTCGATCAGTTCGAGGGTCTCGCTGGTGGTCGCGTCCCGCACCAGGCCCCACTGACGATTGAGCAGGTTGGGCAGGTTGAAGACGTCCACGAGGAGTTCGACCTGCTGAGCGCGTCCGAACAGGAACGTCCGCGCGATACGCGCATCGAGGCGGGTCGTGAACGGGTTGCGGCAACTGTTGCGCGCCATGACCCGTCCCCGTTGCTGGCGAAGACAGTCTTCGCCCTCGATGTACCTGTCCAGCGCTGCAAAGGCCGCCGGTGCGATGAGGGAGATGTCGTCTGCCGTGCGGGGGACGTACAGGAGGTCGTTCGTCCCGATGCTATCGAGGTTGACGTCGCCTGCGCTGGTGTAGGCGAACGGGGTACCGGAGCGCGCGGAGGCGAAGATCGATGCGCGAATGCCAAGGGCAACCGGCGCCATCGCCGTGAGCACGAGGTTGTGCGGCACGTCGCGCGCCGACCGACTCAGGACGCGATTGGCCAGTGTCCCATCGACCGGATTGCTGCGTGAGATATTGAGGCTGTTCAGGCCACTGACACTCGTGGCATCGAGGGACCGAGACCAGTTGTATCCGAAATGGATCGCCGCCCCGCCGTTCCACTGTCTGGCAACGGTCAGCGCCAGCGCGGTGGATCGGTCGCGCGAGTGATTGCCGTACGCGTAGATCGGCCCATACCGGGCATCGATGCGCGCCGGTCGCGCGGCCGTGCCTGTCGCCGACGGGGCGCCGTAGAGCATGCGTCCTTCGGCACTGCGACCACGTTCAGCCAAGTTGACGTCGTCCACGATGAGCGAGTTCGCCAGACGACGGTGCGTCAGGTCGAGTGAGACGGTGAGTCCACTCCTGAATCGTCGATCGACGCCGGCGTTCACTGTCCACGCCTGCTGGAAGCGGAAATCGGAGCTGACATAGTTGATGGTGGAGACCGCCGACGACGTCGGACCGTCACGGAGGCAGCGCGTCGGGCTGCGGGTGACGTCGGTGACGGGAGGTGGAACGCCGAGGCTGGCGGTGCAGGTGAGGGTCGTTTGCTCCTGTCCCGTGTTGGCGAACGCCCCGGCCAGCCAGACGAATGGTGGTCGTCCCGCGAAGCTGCCGAAGCCTCCACGCCAGGTCGTCTCGCGCTCATCACCCTGCTCGAGGGCGAAACCGATGCGCGGCGAGACGACCACGTTCCCGGACGGGAATCGATCGGTCTCGATGTTGCCCAGTGCGCTGCTGCTGGCCAGCACCGGATTGCGCACCGGCTGATCGAGGAAGAACGGCACATCGGCGCGCAGTCCAGCGGTGACGGCAAATCGTGGTGACAGGTTCCAGCGATCCTGCAGGTAGACGGCTGCGTTGAGGACGTCCATTTGCACACGCGGCCCTTCGGGACGCAGCGGCAGCGCGATCGAGTACCGCGACGGTAGCTTGCGGTCGAGTTCGTCCACGCTGTCAAACCGCCAGGTGCCCCACGAGTTCGGGAAGAAGACGTCGTCGAAGCGGAGCAGTTGCACCTGCGTTCCGATGCTCGGCACGTGCCGTCCGACACTCAAGCTCAGGTTGTCCACCAGCTCCAGCGTTTCCTGGTCGGTGTTGGTGCCATGCGACGCGGTCGGCGCACCACTCTGCAGGAAGACCCCGGCGCGGTCGGCCTGCACCTGGAACTGCGGCGCCGTGCGCTGCGGTTGCTTGTCGAAGAGCGACTGCCCGTAACTGATCAGCAGTTCGTTCGATCCTCGCGCGATGGCGCTGGTCAGCTTCAGTCGCGCCGACAAGGTTCGCACGCGATCGACCAGGCCACTGGACGACAGCTGGAACATGTTGGTGCCGCCGGCCGTGCCGATGGGCCGCGCGAGTATTTCGTTGTCGGCCTCAGCCCAGCCACCGGACAGCTCGAGTCGGTGTCGCTCCGACGCCTGCCAGGAGAGCTTGCCGAAGATGTTCAGGGTCGGTTGCGCCAGCGTCGGCGCGGTGGGGCCTCCCGGATCGTAGCCGTACCGTTCGCGCATCACCTGCTGCATGCGCTGCGCCGTGGCATGACTGACACCGGTGGCGGGATCGGAGACCTCCGCGCCGAAGAACTGCCGGGTGCTGGACTGTCGCTCGCCGGTGAGGAAGTAGTGCAAACGGTTCCTGATGATCGGCCCGCTGACCGTCACGCCATACTGCGCCGTCTGGAACGGGATCGCCTGCGCCGCGGCGGTATCGGTGCCGACGAGCCGTGAATGCGTGAGCGACGCGAACGTCGAGCGATGATGCCGGTTGGTGCCGGATCGTGTGACGGCGTTGATCAATGCGCCGGAGAAACCGCCGAACCGGACATCGAACGGCGTGGCGAGGATGCGAATTTCGTCGAGCGCCTCGAGCGACAGCGCGTGCGCGCCGACGTTGCGCCCTGGGACGACATCGGTGCCGTAGAAATCGTTCGCCGACGCACCATCGACCTGAATGGCGTTGAAGCGTACGTTCTGGCCGCCGATGGAGAGCGCGGTGGCTCCGGTCGCTTGCGGCGCGATGCCGAACAGTCCCACGAAGTCGCGATTGAGCAGCGGGAGATTGCGGATGTCGTCACCAGAAACGCTCACGGCTGCACCACCTGCACCGGCGTCGCGCAACGTTGTCTCTGCGATCACGACTGTCGCCAGTTCCTGCCCGCCCGCGGCAACCATCGTGACTTCCTGCCGCAACCGATCGCCGAGGTGCAGCACGATCCGGTCGATCGTGACCGGCGCGTATCCCACCGCGCGCACGGTGAGTCGATATCTGGAACCGACCGGGAGATGCTCGAGGACGAAGCGCCCGTCACCGTTCGTCCGGGCCGCGAACGACGTGCCCGCAGCGAGGGCCAGCAGGCGCACGTCGGCCGCGATGACAGGGGCGCCGAGCGCGGTGCGCACCGCGCCGTGGATCGCGGCGCCCGACATGCCTTGCGCGTGAGCGCGGGCGGCGGTCGCCAGCATCAGAAGGCATGCGCCGCTCCATTGTCTCACGCTCACGATTCGCCTGGGTCAACGGTGCTCACGCGCCTGACACCCGGAATTATCAGCCCGGTCGATACGAAGTCCAGTGCGCGAGGACGGCGCCGCACTACGGCAGAGTTCGCATCTGAGCGTGACGGCGTGCGCGCGGGCGCTGAGGAGCTACCGCTTCCCTTTCGTGACCTCCCCCACCCGCTACTCCACCCGCATCACGAACCGCATCGGCGGCATGCTCCCCTGCGCCCCGGTCAGGGCGCGCATCGTGAGCACCATCCGCCTACGCGTGATCCACCCGCGCCGACGATCGAGCAGCACTCACCCCACCACACTCGCCCCCGCGTCGGCGTCGATCATCACGCCGCGCACACTCACTCACGCATGATCCGCATAGCGCGTCAGCGAATCGAGCGTGAACTTGGCGTCTATACCATCACCCGGCGCGCCGGCCAGCATCATGTGGCGCGTCCACTTCTCCCGTTCACGCACGGGCTGCGACGGCAGCGCGGCCGGCACGCGGTCCACCAGCGCCACCAGTGTGGCGATGGTCGCCGCACTCTGCGCCGGGGCGTCGTCGAGCACGACGAATCCACCATCCGGTGCGAGCTTCATGCGCAACGTCCGTCCCCGAAGCGCCATCCCGCTCGCGATGCGCGTGCGACGACTTTCTTCCTTTCCGCCGGGCGCCGTGACCGTCACGATCTCAACCTGCGACGTGACCACCGCGCCCAGCGAATCGACGGCGTCCACGCGCGAGCGCAGCACCACCGTGGTGCGCGTGCTCACGCGCACTGTGAAGTCACCGCCGGGCATGGTGATGGTGCCCTGCCCGTCTACCTGGTGCTCCACCTTCTGGCGGATCATGTCGCCCGGAAAGGTGCGTAGCACGAGTGCGATGCGTGCATCGGCGCGCGAACGCGGATGCTGCGCCGACAGCTGAGTGCAGGTGACCGCTACGGCGGGCAATCCACTTGTACCCCGTAGGACGACTGACGCCGTACCGGGCGCACACTTCAGCCATGGTGAAGCGATCACGCAGGGCGTCCTGCACGAATTTCAGGCGTTCGTTCATGGCATCGGTTTCCATCCATGGCTTCGCGACCTCGCAGAAAGGCGCTTCGCGATGCCGTGTAGAAGGAGTGCAAGCCATGTTGCCGGACTATGTCTGTACACCATGTACCCGGGCTGTACCCTCGCAGGAACTAACTATTACCGTCTTCCAATCTGAATGACTGTCCGCCATTCAAATCAGAGTTTTCCGCTTCGACACCCATCCGCTGATCAGATTGAGGTCACATCACTGCTGAAGAAGTCGCGGGAGCTGGCGGTGAACGATCTTCGTCGCGCGATATCAGTGCTTGAGGACGCCACTCGCAGAGATCCACGCTATGTCGACCGACGTCTGCAGAAACGGACGGCCACGCGGAGCCGCAGAGATGTCAGCGTCGGAATTGAGGTCGATCAGTCTTCCCACCACTGACCTTTTTGGAGCAGCGCCTCGCGAGCGCAGTTCCCAAAGCCGTTGGCAGTTGATCTTCCCCGCGCCCTCTGCGACTCTGCGTTGAATGCAGTTGTCGCCCTTGTATTGAGGAGGGGCAGAAAATGAAGACGGAGTGGTGGCAGCGTGGCCCGGTGGATGGCGTGCCCGCAGTGTTGCAGCCCGTTGCGTACATGGTGCTGCAGATCGAGCAGCGCGTCGGCGAGACGACACACGGTCTCACCGAAGCGCAGTGGAATGCGCGTCCCGCCGGCGTGGCGTCAGCGGCGTTTCATGTGCGACACATCATCGGCGTATTGGACCGACTCTTCACGTACGCGCGCGATGATGCGCTGAGTGCGGAGCAGTTTGCGGCGCTGCGCGACGAGGGCGTGCCGTTGGTGGTGCGCGTACACGCGCCGCGCCTTCGCCGTGCCGAACGTGGTCACGCGGCGAGAAACGTCACGGTGAGAAATTCTGGCACGGCCTCACCGTGCTCAAGGCGGTCGGCGAGCACGCGCAACGCCAGCGCCTGGACCTTTGCCACGGCATCCGTCTCGGTCACGCCATACTCGAGGACGCCCGGCAACGCCGCTACCGCCGCGATCCATCGGCCATCCACTTCCTGCTCAAGCTCGATCGAAAATGTCATGGTCCCTCCGGCCTGAATGGTGCGAGATCGGCAGCCGGAGCGCTAGGCGTGCCGGACGGCGGTGTGCGTCGCCCGGGCGGGCGAGGACCGCCGCCCGGCGTTCGCCGCACACTGTGCTTGGACCACGCGCCTGACGCGCGATGCAACAAACGCCGGAGCGGTGTCAACGAAAATGCGTTCTGCTGCATTGCGACCACACGAAACGTACTCCTGCTCAGCGACCGCCGGTCGCAATGGCAGCAGCAACGCGGGTTAGCCCGAATGCTGTTCACTTAGGTCGTTTTTATCGCCGTCTGGTGAGGACGCGCACGCGGTACGTCACGTGGCGGGTGCGCCCGCGCCCGCGTGGTCTGAGCGGATTGTTCGTCATTTTGCGTTTGACCCCGCGCGGCACGACGCGGCCCCGGTGTCGGGACACGACCTCCGCGCGGAGCTCGACGAGAATCTGTTGGCGCGCGTGCTGCTGTCGCACCAGGTCCTGAGGGGGGAACGGCCGTCACGTGGGACAGCGTGCGGCGCGTGCCGGCGACGGCGTGCGTGAACGACAGCGTATCGGGATCCCGCGCGCGGGGGAGCGCACCGAGTGCCGCCTCATGCATGAGCGAGCGAATGGCCGCGTGCGCGATCAGCAGGCCCCACACTACTTGCCGCACGAGCTCGGGCGTCTTGCTGCGCAGCACGCGCCGTGCGCCGCGCAGATGCGTCTTCAGTTCGTCGAACGCCGTCTCCATCTCCCAGCGCTCCTGATACAGCGCCGCGAGTTCGGCGGCGGGCGCGCGCGCCGGCTCCAGCATCGACGTCAGGAGCCGATACGCCGGCGCGCCTTGCGGCGCGCCGGTCACCGTGTAGTCGACGACGCGGACGGGGATCGGCGTGCGATCCTGGCTCTGGCAGCGCTGATTCCACCGCAACTCACTGCGATACGAGCCATCCGCGTAGCGTTCCAGCACCGGCAGGCCGACGTGCGCACTCGCCCGCCACACGAGTGCCGCGCCGGTGGCCGCGGCCGGGCGCCACAGGTCAAAACTCAGGAAGCCGCGATCCGCCAGCACGAGCATCTCCGCGGTGAGCGCGGGGAGGACCGCGGTGGCCAACGCGCGTTCATCCGCGCGGTACGGCCCGAGTGCCGCCTCACTCAGCACGTGCGTGGCATTTTCCAAGAGCCCGACGAGACGCAGCTGCGGAAACGCGCCGGTCGGATTCGCGCCGCGGCTACTCGCCGGCCGTCCGAACGCGCGCGCATTGTCGACCGTGTCCGCGACATCGAGCGTCGTGCCGTCGAGACTCATCACCGGCCAGCCGCGATACCACGCGCCCGGCGTCCCGGCCACTGCGATCGGCGCGACGACGCGCCGATAGAGCGCCTCCACTGGCGCCGCGCCCAGCCGCGTACGCGCTTGCGAAATCCCGGCCTTACTCGCCGGCACCACCGTACTCGCGTCCCCCCCGAGCCAGCGGATGCCTTCGAGTAAACATCGGAGCACTTCGCGGGTCGACACCTCCGCATACAACGCCATCGCGATGCAGTAGTAGACCATCACGTGCGCGGGCAGCGCGCGTTCGCGCTCGCTGGCGCGGTCGGTCGCCTGCAGGACGGCGTGCACGACGTCCTGCGGCACACTCGCCGTCACCACGCCCAGACGGATATGATCCGTGACCCGGATCCCGCCGGGCAACCTCGCCTCGGTGCCTGCCATGCCCGACTCCCTGGTGGTGTCGGACCCAAACATGTGCACAAATTCGTCTAAGTGAACAGCATTGCCCCTAGGCGAGCTACCGGCCCACCTTCGGAGCATCGTCGCACCTGTCGCAGGCCTGTCACGCCTTGGTACCAAAGTTGGCGCGCATCTCCTCGGAGTAACGCCTGTTGACGAGTCGTTCATTCGCGCCGTCCTGAACACGGAGCTCGCGACTGCCCTGGCGCTGACACCTACAGAGGTGAACGACGCGGTCGATGAACTGGTGACGAACGGCCTTGCCGAAACGAACAACGAGCTAGGGACGGCACCGTTCGAGTTCCGCTTCGTCGAGGCCACCTACCTGCTTTACCACGCGCTCGCAGTCGCACTGCCGTACAAGCCGGCCGATGATGTGAAGGCGGTCCTCTCATCAATCGCCGCCTTGGGCGAAGCGGAGGGACCGGCGCTGCAAACACTCACCGGCCTTTCGCAGGGCCGCCTCAACCAGGCCGTCGACTACATCAAGGATCACGGTTACGCAGACGTTCTATTGGCGCTCGGGACCGCTCCATTCTCATTTCTATTGGCCACCGCCACTCGCATAACGCGCCAGATGTCCCAGTCCAGCTGATGCGCGCGGCCGCCCAACATTGCTTGCACCAGACGGGCGAGTTATGGTAGCGGCGCCTTCGGCGCAGCATTCAATAAGTTTCGCCCGCAGGTGAAGCTCGGCGTAAGGCGGCGCTCAAAGTACCACCACACGTGCGCAACGATCTCTGCAGCGCCGATGTTCCGCGAAAGGTCAGACCCCAGTTCTCAGTGCTACTCAACGAGATTACGGAGGCTACATGACAAGCCGGATTTTGATGTCCGTCATTGCGATCGCGACAATGTCCGCCAATCGCGATCTTGCAGCCCAGCGAACGTACATCGATTTGCGTCCCATTCAAGCTATCGGCCGCTTCGACGCTGGCCCGCGTTTGTTCATAATGTTGGCGGCTCGCGAGGGAATGCCCGGACATGCCTTCGTTCTCTGGGGGATGGAGGACCCTACTTCACAGCAATCCAAGATTGAAGCATTCGGACTGTATCCAACGGTCGGCCCTGGGGGGGTCATGAAGGCAGGTATGGGACCTGTGCCGGGGGCCCTCATGGATGAGATCATTAAGCGGCAGGAGACTGGTTGTTGCAGCTGGAGCAATCCCGATGTCCTCGCTGTTTTTCGAGTCGATCAACAAACGTGGGATGGCTCGAAGCAAGTAAAGGCGCAGTTTGCTGGCAAGACGAATTGGACGGTTTTGGAGCAAGACTGTGTCACGTTTCTGATGGAGGTAGGGAGCGCTATCCAATTAGCAATGCCGCAGCGGCGCGTCGGTGTGAATGCGTCGCCCGCAGCCTACGTGCGCAGCGTGCTCGACGCACTTGGGAACGACGATGGGATCGAAATGACGGATGGCGGATCGGTTCGCGTTTGGAGGAATCGCGAGGGCTATACAGTTGATGGCGATCGCGCGGCGTCCGTCCCAAACTCTGCACGCGAAGGGTGGGTTCTGCCTCTTGGCAATGCGGCTAACGGATCGCGAGGACAGATGATCATTCGCGAGTCGTCCAAAGGTTCGCCAATCCGCACCACGATTGCCTATGCGAACGGCGACGAGTGGACGCAGCTTCAGAGTTCAGCCGGCGGGCATCTGGGAGCACAGTACCGCTACCGCGATGGGACGACGGTAGATCCAATCTACCGGGACCAAGACCAGGCACCACCACTGGGCTTCAGCGGCGGCGTGTTTCAAGGCGACTGGCGGCGTGGAATGCCAAACGGCCGCGGAAAGTACACTGGACCCAATGGAGCATATGATGGAAACTGGGTCGATGGGCGCCCTCACGGCGCTGGAACAGCGTCTCTTCCTGGCGGCGTTCGATACATTGGCCAGTGGCGCGATGGCGTGATGTCGGGGAATGGTGCCCTAGTGTTTCCGGACGGGCAGGTTTTCAACGGCACCTTTGATAGAGGTTGGCCGGTTTCTGGTCAATTTGCCGGCCGTGATGGGCGGGGCGGCGGACGTCTCGACACGGACAGGCCCGGTGGCGAGCGGCGCGCTGGCGAGCGTGAGGGATCAACGCGTGATGATATGACCGGTACCGTAAGAGAGATCGGACCTGACGGTCGCACGGTCCGTGAACGTGAAATTCGCGGTATGGAGTTTCCGTCACGCGACCGATGACCGTGAATGCGTCGATCGAATCCGAAAGGCGTTGCGGGAACAGTCGGGAAGATAGGTGACACTTCGTCCGGGGTGCATCGTTAACAGACTTTCTTGAGTGACGGAGCGCCAGTAATGCTGCGGGTGCGCTCGTCGAACCGACCGAGCAGGGTTTGGTAGTACTGCACTTTCCAGATCCCGTCGTCGATCTCTTCAAGGCCAGTGATCTCTTCGTTGAGCGCCTGACTCAGGAATTGCTGGCCGTTGTGCAGGCGAAACGTTCCGGCACTGCTGACGCGACGGACCTCGAAGTGATCAGGGTAGGTCGGCGGGGTGATGCGTCTGGGACAGGGGCGAGTCGACGGGTGCCAGCGCGACGCGGGCGTGTATTCGTCGAGCGCCCCGTGCGGTCGCACGTCGTTGTAGGTGTGCACGAACGCATTGAACAAGCGCTGCTGGACTTTGGCGTTGGCCGCCGCGGGTTTGGCGGCTTGGGCTTTGAGCACTCGATGCGTGCGTTCTTGTGCACCATGCTCCTGAGGACTGGCCCGCGTAAAATGTGATGTACTGGACACCCATGGACAGCGCGCTCCGGGACCACACGCTGATCTATGTCATCTCGCATGCAAGCCGGGCGGCCGCCGACGCAAGCTGGAACGCCTTTCGGGCCGACTCGGATTGGGTGAGGGCCAGCACCGCGAGTGAGCTCGATGGCAAGATTCTCGCCAGGCCGCCGGAGCGTGTCTTCATGACGGCGACGCCGTGGTCGCCGGCAGCGCCCCGAGGGCGATGAACGCAACGGATGTTGTCGGTACGTTTCGCGTACGACATCGCGAACGATTGTGACGTCGCGATCACGTTGTTGCATCCGGACATGGGCCGAGCACTCGGCGATGCGCGCTCCCTGTGTCAGGATACTTGTCGCATCTCCGCTGGGATGATGGCACTGCCGATCAAGGCGCGAGGCGGATCGGGTGGTCCGGTGCGCGTCGTTGCGCTGATACCCAGACGCTGAGGTCCCGGACGCTCAGCTGCGCCACAGCCAACGAACGACTCAGGTTCAGCAGCAGCCGTGTATTGACCAAGCGAGCGCAGCGAGCCAACAAGGTGGCGGCTGCCTGCTGCAACCTGCTGTTCGGCGGCTACCGACCAAGGACCACATCGATACTCGCCAGAATCTGCTCGAGTCGCTTCGGCGACAGCTTGCAGATCCGGCCACTGAGGAAGGCCCGATCCACCGCGACAAGCAGCGAGGCATTGGCGACGGAGTCCTTCGGCAGCCCGGTCACCTTGGCGGTCAGGAGCGTGTTTCCAGGCGCGCCCTCCCACTTCAGGTTGCTCGTGAGCGGGACGCACGCGGCCGTGCCGAGACGGCTGCGATTGAGCGGATTGCCCTGCACGATGACCACGGGTCGGCGGAAACCGGGTGCCGACCCCGACGGGGCTGGCAGCTCGGCCCACCAGATCTCCCCCTGCGCGATCTCTACCATTCCACCCGTTCCAACACGGCCTGCGCGGCCGCGTGGGCGAACGGCTCCGGCTCCCCGTCCAGCGTGTCGACCACGCGGTTCATCGCTTCGGTGACTTCATCCGGGGCATGCCGACTGAGATACTCCGCCAGGGCCTCCGCGTAGAGCTGGCTGCGGGTCTTCTGCGTCCGCCTCGCCTGACGCTCCGCCGCCAGAAACAGGGCGTCTGGAAGGGAAATGGCTGTCTTCATACCAGTAGTATAACTGCCCCGTCCCGCCGGGCAAGCGCTCCCGGACAACGGCAAGTTCGCTGAACGAGACAGGGTTCTGCTGCACGGCGACCGACTGGTCGCGTTCCTGCTCAAGATGCCGCGGTCGCCGTCGCAGCAGCAACCCGGGTTTGACCGACCGTAGGCGCGTCGACGCTAGGTGACGCCACGATCTACTACAACCGCACGAATCGCTGCGCGGACCGGCGAACGATGCGCGGAGACGCACCAACAGGTGGCTGTGGGAGTAGTAAAACGCCGGCTAAGGGCAATGCTGTTCACTTAGACGAATTTGTGCTATGTTTGGGTCCGACACCACCAGGGAGTCGGGCATGGCAGGCACCGAGGCGACGTTGCCCGGCGGGATCCGGGTCACGGATCACATCAGTCTGGGCGTATTGAGCGCGAGCGTGCCACTGGACGTGGTGCATGCGGTCTTGCACGAGACCGACCGCGCGAGCGAGCGCGAACGCGCGTTGCCGGCGCACGTGATGGTGTACTACTGCATCGCGATGGCGTTGTATGCGGAGGTGTCGACCCGCGAAGTGCTCCGGTGTCTGTTGGAAGGCATCCGCTGGCTCGGCGGCGACGTGAGCACGGTGGTGCCGGCGAGTAAGGCCGGGATCTCGCAAGCGCGCACCCGCTTGGGCGCGGCGCCACTGGAGGCGCTGTATCGCCGCGTGGTGGCGCCGATCGCTGTCGCGGGCACGCCGGGCGCGTGGTACCGCGGCTGGCGGGTGATGAGTCTCGACGGCACGACGCTGGACCTTGCCGACACGGCTGAGAATGCGCGCGCGTTCGGGCGGCCAGCGAGCAGCCGCGGCGCGAATGCGACCGGGGCGTTTCCGCAGCTGCGCCTCGTGGGGCTCCTGGAGAACGGCACCCACGTGCTGAGCGAGGCGG
>JANMNM010000153.1:0-1776 GCA_031373905.1 Gemmatimonadaceae bacterium | reverse complement strand
CGCGGAACGCGAGGTCGCTGTTCACGAAGGTCAGGCCGCGCACCGAATCGAACACGGCGGGCTTCCCCGTGGTCGAGACCAGTGTCATCCCTTTGATCGCGATGCCCGCATCGTTCAGGCCCGGCTTTAGGCCGTTGCGCGGATCGCTGGCGCTGGGGTAGGTCTGCGCGCCGAGCGACGACGTCGCGGCGGCGAGGGCCAGCAGAACGGCAGGCGCGGTGGTGTGCACGCCACGAAGTACGGACATGTGGTCGAACTCCAGGGAAAGGGTCAGCGGTCGAGCAGCATCTGTCGCATCAGGCCGATCTCGGCCGTCTGCGTGGTCTCCACATCGTTGGCGAACACGTTGATGTCCACTTCCTGGGCAGCACGCGGCGACTTGAGCAGGTCGGCCACCATGCTCAGCGCGCCTTCGTGATGCTTGATCATCAGCGTGAGAAAGAGCTGGTCGAAGTCGCCGCCGCGCGACGCTTCCATCTGCGCCAGCTGTTCCGTGGTGAGCATCCCCGGCATCGTCATGCCGCGCCACGACGACGTGTCAGGCGTGAACTGCTTGTATGCGCGCAGCCAGTCCTGCATCAGCGCGATCTCGCCGGCCTGCGCGAGGTCGATCTTCTGCGCGAGCTTGAGGACGCGTGGGCTGGCCCCGTTCTTCGCGGCCATGCGCGACATCACCACCGCCTGCGCATGGTGGGCGATCATCCCCTGCATGAACCGCACGTCAGCCTCAGTCACCAGTGAGCCGACAGGGAGCGTCACCGGCGGCATGCCATGATGCTGGTGCTCGGTCTGCGCGGCGGCAGCAACGGCACTCGTGAGAGCGGCAGCGACGAGGAGGAGAACGCGACGAATCAGCACGGGGGCAGGGGCAGGGGACGTCCGGAGCGTACCAGCAATACGCGGCTTATGCGAACGATGCTGTGCCGCCGACGCAGGCCAGTGGACCACAGGGCACGCGCCTCCGAGCATCCGTGGCGCCAACGAGCCCTGCATCTCGCTCCGCACGCTCCAGAGTGGTCCGGGCATGCCGTCGCGGCGCATCTCCCACGTGCCGACGTCGCCGGCGAACGCCCAATCGGCTTCCTCGACCAGTGCGGCCGCTGATGCTCCGACCACCCGACCCACACCGCCCTGCGGACCATCCCGCGATTCGTGCAGGTCGTGCATTCCACCCGCGCGGCGCGTGGCTACAAGGGGATTCACCTCCCCGGCAACTCGTGGGTACGCCGCTCGCGCACAAAGCCATGCTCAGCAGACCGGAACTGGTGAAGAGCGCGCGACGGAAACCGGCCGAGCTCTACCACCTGAGCACCGCGGTCGACTCGAGTGGGTAGGCCGACTCTCACTTGACATATGATTCGACGTTTAGCTAAATATCATCCATGCCCTCCGTCTTCCGAGCCCTCAGCGACCCCACCCGACGTCGCGTCCTCCAGCTCCTCCGTACCCGCCCCATGACCGCCGGCGAACTCGCCGACCACTTCGCGGTCTCCAAACCCACCATGTCCGCCCACTTCAACGTCCTCCTCGCCGCCGACCTCATCGCCGCCGACAAGGTGGGCCGCACCATCACCTACCGACTCAAGCTCTCCGTTCTCGAAGAAGCCCTGCTCGAATTCACCCAGGCGTTCGGACTCACCGTCACCGAGGCACCGGCCACCACCCCAAATCCCGAGGCTCCGGCAGAGGACACATGAGAACTCACACCAAGCCCTCAACGAACATGTCTCACGCCACCAACAAGCCAGTAAACCATGTCCGCCGCGCTTTGCTCGG
>JANMNM010000136.1:0-33862 GCA_031373905.1 Gemmatimonadaceae bacterium | reverse complement strand
GAAGAGCGTGAAGTCGTTGCCGCTGGCGTTGCCGGCACGGTTCGGATCGAGCGGGAACTTGTAGATACGGACACCTTCGCCTTCGTTCGCTGCATTGATGTCAGCGATGACAGGAAGGAAGATCAGGCGAGCGCCCTGACGATTGTTGACCGGCGCACCGGTGAACAGATCGACCTGCGGGCCTTCGAGAATGACCGAGCGACGTGCATCCACCGGGTCAAACCTGTTGTACGTCTGCTCGACGACCGACCAGCCGTTCCAACCTCCACCACCGCCGAAGCTGTTGTAGTGCAGTGACTGGTACTGACGGTTGAAGCCGATGCCATCAACCGCCTTGCCGCGCACGACGAGGATGTTCTCCTTCGAGCCCTGGTTGTTGAAGCTGAAGTTCGACTTGAAACCTGTGCCGAGCGGCTGACCCGCCGCATCGGTCGCGAGTGAGTACTCACCCGAGTTGATGACGTCATCGGCAGACGCCGAGGCTTCGGTCCACTTGGCCGTGCCTGGCGTGATGCCAGCCGCCGTCGGTGTGCCTGAGTAGACACGGGCATTCAGGTAGAGGCTCGCAAGCAATGCGTCCGCCGCACCCTTGGTCATGCGGCCCTGCTGGTCGCCCCATGACTTCGGCAGATCAGCGCGAGCCGCCTTCAACTCGCTCTCGATGAACGTGAACACTTCTGCACGCGTCTTGGCTTCACGCTGTTCGACCTTCGTGTCGAGCGCGATCGGTACTCCGCCGTATGCATCCTGCAACTGCAGGTAGTAGAGCGCGCGGAGTGTCCGGAGCTCGGCCTTGATCGCGGCCTGATTCGGAATCGTGACGGTCTCCAGCGCCTCGAGCACGATGTTCGCGCGGGCCACGCCGGCGTACATCGCGTTCCAGATGCCGTTGACTTCACGGTTGCCGACCACGCTCGTCGGCGTCCAACCCTGCCGGTGCAGCTCCAGCCAGGCACCGTTGTCAAACCAGTCACCACCGCGGACGGGGACCACCGTCTCATCGGAGCTGACCTGATTCAACGAGTAGTAGTCGTCCATGTTCGCCCGGAGGTTGGCGTACACCGATGCCAGACCGGCGATCACCTCATCCGAGTTCTTGTAGAACGTGTCCTTCGTGATCAAGCTCGTCGGGGTTTCCGTCAGGTCGGTACAACCGACCATCAGGCCGACGGGGACCAGCAGCAGCGCGCTCAGGCGCGCCGTGCGGATCGAGTTTCGAAAAAGAGACATTCGCATTCGCCTCAATAGTACAGGTTGAAAATCAACAACGAATCGTGAAGAACCAGCGGTCCTGTCTCAGAACTGAACGCGGAAGCCCGTCGTAAAGGTCCGTCCACGCGGGTAGGAGAGGTAGTCCATGCCACGTGAGGCGAGACCGGAATCGATGAACACTTCCGGGTCATAGCCGCTGTACGGTGTGAAGAGCAGCAGGTTGTCACCCGAGAGGTACAAGCGCGTGGTGCGGGCGCTGTTCGTGAACGGGAGCTTGAAGGTGTAGCCGATCGTGATGTTCTGCAGGCGGAAGAAGGAACCGTCCTCGACCCAGCGCGATGAGTAGATCGACGGCTCGGTGATGCCTTCCGGCGTGTCGAGTGCCGACGCGAGGAAGTTCTTGTCCTGCGTCACGTTCGCCTTCGTCCCATACACCAGTGCCGTGTTGTTGAACACGCTGCGGCCCTGCTCCATGCGCCACAGCCAGCTGGCGTCGAAGTGCTTCCAGGTCGCGTTGCTGCGGAGGCCGAGGCTGAAGTTCGGATTCGCATTGCCGATCTCGACGACGTCGTCACCCGAGGGTGATGTCGTCTTGCCGGTGATACTGCGGCTCGTCTCGACACCGCCTGTGCGGACCACCGTGTACTTGTTGAACTCCTGCTGACCCGCTGCGTTGAACCCGATGAACTCGGCGCCGTAGAACGTGCCGATCGGCTTGCCCGGGACGATACGCTGTGCGTTCACGCCCGTCTGGCCCTGGCCGCTCACGCCGCCAGTGCTGATGAAGGTCGCCTTGCCCAGGTCCAGCACCTTGTTGCGCTCGATCGAGAGCACGAGGCCGTTGGTCAGGGTGAGGCCATCGTTCCGACGATCGTACATGCGGGCATCGAGTGAGAACTCGAGGCCGCGGTTCTGCACGGCGCCGATGTTCTGCAGCTGCGTGCCAACGAAGCTGGCGCCCGTCTGTGAGACCGGCACGGTGAGCAGCAAGTCGGTGGTCCGCTTGCTGTAGTACTCGAGCGATCCGCTGTAACGGCCGTCTGAGATGCCGTAGTCGACGGCGATGTTCGCCTGGGCCGACTGCTCCCACTTGAGGTCGGGGTTCGCGTTCACGGTCGGCACGATGCCGTTGACGACGGTATTGCCGAAGATGTAGCGGGCACCGCCGTCCGGAGCCAGAATCGGCAGCGAGGCGTACTCACCAACGGCCTGGTTACCCTGCAGACCGTAGCCGGCGCGCAGCTTCAGCTGCGAGAACGGCAACCCCTTCCCGAACGACTCCTCGCTGATGAGCCACGATCCCGAGAGCGCCGGGAAGACGGCCCACTTGTTGGCGGCACCGAACTTCGATGATCCGTCGCGACGAACGACACCGGTCAGGAAGTACTTGTTCTTGTAGCCGACGTTGGCACGGCTGAAGAACGACACCAACCGGCTCTGGGTGCGGAACGACTGCGGGATCTGCGGCTGCGAACCGGCACCGAGGTTGTTGTAGCCGAAGGCGTCGGTGGTGAAGTTGCGCGTCTGGGTCGAGAAGTCGGCGTTGTCGAAGTCAGTGAACTCGTAACCACCGACGATGTCGAAGTCGACATCGTTGCCGACCGTCGGCGACCAGGTGAGGAGCGTCTGCAGGTTGTTGTTCGCCAGGGCGCGCTGCGACTGCTGCGCGAGACCGTTGAACTCCCCACCGACGGCACTGGCGCGCGGCAGGTAGATGTTGCGCTGGCCGTTCGAGCGATCCATGCCGACGTTGACCTGCGCAATGAGGCTTGGCACGATCGTGAAGGACGACGTGACGTTCGCCAGCGTGCGCATGGTGAAGCCATCATCCTGCGTCTGGTTCGCCAAGGCGACCGGGTTGCGCACGGACTGACGGCCCGGGCCGATCTCGTAGTACGTCTGCAGCTTGGTGACCGGATCGGTCACGAACACATCGCGCGTCGGATTGAACACGGCGACGTTCTGGAACACGCCGCCTTCGAAGCCACCCGTGTTTTCAAATGGCAGATAGTCGTTCTCGATCCGCGACGAGCTGAGGTTGAGCCCGATGCGAAGGCGACCGCTCAACGCTTCGTGGCTGCCGTTGAGGCGAGCCTGCAAACGCTGGAAGCCGTTCGAGATGACCACGCCCTGCTGGTCGGCGTAGTTCAGCGACGCGCGGAACGTCGTCGACTGGTTGCCACCGGCGAAGGAGAGGTTGTGGTTCTGCGTCAGCGAGGTGCGCTGCGTTTCCTTTTCCCAGTTCGTGTTCGCAGTGCCCTGCGAGGCCAGACGCGAGGCGGGCAGTGTGCCCTTCGTGATCTGCGACGAAATGAAGGCGCGGTATTCGCTGCCGGTGAGGAAGTCGAGCTGGTTCGCGGCCTGGCTGGCGGCGACATACGTCTCGTATTCCATCGTTGCGGCGCCCGGACGACCCCTCTTCGTCTCGATGAGCACCACGCCGTTCGCGCCGCGGCTGCCATAGATGGCCGTGGCAGCGGCGTCCTTCAGGACCGTCATCGACGCGATGTCGGACGGGTTGATCGCGTTGAGCGGGTTACGACCAAGTGCCGGCGATCCACCGATGCCGAAGCCACGGGCTTCCGACTCGTTGTTCTGCAGCGGCACACCGTCAATGACGTAGAGCGGGTCGTTGCTGGCGCTGATCGAGGTACCGCCACGAACGCGGATCTGTGCGCCGGCACCCGGCTCACCGCTGTTCAGCGTCACGTTCACGCCAGGAGCGCGAGCCGAGAGCAGCTGCGTCGGGTTGGCGACCACACCAACGTTCGCTTCGTCAGCGCGAATGGTCGCCACGGAACCCGTGACGGCTTCCTTGCGCTGTGAACCGTAGCCCGTCACGACGACGGCACCGAGATTCGCGGCCACGGCCTGCATGGAGAAACGCACCGTCGCCGTCTGCCCCGGCACCACGGTGACTTCCTTCGTCTGCGCCGCGAAGCCGATGCGCGTCACGCGGAGACGCGCCGTTCCGGCGGGCACATCGGGCAGCAGGAATCCGCCGTCCACACGCGTAATCGCACCACGCTGCGTGCCTTCCAGCACCACCGTGACACTCTGCATCGGCAACTGACTCGTCGAGTCAACCACTCGACCGGAAATCGAGCCGCGGGCACCCTGTGCCTGCAGCGGATTTGCCAAAATTAGACCGCAAACTGCCGCGGCCATCAGACCTCTGATCAACTTCATTCGTCTGCTCTCCTTGAATCATGCGGAGGGTTTTGTCATGCGGGCCCGGTCGCGCAGCGAACGCCGCCGATCGAACGTCGAGACAGCACCTGCAACTTCTGACCACACTTCACGTTGAAAAATTCCCGCCACTCGTCACAACTGTGCTGATGCGTCATCGCACCAGTTGCTTTGCCAACGCACACGTCATTGCGGAACCACGCCGAAACTCCGGTGTCACACACCAGCTGGTGCCCCTGCACCGGTTACACGAACCGCCACAAGATCGTCCGCGCGACAGACACCGCGCCGCAGTGCCTGTCGTTCCGTGAACGCCGCGCCCACAGCGCGAATGCGCACCTCTCAGCACTGAGGATCTTGTATGGCAAGAGGCGCCTCGCCGGAGAAAAACCGGGTCGACGCTTCTTTTCTGCGGGAATTGTTGATGGCTACGCTCGCCGTGTGCAGGCAGGATGTCAAGCTGTCATAGCAGAGTTGTAACAAAACGCCAAAGCTGTCTGCCCATAAACGCGCGCTCCTGGCAGCCGAAATGCGCGTCTTTCGGCATTTATCGGCGTTTTCATGTATGTGACAGACAGATTTCGTGCATGTGCGTGAAGGTGGTCGCCGGAGGGCAGCACAGCGCGTAGCATTCCCCGCTCACCCGTACGCGCGAAGCCGATGCCCCGGTGCCGGCTGAAGCCACTGTTCCACCCGCGCCGAGAGAGGCCGCGGCCCGCACGCCGGGCTCGGCACCGCCCCTGCGCCCTGCCGCCACTTAACAGCCCGTGCGCGCTCACTCCCTTCTCGCCGCCCTCGCCCTCGCAGCGCCGTCCATCGCCGCGCAACCCGTCACACCGGTGCTCGGTTTTCCCGACGCCGGGCTCGATGACACCGTCGCCTATCGCGGCTACCAGACGCGATTCTACCGGGACGCCGCGAGGAACACGCTGCAGTTGTATGTCGACGAGCGGAGCGCGCGGGTCGTGCACCTCTTCGCTGACGCCGAGAACGCCAGTATCGGGTTCACGGCGCGTGATGCGGCCGGCAAAACAGCCCCGCTCGCTTGGGGCCCACGCCCGGCGACGATTGCACGCGTCGGTCGCACGCGAGTCTTCGAGCACCAGCTCACCTCGCCCTCCGGAACGCTGAACCTCGGCTGGTTCCTGCTCGGCTCGATGCGCGTCGAGCGGGACTTTCAGTACTTCAAGCGCGCCCGCGACGCCTTCGCCACCGCGCCCTACCGAATTCCTGAAGTGGACCACCTGATCGAGTCGCTCGATCGGCTCCCGGCGCCGGTCCGCGCCCGCCATCTCCGGCTTCTCAATGCGAACGCAACCGCCACGGTGCGCGCCCGCCTGTATCCGCGGCCGGTCCTCGCCCGTGACGGCGCCGGATGGGTCGCACGCGTGCAACAAGCCACGCTCGATGGCCGAGACACGCTGACACTCGAAGTCCGCAGCACCGATGCCGTCGCCACCGTCGCCGGTGACTCGCTGATGCTGCGTTCGCGCACTGGCTCACCGGTGTCGCTGTCCGTACGCGTGCTGACAACCGCGCGCACACTGACACCACTCTCGCGCACTGAGATCTTCACACCCGATTTTCTCGCGTTTCTTGCCGAGACAGCCCGTCGCGGCACGGCCGCCGCGTCATCGGACACCGCAGCGATTCGCGCCCGACGCATGGAGCGCCAGGTGCGCGGCGTGGAACTGCTCGTCTCGCGCGAAAAACTGATGGCGGGGTTGCCGACCTACGCCACGTACTTCGGGCGCGACATGCTCATGACGGCGCTGATGATGCGCCCGATCTGGCAGCACCAGACACTGGAGGCTGTCATTGCCACTGCGCTGCGGAAGCTCGCGCCGCGTGGCGATGTCTCGCACGAGGAAGCGCTCGGGGATCAGGCCGTGCGCGAATCGGCGGCTGACTATGCGGCGTTGGTCGAGCGCGCGCTCGATCCACAGCGGACCACCGGCGCTGCCGTGCGCGATTCACTGCTCGCGCGCGCGGCACTCGTGCTGCGTGACCTGCGCGTGGTGCGCGAGAACTATCACATGATCGACGACGAGTACCAGCTGCCGATCGTCGTCGCGCGATGGATCACCGATCCCGCCGTCTCCGCGGCAGACAAGCGCGCGTTTCTGCTCGATCGTCGCGACGGTGGTGACACGCGCGCGGCCCGGCTGCTCAAGGAGCTCGCCCTCGTGACTGAACTGACGGCCGCGTACGTCAATCAGCCGGTGACGTCGAACCTCATCGCGTTCGCGCCACGCGAGCCATCAGGCTGGGCGAGCGCGAGCTGGCGTGACAGCGGCGCCGGGTACGCAGCAGGGCGATATGCGATGGACATCAACGCCATCTGGGTGCCGCATGCGCTGGAATCGGTCGGACGGATTCTCGGTGCGATGCGTGCGCTGGGCATACCGACCGATGGCGCATTGCTGGCTGACACGCCGCTTGCGCGATATGCCAGATCACCTGCGCTGCTGCAGCAGGCCGTCACGACCTGGCAGGGCGCGGAGAGGCATTTCCTCGTCCGGCTTTCCGCCACCCAGGTGCGGGCTGCGGTCGCGGCGCGCATCGCGGTCATGCCTGCGGCCGAGCAGGCCTGGTGGACACCCCGGATGACCGACGTCGATTCTCTGACGTTTCTCGCCGTTGCGCTCGACGCGAACGGCGCGCCGATCGGGGTCGCGAACACCGATGTCGCAACGCGGCTCTTTCTCGGTGATGGCGACGGGCCCGTCACGTCACCTTCCGCGGATCAGGTGGCTCGTGCGCGACGCGACGCCGGCCTCTTCGTGCGTCCATACCCGTCGGGCCTGTTCGTGGATCGCATCGGGCCGGTCGTGGCGAATGACGCGTACGCCAGTCCCATGATATGGGACGCGTTCCTCAAAGATCCGTATCATGGCCCGCGCGTCGTGTGGGGGCGCGAAGTGAATCTCTTCCTGCTCGGCCTCGCGGGACGAATCTCGCGTGCCGAACAGACTGGCGGCGTGGCTGCGGCGGTCACGAACGAATTTCGTGATGCGCTGTCCAAGGTGCGCACCGCGGTGGAACAGTCGGGATTCCACACCGAATTGTGGAGCTATGATTTCGAACGCGGACAGCTTGGCGCCGTGCGATACGGCAGCGGTGCCGACATCCAGTTGTGGAGCACGACGGATCTCGCCGTGCAGTATGCGCTGAGCCGCCTCCGCCAACGTTCCCGCTGAATTGCACGTCCGTGGTGCGTCACTGCGTGCACACCTGATCGCGTCGCACAAACGCCTGTTTCAAGGGATGACGATGCGCGCCGCGCATCTGCAGGCGCCAAACAGATGAACACACGGCGGGATCGGTACGTTTGTTCAACGCGCAGTGACACGCGCGATCCCTGCGGCTTAGTATACGCCATCGTTCGGCGATGCAGCCATCGAATCGCACCGTGCGAAAACGGGCAAGCACGCGACGAAAAATGCGTTTCGACTCCGCGGATCACTCCGATTCGCCGGCGGACAGCTCAATGCTGCGCATGGTCATCGACACTGCAGGTGTCGTGATCATCGGCATGCGGCCCGACCATCGCATTTTTTCCTGGAACAGGGCGGCGGAGATCCTCTATCAGACGCCGCGCGAGCGCGCGGTCGGCCTGGATTACGTCGAGGTGTTTCTCGCACCGCACCGGCGCGCCACTGTCGTCGCGGACATTGCACGGGCGCTGGATGGCACGGAGTCGGTGTGTTTCGAGGATGACGTGATGCATCCCGACGGCTCGCCTCGCACGCTGCGCTGGAACGTCGCGCGTGTGACCGACACCGGCGATGCGCCGATCGGCGTTGTTGCGACGGGAACGGACATCACAGAGTTGAAGGAAGCGGAAGAGCGGTACCGTCTGATCTTCGAGTATTCGCTCGACGGCATGCTCCTTTCCGACTCGTCTGGATTGATCGACTGCAACCTGGCCGCAGTCCGCCTGCTCGGACTCTCGGACAGGTCGGAGCTGATCGGGCGACGCCCGTTCGAGTTCTCGCCGCAATTCCAGCCGGACGGGATGTCATCCGCGGAGAAAGCGCGCGGGCTTGGCCGACTGACACTCGAGCGCGGTGCGCTCCGGTTCGACTGGATGCACCAACAACCGGATGGAACGCCAGTGCCTGTGGAAGTGAGCGTGCGACAGGCCTACCTGCGTGAGCGACATGTGTCGGTCATTGCGTGGCGTGACCAGTCGCAGCGCGTCACGCTCGAGCGCGCCCGGGAAGAGACGGAGACGCGGATCAACCTCGCGCAGAAGATGGAGGCGATCGGACGACTTGCCGGCGGCGTGGCGCATGACTTCAACAACCTGCTGGCCATCGTCCGGAACTCCGTCCAGCTTGCGTTGCTCGACGTGCAGGACAACTCCGGCATGCGTCGGGACCTCGAGGTGGCGCTCGAGGGCACGGATCGCGGCGCCAGGCTCACGGCGCAACTGCTCGCGTTCAGCCGGCAGCAATCGCGCGCAACGGAACCGCTTGATCTCGCAGAGCTGGTCAGGGACACGCTCCCGCTCATCCGCTCGTCGCTGCCGGAGTCGATCGTGATCGAAGTGCACGCGTCCGTCGAGCGCGCGTGGGTGCAGGGAGACAGGAGCCAGCTCGAGCAGGTGCTGGTGAATCTGATCCTGAACGCCCGTGATGCCATGCCGACCGGGGGACGACTCTCGCTCAGCGTCGGCGTTGACCCTGCGGCGCAGCAGGCGACGCTCGTCGTCTCGGACACCGGCGTGGGTATTCCGTCCGACGCGCAGCAGCGAATCTTCGAGCCGTTCTTCACCACGAAGTCGGTTGGGAAAGGCACCGGACTCGGTCTGGCCTTCGTGTACGGCGTCGTGACGCAGGCCGGCGGCACCATCAGTGTCGAGAGCGAAGCCGGCGCCGGTACCAGCATGCTCGTCACATTTCCGGTCAGCGGAGGCCCGGCACTCACGGCGCCTCCTGGTGCGCCGGCGGCGTCCCGGTCAGGCGACGTCATCCTGCTGGTTGACGACGATCCCGCCGTGCGGAGTACGACCCGGCGACTGCTGGAGCGGCTTGAATACACGGTGCTCGAAGCCAGCAATGGCGACGCGGCACTGCGCCTCTTCGAGGCGGAACAGCACCGCGTGACCGTGCTGCTGACGGATATCCGGATGCCGGAGATGGATGGCGTAGCCCTCGCGAAGAACGTGCAGCAGAGAGTCCCGGGATTCCCGATCGTCTTCGTCTCGGGATTCGACGAGATCGCGAGCGAGGACATTCAGGGCCTCACAGGCGCACAGCTCGTCTCGAAGCCATTTTCGAGCGACGCGCTGGTCACGGCGCTGAGGGCAGCTGCAGCACGACGGACACGCTAGATTTCGACACTCGCGCAGGGATTGTGTCGCTCTCGCGCAGCCGTGCTGACGCACCCGGGAAACACACGACGTGTTCGCGACCTGTATTCACTGCAACACTGACCTCGGCCGCAACGAGGCATTCGAGGTGTTTCCGGTCGGGACCCGGCTGGCCTTCGATCCCGCGAGAGGCCGACTGTGGGTGGTGTGCACACGGTGTGAGCGCTGGAACCTCTCGCCGCTGGACGAGCGATGGGAAGCGATCGAGCTCGCGGAACAGCGATACCGCGACAGCCGCTTGCGCGTCACGACGGACAACATCGGCCTCGCCCGGCTTCGGGAAGGACTCGACCTGATTCGCATTGGCGAACCGCAGCGGCCCGAGATGGCGGCGTGGCGATACGGCGACCAGTTCGGACGGCGACGGAACCGACAACTGCTGCTCTCTGGAGCGGCCGTTGGCGGAGCGACCGCACTGATCGGCGGCATTCTCTGGGCAGGCATCGGCGTCGGGATTCTTGGGGCCTGGGGTGCGAACGGTCTCGATTCGCTCATCAACGGTCGCCCGAAGACCGTCATCGGAAAGATTCCGCTGCCCGATGGCCGCCTCGTCGACGTGCAACGAAAGCACGCCCGGATGAGCGTCATCGAGCGAGGCACGGAAGCGCAGGGCCTGACATTGCGACTGGAGTCGGTGGAAGGGACGCACCTGCTCCACGGCGACGCGGCCATGCGCGCGGCAGCCCGTCTGCTGCCGACCGTCAACCGGTTTGGCGGTTCGAAACGGCAGGTTGGTGACGCGGTTGCGGTGCTCGAGGCAGCGGGCGATCCACGGCGCGCCCTGCTCAATGTGCAGCAACAGATCGGCGCCACGGAAGACGCCGCGCGCTGGAGACGCACGTCGAAGGGATGGTGGGACGCCGACGTCGAAGCCATCAGGAAACTTCCCGGGGCGTTGCACTCGCTCGAGCCGCGCTTCCGCCTGGCGCTCGAGATGGCGTTGCATGAGGAGAGCGAGCGACGCGCGATGGATGGTGAACTCAACGCGCTCGAGGCGGCGTGGCGTCAGGCAGAGGAAATCGCGCAGATCGCGGACACGCTGCTGCTTCCACCGGCCATCGAAGCCAGGCTCACGGACCTGCGGCGGAAGCGCGACGACGAGGGCACCGCGTAGCACACGGCACAGCGTCAGCCCGCGCGGATCGCCCGGACGCGTGCGAGCCGCTCGCCGGCCGCGTGCAATACCGCATCCGTCTTCGCGAAATGGAACCGAATGAACGTGTGCACCGGCTCGCGGAAGAAACTCGATCCGGCAACGCCGGCCACTCCCACCTCCCGGATGAACCACTCCGACGCTTCGGTGTCATTTTCGAAGCCAAGTGCACCGATGTCCACCATCACGTAATACGCCCCCTGCGGCTCGCTGAACGGCAGGCCGGACTGCCGCAGGTACCCGAGAAAGAGTTCGCGCTTGGCGGTGTAGAGGGCCGTCATTCCCGCGTAGTACTCATCGGGCAACTCGAGCCCCGCCACTGCGGCTTCCTGCAGCGGTGCCGCGGCGCCGACCGTGAGAAAATCGTGCACCTTCCGGGCCTGCGCGATGACGTGTGGTGCCGCGTGCACGTAGCCCAGTCTCCATCCGGTGATGGAGTACGTCTTGGACAGCGAGTTGCAGGTGATGGTGCGATCGAACGCACCGGGCAGCGCGGCAAAGTACGTGTGCACATGCGGTGCGTACACGATGTGTTCGTACGGCTCATCCGTGATCACGAAGCAATCGTACTGCTCGGCCAGCCGCAGGATCGTCAGCAGCTCGTCACGCGTGAACACCTTGCCGGTGGGATTCGACGGATTGCAGAGCACGATCGCCTTCGGCCGCTGCGCGAACGCGCGTGCGAGCTCCTCGGGATCAAAGCCGAAGCCCGGTGGCCGGAGCGGCACGTAGATCGGCGTCGCGCCGGCGAGGATGGCATCGGCAGCGTAGTTCTCGTAGAACGGCGAGAAGACGACGACCCGGTCACCGGGGTTGCACGCCGTCATCATGGCCACGGCCATCACTTCGGTGCTGCCGCACGTGACGACGAGATGCCGTTCCGGATCGACGTCCAGCCCGGTGAACCGGGTGATCTTCGCCGCGAGCGCACGACGGAATCGTGGCGCGCCCCACGTCACTGCATATTGATGAAATGGTCCCCGCGTGGCCCGCTCGAGCGCCGCCAGCATGGCCTCGGGCGGAGGGAAATCGGGGAAACCCTGCGAGAGATTGATGGCGCCATACTCGTCGGCCATCCGGGTTGTCGCGCGGATGACGGATTCGGTGAACACATTGAGGCGGTCGGCTGTCTTCGGCATGCAGGGAGGATGTGGCCCTGCACCGCGACATGGAAGGGCGCGGAAGGCGGTCGTGGATAGTTTTCCGTGAGAGATCACACCACAGGGTGTGCCGCCCAGACCAGCCGCAGCCTGCGGCGCTTCCTCGTGGTGACTCGTGCAGATCGGAATCGACAGCTTCGCCGCCTCAATCCCGGATCCGCTCACCGGCGCGTCGCTGACACCCACGGAGCGGATGCAATCCCTGATCGACGAGATCGTCGTCGCAGACCAGATGGGGTTGGACGTGTTCGGCATCGGCGAACACCATCGGCCCGAGTTCCTCGACTCCGCGCCGGTGGTGATCCTCGCCGCGGCCGCAGCGCGGACCTCACGGATCCGCCTCACGAGCGCCGTCACGGTGCTCAGTGCCGCCGACCCCGTGCGTGTGTTCCAGGAGTTCGCAACGCTCGACCTGATCTCGAATGGTCGCGCCGAGATCGTGGCGGGTCGCGGATCCTTCGTCGAGTCGTATCCGCTGTTCGGACTGCACCTGGAAGACTACGACTCACTGTTTGCCGAGAAACTGGAGTTGCTGCTGCAGATCCGGGCGACGCCGCGTGTCACCTGGTCAGGCCGGCATCGCGCGCCGCTCACCGGTCAGGCCATCTACCCTCGCCCGATGCAGCACCCACTCCCGGTCTGGGTCGGCGTGGGCGGTACACCCGCCTCATTTGCCAGGGCGGGATTGCTCGGCCTGCCGCTGATGGTCGCGATCATCGGTGGCGAACACCGCCGCTTTCGTCCGTTGATCGACCTGTACCGCGAGAGTGGGCGACGCGCCGGCCATCCTGCCGACCAGTTGCGCGTTGGCGTGCATTCGATCGGTTTCGCCGCGGATACCGACGCAGATGCCGCCGACATCTTCTATCCGGGTTACGCGCATACCATGACCGAGATCGGCAAGGAGCGTGGCTGGCCACCAACCACGCGCGCACAGTTTGACGCGTCGCGTGGCCCGACCGGCGCGTTGATGGTTGGCGGTGCGGAGACGCTGGCGGCGAAACTCCTGCGCATTCACGAGGACCTTGGCGGGATCTCGCGTTTCACCTTCCAGATGGGTGTCTCGACGCTGCCGCACGAAGACATGCGGCGTGCAATCGAAGTGCTCGGTCACGAGGTGGCGCCGCGTGTCCGTTCCGCCCTCGGAATCGGGTCCGACGTGAGGGGACTTGCATGACGGGACCGTCCTTTTCGTGACGGCGCCACACGCGCGTGTGACTATGTGCTGATCACCGCCGCAACGGGCACGAGGTCGCCGTCGAGGAAGTCGGAGAGCGCCGCGAGCACTTCGCGACAACGCACTCCGGCGACAACAGTGTCGAGTCCGTCGTCATGCATGGGCCGCACTCCTGGACTGGGAAGGATGCCTGGCGCGCACGATCGAGGCGAGGTGGATTCGCGCGCGACGCAGGCGTGATTTCATGGCGGGAACGGACAGGTGCAGCAGCGCCGCAGTCTCTTCCCCCGAAAAGCCGTCCAGTTCCCGCAGGGTGAGCAACTCGCGCTCATCAGGTGGCAGGCGCTGCATGCACTCGTCGAGTATTTCGAGCGCAACGCTGTCAGCCGGTGCCGGCTCCACTGCCTGGATCGTTCCCCATCCCGCGCGCTCCGCCAATTCCTCCAGCGACTCAACATTCGTGGGCTCACCCACACGCTTTCGCATCTGATGTCGGGCGACGTTCCGCGCGATGGCATAGGGCCACGCGCGCGCGGATCCCGTACCGGCGTACGCCACCGCGCCGCGCCATGCGTTGATGAACGTCTCCTGCAATCCATCACGCGCGCCTCATCGGGCAGGTGGAGAATCCGAAAATGCTGTACAGCGGACAGGTGCCGACCAGCCCGGTGAGGAGCGTTACGAGACCGATGTATCCCCACGACGTCTGCGGACCGACAACCGTCAGGGAGAGCAGACCAAGTCCGAGGAGGACGCGAAGGATCCGATCAGCACCGCCAACGTTGTTCTTCAGTAGAGCAGACATCGATCACTCCGGGTACGTGTGACGTCGGGGACGCCCTGTCGTGCCGTCCCACTCAGAAGATCCAGATTCGACGCCAAACGATTCAGGCACTCGCCCCGTACCGCCCCGCACCGCAGGGTTTGCCCGATCAGGGCAGCGCAAACGCCACGTACGTGCCGCCGCTGGGTGCGCCGTTCTTGCCGCCGCCACAGGCGATCACGATGTACTGCCGCCCCTGCACCATGTATGTCGACGGCGTCGCATTTCCCGCAGCGGGCAGCACCGTCTCCCAGAGCAAGTTCCCCGTCACCTTGTCGAAGATCCGGAACTTGTTGTCGTAGGTGGTCGCCGCGATCATCAGCAACCCGTTCGCGGTCACGATTGCACCGCCGTAACTGTCCGTACCGGTCCCCGTGATCCCCTGCGCCGTCAGCTTCGGGTACTCACCGAACGGGATCGACCACGCATACTGTCCGGTATTCAGGTTGATCGCATTCAGCGTGCCCCACGGCGGCTTGATGCCCGGGTATCCCTCGTGATCGAGGAAGATGTCGAAGAAGGCGGTGCGATACTTGAGGAACTGCGGGCTCTTCTCACTCACGCGGCTGGACATGACCTTCCCTGTCGTCAGGTACTCGACGATTTCCTTCACCGCCGAGCCGTCCATTGCGCTGCCGAAGGCCGGCATCCGCCCGTTGCCCTCGTTGATCATCGTCGTGATCTGATCGGCAGTCCTTCGCCCGGCGATACCCACCAGCGATGGTCCGCCGGCGCCACCCTCCCGGTTGTCGCCATGACACCCGGCGCAATTCGCCGCGTACAAGGATTCATTGCCGCGCGGCACGAGCTTCAGCAGCCACGCCATTTCGTTCGAGTTGACGTAGAGAAGCCCCGTTTCCGGGTCGAACGCCGGTCCACCCCACTCGCCGCCGCCGTCCACGCCGGGGAAGATGATCGTCCCCTTCGTCACGTTCGGTGCTTCCCATGGGTGTGTCGGGTTGTACTGCTCGAACGTCTTCAGGGCCGCCGCATGCGCCTCAGGCGTGCGTGTCGTGAGATCTTCGCGCGTGAGTTGCTGGCGTGCGAAGGGCGCAGGCAGCATCGGGAATCGCTGCGTTGCGCTGGGCCGCTCTCCATCGAGCGCCACCGTCGGCATCGCCCGCTCTTCCACCGGGAACATCGGCGCGCCCTTCTCGCGCTCGAACAACCACACATGCCCCGTCTTCGTGATCTGTGCGACGGCATCCACCGGTCGTCCATCACGTTGGACCGTCACCAGCATGGGCGCCGCCGGCAGATCGCGATCCCAGAGATCGTGCCTGAGCACCTGATAGTGCCAGATGTATCGACCCGTGCGCGCATCGAGCGCGATGACGCTGTTGGCGTACAGGTTGTCACCCGTGCGATTCGCGCCATAGAAATCGTACGACGCCGATCCGGTCGCCGCGAACAGCATGGCGCGCTTCGGATCGAGCGTCACACCGGCCCATGCATTCGCACCGCCCGCAACCTTCCACGCGCCAGGCGGCCAGGTGTCGTAGCCGGGTTCACCCGGGTGTGGAATGGTGTGAAAGCTCCACCGCAGCTTGCCGGTCGCGAGTTCGTACGCGCGGATGTCGCCGGGTGCGCTCGGCAGCTGCTCCGGAACAGTGCTTCCGATGATGAGCAGGTCCTCGAACACCACACCGGGCGTGCTCGCGCTGACCGAGATTTCCTTCGCGGGCCTGCCGAGTCCTTCGCGCAAGTCCACCCAGCCGCTGTCGTTGCCCCAGCCTGGGATCTTGCGACCCGTCTTGCGGTCGAGCGCAAACAACCGGAACCGATAGTTGAAGATCACGCGATCACCAGTCACGACAACACCGCGATGCCGGAACCGTCCTGCGGCCGGTTGACCGTTGTTCGGATCGAAGTTCCAGAGCCGCTTGCCGGTGGCTGCATCCAGCGCGAAGACATGCATCTGCGGCGTCGTGGCATAGAGCACACCGTCCAGCACGATCGGGTTCGCCTGCATCTCCGATCCCTTGAACTCGCCCTTCGTCTCGAACGTCCACGCGACCTTGAGTGACCTCACGTTCGCAGGCGAGATCTGGCTCAGCGTGGTGTAGTGCGTGTGGTCGGTGTTTCCACCGTAGACTGGCCAGTCGGCGTTCACGCCAGCGGCTGCGGGCGTGGCGGAGCGTTCGCAGCCACCGAGGGCGATGAGCAGCATCGGCATCGCGGCGCGGCCGACAAGCAGACGAAACATGGGCGTCATGACGCAGGGAGAGATGGTGGTGATGCCGCGCGAGAAGAGCGACACGGATCGCGCCGTGGAAGGTGTGGCCGCCACGGGATTGCCGCGAGCGCTGCTCGTGTTCACCGCGGAACGTATGCTGAACGCGGTCCAACGACAGCGTCGCTGCCGATCTCCCTGACACCACGCGGCCGGAAGGTGCGGTGTTCGACGATCCGCGTCCCGATCGGTCGCCGCAGCAACGGCGTGTAAAGCTGAGCCTGCTCAACCCCGCGCGAGTCGTGTCCGCCGCACTGTCCCGCGCGGGCACCGTTTTCGCGTTGCGCATCGCGTCCGATGCGCGGCACCACACTGCGTCCCTTGCCGCGATGATCGTGAGACCTCAACGCGCTGGCGGCACCCTGTGACCGCCCGTAACCTTGCGTGATGTCAATTCCGCTTCCGGCGCCCGCCGCCCGTGTGCTGACGCTGGAGCAGATCCTCGCCGTCCTGCCATCACTCGACCTGCTGCCGGCCATCGAGTCGGCATTCGATTTGTATTCAGCGGGGCAGGCAAACGTCCCGCCCGTCGGTGAACTTCTCTTCGATGCACCGCCCGGCGACGCACACATCAAGTACGGCTACCTGCTCGGCACCGACACCTTCGTGATCAAGGTGGCGACCGGCTTTAGCGAGAACTCCAGGCAGGGTATGCCGAGTTATTCCGGCGTGATGCTCGTTTTCAGCGCACGGAGCGGCATGCTGGAAACCATCCTGCTCGATGGCGGTCACCTCACCAACGTGCGCACCGCGCTCGCCGGGGCGATCGCCGCGAAGCACCTTGCGCCGCCGCGCGTGGAACGGATGGCGGTGATTGGCACCGGTGTGCAGGCGCGGATGCAGATCAGCGCAATCGCAGACGTCGTCGGCTGCAAGCGGGTCACGGTGTGGGGCCGACGCGCGGAGTCTGTCGCGGCCTACCGGGCGGACATGGAGGCCGAGGGGTTCACCGTCGAGACGGCACGGAGCGCAATCGACGCGGCGCGTGGTGCGCAGATCGTCGTCACGACTACCGCGAGCACGTCTCCCCTGCTCGACACGCCGGATATCGCGCCTGGAACCCTCATCATCGCCATGGGATCCGACACCCCGGCGAAGCAGGAGCTGACCGCCGCGCTCGTGGGCTCGGCAGACGTCTGTGTCGTCGACAGCCGGTCGCAATGCGGCACGCGCGGTGAGATGCACCACGCCGTGGCGGCAGGAACGCGCACCATTGCGTCCGCCGACGAACTCGGAGACGTGATCGCAGGGCGCGCTCGCGGCAGGACCAGCGCCACACAGATCGTGATCGCCGACCTCACCGGCGTTGCGGTGCAGGACATCGCCATTGCCACCGCCGTCTCTCGCGCCGTCTCCTGAACGATGAACGCTCCACCTGACCACCACCCGACTCAGCGCAATGCATGATGCCACCACCCGTTGACCCACAACTCGCCGCCGCGATCGCCCGCGCCGATGTGGCGATCCGGCCGATAGTCCTCGAGACGCCGGTGGTGGAGTGGCCGCAATACAGCGAGCGTGTCGCAGGGCCGGTGTTCGTCAAGGCGGAGCATCTGCAGCGTACGGGATCGTTCAAGTTGCGCGGTGCAACGAATGCCGTGATGCGTGCCATCCCGCTCGGACAGACCATCGCGACGGCCAGCTCGGGGAACCACGGCATCGCCGTCTCGCATGCGCTTCGCGCGGCCGGGAAGAGCGGCGTCGTCTTTCTGCCGGAGAACGTTGCACCATCCAAGCTCGAGGCGGTCCGGCGATCGGGTGTACGCGTCGAGCTCTTCGGCCTCGACAGCAACGACACGGAAAAAGAGGCGCAGCGGGTCGCGGCGCAGGAGGGCTGGCACTATCTCTCGCCGTACAATGATCCTGATGTCGTCGCCGGTCAGGGGACGATCGGCCTCGAGCTGCTTCGACAGGTGCCGCAAATCGACGTCGTGTACATCAGTGTCGGCGGCGGTGGGCTGATCAGCGGTGTCGCCGCCGCACTCAAGGCGAGCAACCCGCATATCCGCATCGTCGGGTGCTCACCCGCGAACTCGTGCGTGATGCATGAATCCGTGCGGGCAGGCCGCATGCTGGCACTTGAATCGCTGCCCACCTTCTCCGATGGCACGGCGGGTGGTGTCGACGCGGATACGATCACGTTCGACTATTGCCGGACGCTGGTTGACGAGTGGGTGCTCGTGACCGAGCAGGAGATCGCGCAATGCATGCGTGACCACATCGATCACCTGCACCAGTTGGTGGAAGGATCGGCTGGCGTTGCGTTCGCGGCGCTGCTCAAGCACGCGCAAGGCGACCCGGGATCCGCAGGCGCAACGCGCATCGCGATCTCATGCGGCCAGAACATCGGGGCGGCACGGCTCCTCGAGGCACTCGCGGCAGCGGGTTAGTCACGGGTCGGACGAGGGTCGTCCGACGCACATACCTTCAGTCTTGCATCATGCATCGTCCTGTGCTCGTCGCGTTCGCGCTCGGTCTCTCGCAGCTCGCGCACGGGCAGGCGCCGGTGCCTGCGTCACCGGCGCTTCCTGCGTCACTGCGGCGGGAGCTCGCCGCTCGAGTGACCGCCGTCACGCCGAAGGTCGTTGCGTGGCGGCGCGACTTCCACGAACATCCGGAGATCGGCGGCTCGGAGACGCGCACGTCTGCCATCGTCGCGGCGCACCTGCGGTCACTCGGACTCGAGGTACGCACGGAGGTTGCCGGACAGCACGGTGTCATCGGCATTCTGCGCGGGTCCAGGCCAGGACCCGGCGTGGCGCTGCGCGCCGACATGGATGCACTGCCGGTCACCGAACAAACCGGGCTGCCGTTCGCGTCGAAGGCGACCGGCGTGTACAACGGGCAGACGGTGGGCGTGATGCATGCCTGCGGGCACGACGCGCATACCGCCGTGCTGATGGGTGTTGCCGAGGCGCTTGCCGGCATGCGTGCGCAGCTGCCGGGCACGGTGACGTTCCTCTTTCAGCCTGATGAAGAAGGGGATGGTGGCGCGGAACGCATGCTCAAGGCTGGTGCGTTCGATTCGCCGCACGTCGATGCCGTCTACGGGTTGCACGCCTGGCCGGGTGCTCCGGGAACGGTCTCCGTGCGCAGCGGTGGCATGATGGCGAGCATCGACGAGTGGCGCATCGTCGTCCGCGGAAAGCAGGCGCACGGCGCGCAACCGTGGCGCAGCGTGGACCCGATCGTCATCGGCGCACAGATCGTCGGGGAACTGCAGACGATCGTCAGTCGGAGTGTTGACCTCACGGCCGGTCCTGCGGTTGTCACCGTGGGCGTGTTTCAGGGCGGGATCCGCAGCAACATCATTCCGGACAGCGCAGTGCTCGTGGGCACGTATCGCGCGTTCAGCGACGCAACACGCACGCTCATCCGCACGCACATCGAACGCATTGCGAGCAACGTGGCCGCAGCCGGCGGCGCGCACGTGACCGTCACGATGCCCGACAACGGCGCACCTGCCACTGTGAATGATCCACGGTGGTACGGACGCGCCGTCGGCGTGCTCCGCGATGCGCTCGGACCGGCAAATGTGCTGGAAAGCGCGCCGTCGATGCCCAGCGAGGACTTCTCGTTCTTCCTGCAGCGCGCCCCCGGCATGTTCTTCTTCCTCGGTGTCACACCGCGCGGCGAGGACCCGGCTACCGCACCCGCGAACCACTCGCCATTGTTCGTTGTGGATGAGTCGGCGTTTCCTGCCGGCATGACGGCGCTTGCCAGCCTGGCGATCGATGCGCTCATCTCTGGCGTACCGAAGCTCGAGAAAGCACCATAGTGCGATGGCGTTCAGTGTGATGTTCACCGCGGAGGCATGGTGAAGATTTCCTCGACCGATGCTGCGGACGGCGCGCCGGCGTGGTGATGCCCGCCGGCACCGCCCGCCCACCGGCCGCGCCCATTCCCGCTTGTTCGCTCCAACAGATCGTCAAGCCACGACGCCGATGACCATCAACACCGCCGCACTCGCGACACTCGCAACCCAGCCGGTCGCAGCACTCGGTCACTGGCCCACGCCGCTGGAACCCACACCGCGCCTCCGTGATGCACTGCGATTGACGCAAACCCTGCTCGTGAAGCGTGACGATGCGATTCCGTTTGGCTTCGGCGGCAACAAGGTGCGCAAACTGCGCTACGTGCTGCCCGTACTGCAGCGGGAGGGCGTGGACACGATCATCACCTGTGGCGGCGTGCAGTCCAACCACGCGCGCGCAGTCGCGGCGGCGGCGGCCGCCGTCGGCATGCAGTGCCACATCGTCGCCAACGGAACTCCACCGACGGTGCTCACGGGCAACGGCCTGCTCTGCGAACTGCTCGGCGCCACGCGCGAATTCGTCGCCAGCCGCGAGGAGCGAGTGCCCGGCATGGAGCGCGCGGCGGAACGAATGCGGCACGCGGGTCGCAGGCCCGCGATCGTTCCACTCGGCGCCTCGACGCCGCGCGGCGCACTCGGCTTCGTGGATGCCATCGGGGAACTGCTCCGACAGGGGTGCACGCCCGATGTGATCGTGCACGCGAGTTCGTCCGGGGGCACCTCCGCCGGCATCCTCGCTGGCATCGCACTGCATGGACTCCCGACGCGCGTGATCGGCATCAGCGCCGATGATCCGCCCGCAGCATTGCACGCGCAAGTGTCGTCCATCGTGTCTGGCCTGGAGCCGTTGCTCGAGCTGGCCGATGGGTCACTGCTGCGCGCCATCAGGCCGGAGTTCGACGACAGTTTCGTTGGCGAGGCGTACGCCGTGCCGACTCCAGCGTCGATCGAGGCGCAGCGCGCAGCGGCGAGGAGTGAGGCGCTGTTCGTGGACCACACGTACACCGC
Source organism: Gemmatimonadaceae bacterium (assembly GCA_031373905.1). Classification (GTDB taxonomy): domain Bacteria; phylum Gemmatimonadota; class Gemmatimonadetes; order Gemmatimonadales; family Gemmatimonadaceae; genus JACMLX01. Next base: position 12,716 of record JANMNM010000136.1, on the reverse strand, counting down.
GAAGGCGCTTGCTGGGCTCGCCGCGTACTGCCGTGATGGCCGGATCTCCCGCAACGCGACCGTAGTGTTCTGGCATACCGGCGGGCAGCCAGCGCTCTTTGCGTAACGCCGGCCTCACGGCGTTCCGGTCCTGCGTCGCACTCAGGGAGGGCTCACACTGGAGGTGAATCACCTCGCTGCCGCCCTCGACTCAGGGCGTTGCCCGCACCGTCGTACGCGCCAGCGCAAGTGTCCCCGCGAGCATCAACGTTGCCGCCAGCACGAAGCTCAACACGGGTGAACCCGCCGTCCACGCGAGCCCGATCATGCTGCTCGAGATGAACTTCATCACACCGTTCACTGTACCGAGTGCGCCATATCCGGTGGAGAGCATGTCCCCCGGGACCAGCTCAGCGGCGACGGTGGACTCGAGCGCATCCTGCACCGCGATGTATGCGCCCGCGACAGCAAAGGTGGCAGCCAGCAACGGCAGACTCGACACGCGCAGCGAAAAGGCAAATGCAGTGAGACCTGCCGTCAGCGCACCGAGCACGTAGCCACCAACCAGCACGCGCGCATGCCCGATGCGATCAGCGAGCACACCCACCGGGAACGAAACCGCGATCTGCACGACGTTCCGCCACACATACAGCACACCGGCCATCTGCGCCGCGCGCAGAATGCCCATCGAGGGTGTCAGCAGCTGCGTCGCGGCGAGAATGAGCAGGCTGTGCGAGAAATCACCGGCACCGAAGACGCCGATCGCAAAGAGGTACCGCTTGAATCGCAACGGCAACGCACGCAACGACGTCAGGAGACGCAGCGCAGGATTCGGCGACTCCTCCGGATCGGCCACCAGTGTCAGGAACGCGAGCACCGCCAGCAGCCCCGGGATGACGGACAACCAGAGCACCAACCGGAATGGTGACGATGGGTCGTGCGGCAGTCGCGCTTGCGACCAGCCCAGCAGGACGACGCCGAGTGACGGGCCAACCACTGCCCCGATGCTGTCCATCGCGCGGTGGAATCCGAATGCGCGCCCACGGGTGGACGGACTGACTGCCTGCACCACAATGGCATCACGCAACGGTCCGCGCAGTCCCTTGCCGAACCACGAGACCAGCCGACCGGCAAGCAACAGCGGCCACCCTGTCGCGAGCGCGATCAGCGCCTGGCCCGCAGGTGTGAGCGCGTATCCCACGAGCACCAGCGCCTTCCGATGCCCGAGGCGATCCGCCACATAGCCGGAGATCATCTTCGTGAAGCTTGCGACGGCGTCCGCGAGGCCCTCGATCAGCCCCAGCGCGGCGGCAGGAATGCCAAGCACCGCGAGAAAGCCCGGCAACAGCACCGTCGTCGTCTCATAGCAGAAGTCGCCGAGCGCACTCGTGATGCCCGCGCCGACGACGGTCCGGTTGAGCCAGGTGGCGCGTTCTGCCGCACGCGTACGTTGAGGAGTGCTGATTGTCGGCTTCCGGAAGGGATCCCCACCTGGCCACCACCGTCACTGCGGGAAGGTACACGACGAACGACGATCCGATGCCAGCGCGCGCGACCTGCGCACGCTGGCACTGCATCGCCCTCACGTGCTCACGCCAGCAGTGACGTCAGCGCGTCGAGTCCCGCGGGACTGCTGAAGTAGCTCACGTGGTCGCAGGCAACCGGGCGGACATCAGGTGCATGCACCCATCCGGCCCCCACCGAGCCGATGCTCGTCACACTCGCGGCGATGTCATTCGGCTGCCAGAGGAACGCCACTGACGCGGTCGAATGCAGCACCTTCTTCATGAGCCGCTTGACTGCCGTGCCATCAGCGGCACCGGCAAGGGATGTGTTCCCCGCGAGCACGGTGTATGGCACTCCGGGATCACCGAGGGCGGACAGCTTCGTCAGGAATCCGGAGCCCGGCTTCATCTGATCCAGCGTGACGTCGATCCGTTCAAGTCCCGTCACCAGTGCACCCACGATCCGCGCCTCCCACGACACCTGCGTGAGATTGTTGATCGCGAGCGTCGCAGCACCCGTCACGAAGTCCTCGATCGTCGACCAGTTCGATCCGGCATTCGGCGTCCCACACATGATCAGCCGCGACACCAGTTCCCGGCCGCCAAGTCGCTCGATGTACCATCGCGAGACCAGGCCACCCATCGAGTGCGCCACGACGACCAGTTCCTTGCCGCATCCGGGTGTCAGACCGCAGTCCGTCAGTCGCTGTTTCAGCGCCTCCGCGTTCTGTTCGATCGTCGTGTGCAGGTTCTCGTAGTCCAAGGCAAGATAGAGGTCGCCAGGGCGCGCCTTGAGCCTGGCGCCCATCGCACGCGTATCGCCGATGATGCCGTGCACGAAGAGCACCACACGCGACGCAGCCTGTACCTGTGCGGTGATCTTCGCCATTTCGTGTTCGTACTGGGGATCACGGCCGTCCCATCGGACGCCAGCGAGCAACGGATACTTGAACTCCTTTCCGAGCAGCTTCGCCGTGAACTTCTGGAACACGATGCGAATTGAACCGAACAGCGATCGCTTTCGCTGCTGCACGGGATGAGGGAGCGTCGTGATCTCAACGCGAGTGCCGCCGCCCGTCGCCGCGGTGCCCCGGCCCAGGATCAGGAAGTCTTCGCCGTCAAAACCGACGGGCAGCACCACGTCGCCTTCGGCACAGGGAGTGGGCAGGTGCACGACGAGTGGCGACTGTTTCGTGACTGTGTCGAAGTTGTCCGAACCGGCGAGTTCCAGAACCGAGAGTCCGTCCGACGAGCCACGCGTCGCTGTGAAGCGAATCGTCTCACTGGAGTCGTCGCCTCGAAACAGCGGCGGGAGGATCGACGCGCCGAGGTCACCACGCGTCTGCGTCATGCTTGTGAGGCTGGCGTTCGCACGCAGCAACGAATGCGCCTCGATGCGCACGCCGGCGCCAACGTGCACCGGTGCTGCCGCGCTCACCGGCACCGATGCCTGTGGCTCGATGGTCGTGAAGACGAGCGTACGGGTCTGGAAATCCCGGATCGCATCGTCGTCATCGGCGGCGGAGATCGTCCGGGATGACGCGCGCATCAGCAGGCGATCGAGCGCGTTTCCCGGGATCGCTCGCCTGGTGCCCGCCGCGCGCGCCTGTGGCGCGCGAAGCGACGGAAGCGACGCGTACCGCACATCGAAGGGTTCCGTGCTCACGATGATCTTGATGATATCGCGCGACTCGGTGCGTCCTTCGTCCCGCAGCGCCTGGGGAACCTGGCCCGCAAGTGCGCGGCCGTCGAGCGCATACGCCGGCCCGCTGCCGGGATCCAGCTTGATCACGCCGGCCGTAATCAGGTCCGGCGTGCAGCTGTAGAGTTCATCCAGTGCCAGCATGCCCACGTACAGCGTACGCTGCCCGCGATTCTGAAACCGGATGCGAAAGCGCTGCGGCGTCAGCTTGGCGTTCTCGCGGACGGCGGTCAGGGTGATGTGCGCGCCGTCGAGCCGTGCCTCGCCGACCTTGCCGTCAAGCACCTCCACGGTGAGCTCGTCTGCGGCAATCGTGGTCAGCGGATTCTCGAGTTCGGCGAAATGGCGCCAGCGCGTGATCTGCTCGAGCGATTGGATCGCACTCGATGCGTTGCGCTCTGCTGCGGTCAGCTCCACTCCACCCGGCGCCGACAGGATCCTCAGATCGCCGGGCCCGCAGACAAGCTCGAAGTCAGCATCCGTGCCTTGTGCGGCCTCAGCCAGCAGCGCGCTGCGACTGAGAGCGACCCGGGCAGCGGCGACGTCCGACGGCGTGCCCGTGAGACGCACCCGTCGCTGGGGCAGCGGTGCACTGATCATCACGACCTTGTAGGTCTTCGTGGTGTCCAAGGCACCGCGCGTCACAGCCAGTCGTGACCGCGCCACATCAACGACCGTTGCGGAAGCAATCGCCGTCGCCGACGCGACAGCGCCCATCGTCAGCGCATCAGCGCCCGGCTCGAACAACGCGAAGTGTGACGAGTCGGCACCCGAGGGCTGCGCCACACCGTGAATCCTGCCACCATTGATCCACCACTCCTGAGCGACGAATGACGCCGTGAAACTGTTCGTGCGCGCCAGCAGCGCGCCACCCAGGAACGCGCGATCGAGTTCCGCGTCACTGGTCGTCTCGAGCTGTGGTTCCTGACGATTCACATTCGCCGTGACGCGTGCGCGCACGCTCGCGCCAAGCTCGCGATAGCTCTGCTGGCCGGGAGACTGCCGCAGCGCCTCGAGCAGGAAGTACGTGAACGCGCCGAACGTCTGTCCGTCCGCGAAATGCTCTGACGCCTCTTCGTCCTCGCTGCATGCCGCCATCAGGATGTGCGCGTTGTCACGCCCAAGCGACCAGCCGCTGCCCGAGGCCGAGCCAGCGGCGAGCGCCTGCACTTCCGGCAGGAAACTCTCGATCGGGCGCGCGCGCACGTCTGCGGGAAACCGACGGACGCGCGGCCTCGTGCCTGAAGTCTGCGCACGAGTCCCGGAGCCAGAGTGACAACAGTCGAGGATGACGAGGACATGCACACCACGCGCCGCGAGCGGCCTGATCAGGGCGGCCAGCTCCTTGTCGGCGAGATCCCAGCCGTCTTCACCGCGGCTATCGACCAGCACGAGCGTCTCGTCGAGTCTGTCAGGCTCGCTCGCCCAGAAGACCTCAGGCGCACGCTCCCGCGATCCATGCCCGGCGTAATAGAAAAGCGCGGTGTCGCCCTTCGCGGCGATTCCCAGCTTGGCGCGAAACGCGTCGACGACGGCAGCCCGTGTCGCGTCGGCATCCAGCAGCGTAGTCATCTGCAGCAATGCCGGAGTCAGCCGTTCCTGCAGCAGCGCGGCGAGCTCCGTCACGTCGTTGCAGCAGCCCGCCAGGCGGTGACGAGCATCTGGATACGCGTCGATCCCGACGAGCAGTGCGTGGACCATCCCTGCCATGTCCGCCCCCGGATATGCACATTGAGTGACATCGTGGCACGCGTGGAACGGCAATACTGGAGCACTGGATGCAACTTGGCAATTCCGGGGTGGAGGCGATCGAGGAACTCCCGATCTTCATCGACGCCGAAGGGGATCGCACCTTCGTGCAGATGGCCGACGGGCCCGCGACGGACTTCCGCATTCCGTTCTCTCGCGAGCAGGTCGAGTCCACGCTGAACAGTTACTCCCCGACGCGCGTTGCAACCGATCCACTCGCGTCGCTCGGAACCACGCTGTTTCTCGCACTGTTCCAGGGGCCCCACGGACGAGAGCTGTGGCAACGCATGGCGCAGGCCGAGCGCGTGGACCATGGGCTTCGGTTGCGCATCTGCAGCGACGTCGAGCGGACACAGCACCTGCCGTGGGAGCTGCTCTTCGATCCATCACGACGCGATTTCGTGTCGCTCTCAGGTCGTGTGGCGCTGGTCCGCACGCGCGGCCGGCGATTCCGGAACTCCACGCCGCCGCTGCCACTTCCCCAGCTGCGCGTGCTCGCGGTTGAAGCCGATGTCACGGGGAACATGCGCACCGGGGAGGACATCGCGATTCTCAAGCGGCTCGCCACCGAGTACCCATCGCGCATCGCGCTGACGACGATTGTGGATGCCACGCCTGACTCGCTCAGTGCGGCGCTGAGCCGCGACAAGTATGACGTCTTTCACTTCGCCGGAACCGGTGAGGTCCTGCCCTTTGTATCGCGCCGCGGGGGGCTGCGCCAGGCGCTCAAGCTCTTCGGCACGACCACTCCGGCCGCGGGAAGCAACGAACCGGACCCCGATGACGACGATGACGCGGGCAGTCTTGTCGACCGACAGGACCTCGGCAAGATGCTGAAGCGCGCGGAGGTCCGGCTCGCCGTGCTCAACGCCTGCCACACGGACTGGATCGCGCGCAGTCTCGCGAAGTACATCCCGGCAGCGATCGGGATCAGCGAACTGGTTTCGGTTGAGACGGCGCTGGCGCTTGCCGAATCACTCTACCGTTCAGTGGCCGCAGGTAACGCGATCGACTTCAGCGTCACCGGCGCGCGCCAGGCCGTTGATCGCGCGTCGCCAGGCAATGGTGACTGGTGCAAGATCATCTTCTACATGCAGGAAGCGCACGGCGAATTCCTTCTTCAGCCGCCCTCCGCCGAGCCTGCGGCGGCCGTACCGCAAGCGGCGCTCGGTGCGTCGAAAGAAGTCCTGAAACTCACGCGCCTCGCCGAAGTGTACGAACGGAATCTGGCCACCCTCGAGCGAGCCGCAGCCGCGGGAAGCGGCAGCAACGTGACGGCGGATGCGCAGATCGCCGATCTGAGGCAGCGTCGAGAGCTGCTGTCACAGCAGCTCGCTGCACTCAGGCTACAGGAGCCGGCATAGCATATGAGCGCAGCAGAACCCTTTGACCGACTCCTTGCGCTGTGCGCGCTCTTCGCGACGCGCTTGCAACAGATTCAGGCGTTTCGACGCGCGCTCGAGCCGTTGCAGCAGGGGAAGCTTGAAGTGGTCGACGGCGAGAGCACGATCCTCACGGAGCTCGAGAGCAAGGTGAACGAGGCCTTCACGTTGCTGCATGGCACTCCGAAACTGGATCGCGATGCCATGCTGAAGCGGCTCGGGGAAGTGCTTGACGATGTCGATTGGGAACTTGCCGAAGACTTGCGCCCGGATCTCGAAAGCAAGAGCCAGCATCAGGCAAGTGTGCTCGACAAGATCGACCTCGATGTCCGCGAGTGGGAATCGCAGGCAATCGAGATCGACAACTACCTGAGTGTGGCGCGCTTTGGAGGTGCGCCGTTCTCGGCACTCGAAGCCGAGCTGATTTCCGCCACCAGTGCGATCAACGGCGTACGCTCGGCACGTGCTGACAGGCTCTACGGCGGCCTGCCACTGCTGCAGTCATCCGCGCAGCGCGCGATCGATGAATTACAGAAGAAACTCGCTGATGCGCGCCCGCTCGTCGATCGCGTGTCGAAGCTCGTCAAACAGGCTGACCTGCTCATCATGCAGGTCGGGGGCGCCGATGGCAACTATGAATATCGCGTGCTCCTCCGGTCCGCTGATCGGTTCCAGACCCGCGGCATCAACATCATTCAGGATGTACGCCGACTGAGTCGCGTGGATCGTGACTGGATGGTTGGACTCCTCGGCAAGCTCACCGGCAGCATGAACGATGGGATCCGTGCGGCGCACATCGCTTCCCACCCCGGTGTGGATCCTGTCGCGCCGACTCCCGCGCCAGCGGCCCCTCCCGGGGGATTGCGGACGATCGGTCCTGCCGAGCCGACCGCAGAGCGCGCAGAGAAGGACGCGAAGCGCCTGCTCGGCATGCTCGGTGACTTCATGTTCCGGATGGTCATTCCCGAGCAGATGCAAGGGTATCTGCGCCGTGAGGAATGGTCGTTCAGCATCACGACAAACGACCTCGAGCTGCCGTGGGAGCTGATTAGCTACGAGCCGACGGGCGACGGTGCGAATGAGCCGCGGTACCTCTGCCTCGAGCGTTCAGTGTCGCGCATGCCGCTGGGCGGCGTGTTCCCGGCGAGGCCACCCGCGCGCCCCACTGCCACCCGACGCAAGCGTCGGATGCTGCTGATTCACTCTGATCCGGACAACACACTGGCATCCGCTGGCGAGGAGGCTGACAGTGTGCAATCACAGCTCGACACGCAGCTCGAGATAGAGCGGGTTGACCCGGCGCAGGCAACCAACGCGTATCTGAACGAACTGTTGATGGGCGAGCCGTTCGATTTCCTGCACTACGCTGGCCACGCGCTTTTTGACCGGAATTCACCTGCGCTCAGCGGGTTGCTGCTGAAGGATGGGCTACTGACCGCAGAGAAGATCCGGCTGTTGAACAAGGGTGGCTCCCTGGTCTTTCTCAACGCGTGCGAGTCTGGCACGGTTGCCCGGGACAGCGAGCCGCAGAAGGTGTCGTACCTGCTGTCGAATCCGGAACCGGTGGTCGGGCTCGCATCAGCGTTCGTCTACAGCGGTGCACTGGGCTGCGTCGGCTCGTTGTGGCCCGTGTACGATCGACCGGCAGCCGACCTTGCGATTCAATTCTATACGAATGTGCTCGCCGGCGACCCGACCGGTGAGGCGCTCCGCAAGGCGCGAGCGACGATCCGTGCGACGTACACACGCGAGATCACCTGGGCCGGGTATGTGCTGTACGGCGATCCCACGTTCCGCCTGATGGAAACCTGATCGGTTGCGGTGGCGCGCCGCCATTTGACGCGTCGATCGTCGTGGATTCGCCTCAGCGGCGAGGATGGCGCCCGTGCCGCACGACTCGCGCGCAACCCTTACCCGATCACATCGCGGTAGAGGCGCAGGAGGTTCGTGCCCATGATGCGCTCCACGTCGCGGCTCGGCAGCCCGCGCTGCAGCAGCCCATCCCACACAACCTCCATGCGACGCGCACCGTTCAGCGCATCGATGAAGTACGGCAGCTCGTTCTCCACCACCTGACTCCCCTCTTCTTTCTTGAGCTCAGCCAGGTACTCCGGCGTCAGCTCCACGCGGCGATAGTCGCGGTCACTGCCAATGCACACATGCTCCGCGCCGGCAACGTTGACGGCATGCATGATGTGTTCGAAGTACGCTGGCAGGTTGTCCTTCTTGAGCGCCGTCAGGAACGGACGCATCTGGCAGATCCCGACCAGCCCACCGCGATTCGCCAGCGCCCGGAGGTTTGCGTCGGTGGTATTGCGCCGATTCTCATGCACCGCCATGCACGCCGTGTGCGAGATGATCACCGGCGCGCGCGAGGCGGCGATCGTTTCTGCCATCGTCTGCATGTTCGCGTGCGACACGTCGATCAGCATGCCGCGCGCGTTCATGCGCGCGATCATCGCGCGTCCCGTCTCGGTGATCCCGCCCTGCTCCCAGCATCCGACACCGAACAGGTTCCGGGTGTTGTACGTGAGCTGGCAACTGCGCAGCCCCATGCGATGGAACAGGTCAATCCTGTCCGGGTCGTTCCCGAATTGCGTCGTATTCTGGAAGAGATAGAACACCGCCATCTTCCCTTCCCTTCGGGCACGCAGCACGTCCGCAACGGACGTGGCACGCACGAAGAACTCCCGGTGCGATGCGATGTGTCGATCGAACTCGAGCAATGAGCTGACTGCGAGATCGAGCGCCTCGGCGCCTTCCGGCTTGGGGTCGCAGAGCGTGATCGTGATGGCATCGATTCCGCTGGCCAGCATGTCCCGGATGACGGAGCGGTCATACTCGATGCGCAACTCACCCATTGCGTCAAATATCAGCCGATCGCGCGGTGCGTCCGTGAGCGCGCGCGCCACGCCAGGTTCGGGCGAAAACGCCGTGCGGATGCCGAGCAGCGCAGAGACATGCGGGGACGCCACGCTGCCCGCCACGAGCCCGGAGAGAAATGTCCGTCGTTCCATGTCGCGACCTCTGAGAGCGGATGAGCTACGATAGCAGTCTGTCAGCTGGGCGTCGAGCCGCGCGTGCTACATCAGCGAAGAAATCAGCCGCCACTTCTCGAAGATCCGCTCGAACAGCGCCACCAGGTCGATGACCAGCGGATCACCCCCTCTCGGCGACCACACCAGTCGCTCACGCAGAATCTCCGGCCGATCTGCCGTAGGCAGCCATCGTTCCACGACCCGTGCATCGAGATCGACGATCCAGTACTCATCGACGTGGTTCGCGAGGTAGAAGTCTCGTTTCACGATGCGATCCTGCCCGAGGGACACGGGCGAGAGCTCTTCGACCGCGAGCAGCAGCGCGTGGATGTCGGACCACTCCGGCATACGATCGATATTGATCGCGTTTCCTTTCGGGACGACGAACACATCCGGCTGCACGATCGTCCCGGGCGTGAGCTCGCGGACGTCTGCGGTTGTCCAGTGGCGCGTGATCGGCGTGAGCCATGCTGCCCCGGGGGAACGACAAGGCGGCGCCGCATGCTCTGCGACGCCGCCTTGTTGTTTGTCCGGATATGGGCCTGCGAGGAGTTGAACCTCGGACCTCACGCTTATCAGGCGTGCGCTCTAACCACCTGAGCTACAGGCCCCAAGAACATCACAATGTACTCCTCACAGCCCCCATTGGCAACGCGATCGACGGCCCAAAGGGTAAAACGGTGAGCCGCGTGGCCCAGGCGCTCGCCCCGCCACTCAAGTCATCGTTTCGGCCGGCGTGCGTCGCTGGCAAGCCGGTCAAGGTCAGGCCGGCGCTCCGGTGGCCTTGTCGCGCAGCGTGACTCGTGGGGATCCGGAGCACGTGAGCTCAACATTCCAGCGTCGGCGCTTTCTGTACGCTGCCGTTGCGCTGAACGCCGCGCACTGCGGGCGGGAGGGAGCGCGTGCGTATGGCGGTGGCCCACGGTGTCGATGAGGTGGCACTCGCTTTCACGTCGGACGCCTGGTCGCCGACCTACCGCTCGCGAGCACGTGCGGTGCGAGCCCGGGCGCCCGAGTTTCAAGCTGCGGCTCACGCGGATGGGATAACAACACTCGGCGGGTTCGTGCTCACTCCGTATCGTCCGGGCACGGATCGGGCGTTGATGGTTGTACCGCACGACGTGCCATCCTCCGCCGCGCTCGACACTGCGCTGGCTCGAATTCGTGCGAGATACGGCGCCCGCACTGCCGGGTTGGTCGCACTGCAGCTCGCGTACGCGCGACCGCACTGACGATCCGGGCTCAGATTGGGGTTCGCGCGGGCGAAATGAGACTGCCATCGGCTGAACGGTATTTGATGCGCGACTCAGCTGGCGAGCACAGGACCATTTTCGTGCCGTTGTCAGGGCGAGGCAGCGGGTGTCGCGGACACGCCGATCGCGCACCGGACCATGGTGTCAGGGAAGCTCCGACTGTCAGGCCGCTGGTCATGCCACATACTGCGATACATCGACACATCTATGGCAGACGAGGAAAGGCTCATGTGCCCGATCCGGATCTTCTCCCCGAATACTCTCGCGGCGCGTGCGTTCGTCGCACTGCTGCTCGCGGCGTGCAGCAGTGATCGCACGACTGCACCAAGGCTCTCTGAAGACGTCTCGCTGGATGCACCGGGCCAATCGGCTTCGCTCGATGCACAACTCAGCCGTGTTCTGGCGCGCGCAGGATTCACCGGTCGGGTGGATGCATCGCTGCAACACCGACTCGGGCGTCCGCTTGATCCGCGACTCGCTGACCTCGGGCGAGTGTTGTTCTTCGATACAGGGATCGGATTGAATGGAGACAACTCTTGCGCGGGCTGTCACAATCCGCGAAATGGATTCGGCGACTCACAATCGATCGCCATCGGAATCGATAACAACGGTATCGTCGGACCTGATCGTCGCGGGCCTCGGAACCAGCGGCGGACACCGGTCATCACGAACGTCGCCTTCTACCCGGCCTTGATGTGGAACTCGCGATTTCATTCGAATGCTGGCGATCCGTTCGACAACAGCCAGGGGTTCACATTTCCACCGCCCGAAGGCCAATCGCTGGGCACACAGCCGCATCTGCTGAATGCGCAGGCGTTTATTCCGCCGACCGAGCGTGTCGAGATGGCCGGTTTCCTGTTCCCGGGCGGCAGCCAGGAGATCCGCGACGAAGTGGTCCGACGCTTGAACACGATGAGTGCGTACCATGCGCGCTTTGCCGAGGTGTACAACGTCATTCGCGGCGGCGCATTGATCTCGTATGATCACCTCGCGGCTGCCATCGCGGAATTCGAGTTCACGCTGACCATGGCGAACGCGCCGATCGATGCCTTCGCGCGTGGCGATCACACCGCGATGTCTGGCGCCGAGAAGCGAGGCGCGCTTCTCTTCTTCGGCAGGGCGAATTGCTCATCGTGTCACGGCACGGCGGGGCAATCGAATGAAATGTTCAGCGATTTCCGGCAGCATGTGATCGGTGTTCCGCAGATTGCACCGAGTGTTGGCAACGTCACATTCGATGGCCCGGGTGCCGATGAAGACTTCGGCCTCGAGCAGGTCACCGGATCACCCGATGATCGCTACGCGTTCCGCACGTCTCCGCTCCGGAATGTGTCTCTGCAGCGCACGTTCATGCATAATGGCGCCTTCACCCGCTTGGACGATGCGATACGCCATCATCTTGACCCGCGTGCCTCCCTGCTGACGTATTCGCCAGCTCTCGCAGGCGTGGCTGCGGATTTGCGTGGGCCGATGGGTCCGATTGCGCCGCTGATCGCACGCCTCGATCCACGGATGCGGGGGCGGATCGTACTGGGCGAGGATGAGTTTCGCGATCTCGTGCAGTTCGTCCGGACCGGTCTTCTCGATCACCGCTCGCTGCGCTTGAACGAGCTGATTCCTGCGAGCGTGCCCAGCGGCCGACCGGTCCACCACTTCCAGTGATCCGGCGGAGTGTCTGAGCGGACGCGCGGCATTCCGGGCGTCGCTGCTGGGCCGTCAGCCACAGCCGCCGGCGACGCCCGCGTGCGACAGCGGGTGACATCGAGCCCAGCGCACGGGCATCATGTTCAGCGTTGGCCCTCAGTGGACACCTCGAATCGGGCCACCAGACGAACACCGCTGTCGGAATCCCGTGGATGTGATAGCGCGTGATGACGACACTGTGAGAAATGCAACGCCCCCGACACTCGCGAGAGCGCCGGGGGCGTTGGGTATATAGTGGCAATCGAGAAAGTGTGTGTGGTGATGCGACTACTGAGTCACTTTCGATCCCGAGGGACCTACTCATGGACTCCGTTAAGGAGGTGATCCAGCCGCAGGTTCCCCTACGGCTACCTTGTTACGACTTCGCCCCAGTCATGATGCTCGCCTTCGGCCGCTTGGTCCCT
>JANMNM010000127.1:0-27353 GCA_031373905.1 Gemmatimonadaceae bacterium | reverse complement strand
GCGCCTCGTCGCGCAGCCGGAAGGTGATCACCCGGAAGCGTTTCGCCAGCAGCCGTGCCTGCCGGTAGAAGAGCAGACCGGTGCCATCGAGTCCCGGGACGTAGATCAGTGGTGGTCCTTCGCCCTGCACGTGACAATGTTCAGGGTGATGGATCGCAGGAAAAACGATCCCGTGTTCGCTCACCGCAGCGTTCCCGGCATTCTCATGAGTAGTGCTCGATGACTGCGACATCGCGTCGTACGGCTCGCTTCCTGTGGGCTGCTGTGTCGGTGGTGTTCGTTGAAACGATCATCACCGGCCTGGCGCTCGCTCCTGCCCTGCTGTTCATACATTGGCAGTCTGCGTGGCGAATGTCCACGTGGGTTCACCTGACACTGGTCTCGCTCGCCTTTGCGCCGCTGTATCTCGCGTGCGCCTGCTCGCTCATGCTGTACTCGGCGCTCGCCACGAGGGTGCTCGGCTGGCGCACGCCGGCGAATGTGGAGCTGCCGCTGCGGGAGTTCAGCTGGCCCGTACTGAACGGGGGACGCTACCTGATGACGATCCATGTGGTCCGCGTGCTCGCCGGCCCCGCGTTTCGTTCGACCACGGTCTGGAACTGGTACATGCGCATGAACGGCGCGAGGCTCGGCCGTGACGTCTGGGTGAACAGCCTCTCGCTGATGGACCACAATCTGCTCGATTTCGCCGACGGCGTCGTGATCGGTTCAGACGCGCACGTGTCCGGTCATATCGTCGAGCGCGGCATCCTCAGGACCGCGCCCGTGCGGCTCGGCACCAACACACTCATCGGAATCGGCAGCGTGGTGGGAATCGGCGTCGAAACCGGCACTGGCGTGCAGGTGGGCGCGTTGTCGGTCATCCACAAGTTCTCGAAACTCGAGGCCGGCGGCGTGTACGTCGGCGTACCGGCGACACGCGTTCACTGAGTTCCCGTGCCCCGCGATCGAGTCCCCGCTTCACCCGTGACGGTGGGCCCGTGCGTCGGACTCGCGTGGCCGCCCGCAACTCAGCCGCCAAGGCCTCCCATCGCCACGTACTTGATCTCGAGGTACTCCTCGATCCCCTGCCGAGCGCCCTCACGGCCGATTCCGCTCTCCTTCACACCGCCGAACGGTGCCACCTCGGTGGAGATGAGTCCCTCGTCGATCCCGACCATCCCGTACTCGAGCTGCTCCGCCACGCGCCATGCACGCGCCAGGTCACGTGTGTAGGCGTACGCCGCGAGTCCGAATGGGGAGTCGTTCGCCATCGCGATCGCTTCGGCTTCGTCGGAGAACGTGATCACCGTCGCCACCGGCCCGAAGATCTCCTCGCGCGCGATCGCCATCGCGGCTGTCACGTCCGCGATCACCGTGGGCTCGTAGAACGTCCCGCCGAGCGCGTGACGCGCCCCGCCGCAGACCACCCGCGCACCCTGCGCCCTGGCGTCGGCCACGAGACGCTCGACCTTCTCCACCGCACTCTCGGAGATGAGCGGCCCTTGCATCACGCCCGGCGTCATGCCGTCGCCCACCGGCAGCGTCGCAACGGCAGCCGCGAGCTTCTGCGTGAAGGCCTCCACCACACCTGACTGCACGAGGAAGCGATTCGCGCACACGCAGGTCTGCCCGGCGTTCCGGTACCGCGACGCCAGCGCGCCCGCGACTGCGGCGTCGAGATCGGCGTCGTCGAACACGACGAACGGCGCGTTGCCACCCAGCTCGAGCGAGACACGCTTCACGGTCGATGCACACTGCGCCAGCAACAGCTTGCCCACCGAGGTCGATCCGGTGAACGAGAATTTCCGCACGAGCGGACTCCCGGTCAGCACCGTGCCGACCTCGCTGGCATGCGTGGACGGTATCACGTTGAACACGCCGGCCGGGATGCCCGCGCGCTCCGCGAGCACCGCGAGTGCGAGAGCGCAGAGTGGCGTCTCGTGTGCAGGCTTGACGACGAAGGTGCACCCCGCCGCGAGCGCCGGACCCGCTTTGCGCGTGATCATCGCGATGGGAAAATTCCACGGCGTGATCGCCGCGACCACACCGACGGGCTGCCGCAGGGCGAGCAGGCGGCGTCCCGGAACCGGAGTCGGGATCACCTCACCATAGGTGCGCCTGGCCTCCTCGGCGAACCACTCGATGAACGCGGCGCCGTAGATCACTTCGCCGCGTGATTCAGCGAGCGGCTTGCCCTGCTCCGCGGTCATGATCGTCGCGAGATCGTCCTGTGCTGCAATGATGAGATCGAACCAGCGCCGCAGCATCGCCGCCCGATCCGCCGCAGTGCGGGCGCCCCAAGCGGGTTGTGCACGCGCCGCCGCCGCGACCGCCGCTTCGGTGTCGGCGGGCCCGAGGTTTGCCAAGCGCGCGAGCAGGTCACCCGTCGACGGGTTGCGCACGTCGAAGGTGTCCGGCGTGGCGACCCAGGAGCCGTCCTCGAAGCCGCAGTCACGCAGCAACAACGCGTCGGAGATGCGCACAAGCACTGGCGATGTCATCGGATTGTCGGTGGGAGAAGTCGGAAATCTACGGGGACCGGTACCCGTGCCAGAGCAAGCTGATGCGCTCGGCCGCGGCCTGTCGAGATTGATCGAGACGGCGCTCCGTCTTCGGGAATCCGTTCACCGCGACGGACTGCGTCCACCGCCACCACACGCCACTGAATCACGGTCATGCGAACGGGCACATGATGCTCCGGCTTCTTTCAGAGGCAACGCAGAGCTTTCCCGTTGCGCGTCTCAGTCCGCCGAAGTCAGTTTCATGCGAGCATCGAAGGATCGGCCGGATTCAATGCACCACGACGCACAGTGTGACCCGGACTTGAGGCGGTCACTGTGGTCTCGGCGACATGCCGGGATTGAAGACGCCGCTACACGAATCACTTCCCCACCAGGCAATCGGAGTGGAGCGCACAATGAAGTGGGCGGCCGTGGTATTCCTTCTCGTCGTAGTGCCAGGCGCCGTGCAGGCGCAGTGCGCGCCCGTGCCACACGCTGATGATGACTACGCGGCGCTCTCGCGCTTCTGGGGTACGTCATTCCCACTCTGCAGATTGCCGACGGGGTCGAACAACGCATATGCAGATCGCGACCGGGGGGCCGTGTTCGCGGATCAGGAATGGCTGGATCGCATCGCGACGCAATACGGAAGCTGGGGCGCCTCCGGAATCCTCGCGCACGAGTGGGGCCACATGATTCAGGGACGTGTGCAGGGCACCGCCGCAGAGCTCCAGGCCGACTGTCTCGCTGGCGTCTTTCTTCGCGGGGCAGGTCTGCCGTGGCAGACCGTCGAACAGTTCGCTGCGGTCAACTGGTCTGAAGGCGGAGACCCGTACTGGACACCGAACGGACACGGGACAGGGGTCCAGCGAGTGACTGCTGCACGGCGAGGCTACTACGGGTATTCGGGACAGCCTGCGTCGCAACTCGCGATTCTCTGCCCCCTCAGCGCATTCTGAGCACTCGAACCACGACGATCATCGAACCTCGAACCTGCCTCGATTCAGGCACTCGACGTGTGTCGTCGCAGCCATCCGGTCATCCCCCGTCATCCCATGACACACGTACTCGACGTTCCCTGCCGCCGCATTCTTCGCGTGCTCTCTCTCGCGGCAGTTCCATGCGTGTCGTACGCGCAGGGAGACCGGCCAGCCGACGCCGGTCGGCCGGATGTCACAGCGATCGCTGATTCGCTGCGGCTCCTCCGCCAGCCGATGATGCGCGCCGGCGTCCCGGACTACAGCCCTGCCGCACTCGCGAACAGTCGCAGTGGTCTCGTGCGACTTCGTCGTCGCCATGCGCAGCTGGCGACATTGAGCTGGCCGATCGCCGACCGCGTCGATCACGCCGTCGTCGGAACGCAGCTCGCGAGCTTCGACTTCGAGCTGCGCGTGTCGAAACCATGGGCCCGCGACCCCGGGCATTGGGTGGACCTGATCGCTCGCCTTCCCTACGCCGGACTTCCGCTCCCGGACGCGCAGCGCACGCGCCTCGTTGCGCAGCTGCAGGCCGTCCCGCGCCTGCTCGTCGAAGCGCGTCGGCGTCTGACGACGCCATCCGGCGAACTCGCAGGAATGGCGCTCGTCGCACTCGAGCGGTCGGATGAGATCAACCAGGGAGAACCCCGTCGTCCCCGTCCACCGGCTGGCGTGATCGGATGGTACGAGGATCTGTTGGCGCGCGCCCGCACGACGGACACCGCGCTCGTTCCCGACGTCCAGGCCGCGCTGGAGGCAGTGCGCAGCTATCGCGACTGGCTGCGGCAGGCGCAACCAGCGATGACCGAGCCCGCATGGGTCGGGCTCGCCAATTACGAGTGGTTTCTGCGACACGTGCGACTGGTGCCGTGGACCGTCGAGCAGGTGCGCATCATTGGCGAACGGGAACTTGCGCGCGCCCGTGCGCTGCTTGCCATCGAACGCAATCGCAACCGCCAGCTGCCGCAACTGGAACCAGCCACCACAGCGGTCGAACACGAGCGACGAACCCGCGAAGCGGAATCGTGGATCCGCACCTTCACCACACGCGAGCTGCTGCTGACCATCCCGGATGAGATCCCCGCACAGTACGAGACCGATGCATTCTTCATCGATCGCACACCGTGGGGCGGACATCGGCACTTCTGGGATGAGATCACGTACCGCGATCCGCTCAACAACCACATCCACGCCTCGATTCCCGGTCATCGGTTCGACGCGACGCTGCAGCGACGGAATCCGCGGGCGGTGCGCCGTGGCAGCAGCGACGGAACCCGCGCCGAGGGCTGGGCATTCTGGATCGAGGAGATGTACGTGCAGGCCGGATTGCTGCAGGATCGGCCGCGCACCCGCGAACTGTTCTACATCGCACAACTCAAGCGTGCCGCACGTATCCACGCCGAATTACGGATGCAGACGGGCGAATGGTCGCTGGAGCAGGCGATCAGATACCTGCAGGCCGAAGTGCCGTTGATGGAAGAGAATCTCGCGCGGTACGATCTTGCGATCTACCTTCGACGCCCGGCCTACGGCATGAACTACACGATTGGCAAGGCGCAGATGGAACAGCTGCTGGCAGACCGACAGCGTCAGCTCGGCGATCGCTTTGCGCTCGGCGCGTTCCACGATGACTTTCTTTCGCGAGGCGCCATTCCCATTGCGCTGCTTCGATGGGAGATGACCGGTCTCGACGACGAAATGCGTCAGCTTGGCATCGTGCGGTGATCGGGTTGACGTGTTGCTCGCCACTGCGTCCTGTTTCACCGGTCGCTGGGCGTAGAACGGCCACACGGTGGGCGGGAGACATTCCCCCGCCCACCGTGTGGCCGTTCAAACCGCCCGTCCCTTGCCGCCCCGCGCGCGCCATGCCGACACGGCGGGGAGGCCTGGAGCCTACGGGCAGAGCAACTGCGTCACCGGCCCGTTGCCGGCATGACCCGGGTTCGGTCCGTAGCCGCCGTCCTGATCCACGATCAGCAGTTCCTTGATGTTGCCGCTGATGTCCGGGCCACTCTTCAGGACCGTGCTCGTCACGATCACCAGCACCCGGCCCGGAATGACGCTCGGCGGATTCGAGCTGTTGCCCGGGCGGCTGCTCCACTCGCCACCGCAGACGTAGTCATTGTCCGTGGCGTAGCCCTTGAACGACGCGACGCCATTGCTGACCACACCGCTCATGACATTGTTCTTCCACCACTGCGCGCCCCAGAAGTTCACGGTGTTGCCCAGGGCATGCGGTTCCACGTCCCCAATCACGAACGTCGCCCCCAGCGGCTCCACCGACAGCATGTAGTCGTTGAAGTCGTCGTCGCCGAGCAGGATCACGCCATCCTCGGGATTGTCTTCAACACCGACCAGATACGAGCTGCCGTTGCCCTTGGAAAAGAGCGCGAACTGGTTGGGGGGGGTACCGGTGGAATTATGCAGGTCGCCGGTGGCGTCCGTGTAGTCGATCGGCGTGACAGCATCCGCGATCTCGATGTACAGCCCCCACTGCTGGCCCTTCGGAATCACCGCCGTGCTGTTGATGCTCTTGGCACCCCACGACGGCACTTCATGACGGATGCGGTTGCCACTCGCATCGATGGTGAACCACCCGAGCTTGTGGATTTCCCCCGCATACGAGCCCTTGAGGGTGACCAGGTACGCATAGTCACCGCTGAACATGAACGGGGCCGGGTCGAACTCGCCACCCGCTGCGGGCTTGGCCCAGAAGCTGCCGTCCGCATAGCCGCCGCGGTTGTTGTACGACTTCGGCGACTGCGCCTGATTCACGCAGGTCGCATCAATCGTACCGACGGCATAGAAGCCGACGTTGCACTTGCCGAAATCGTCTGAGGGGTTGTCCCAGAATTCCGATCCGATGTAGCCACTCTCGTTTGCCTGAGTCGGACTGGTGAATACTCCGCCCCCGCCAAGTCCCAGCACGATGTCGTTATCGGTCGGGGCCACGGCCGCCTTGGCGGAAACACGCTCGGTTCCGTCGAGCGTTGCCGTGGGTGTCGAGTCCGCGCACCCGGCCAGCAGCGTCAGCGCCGTGCATCCTCCAGCGAGGAGAATCCGGCGGACCTCCATTGAGACACGCATTGCTCGTCTCCGGGGTCAGCGCGGCGTCGTGCCGGTCTGGCTGACCCATGTGCGAACCGATACTTCCCTGCACCGTCGCGAGGGGTCGCGCCGCGCGAGTATCCGACTGGCGTTCCGTCATCCCGACACCGCCTGCCCGGCCTCGCCGGGACGCTGCAGTGTCGGGTGCCGTACACCGGTCGAACCAGGGACCGGCCTCCATGGCCTATCTGGCCAGGAGCTCCCTGCTTCCGTGCGCCTCATCATCGCGCGGTGTGGCCCCCGGCACCATCGGACGAACCCCGACAGCCGATGGAGGGAAACCCTGACCCGGGCGCAACGTCGGACGAACTCGATTGTTTGGATACCGATAGATCCGAAATCGTCCGGCGCGCGGTGGGCGCTTCCCCGCGGGCGCAGCGCGCGTCTCAGGCGACGGACTTCCGTTGCCACTCACCGCCACTGAGCTTTCAGGCGTGACTCCGCGACCGCCGACCAACCGATGGACGTCTGTACGCCACGCCCTGCTCTACGGCGTGCTCGGCGGCACGCTGATCGTCGTGCTCAAGGTCGTCGAGTACCGCTACCTCGTGGTCACGCACTCCTTCGAGATCTACGGTGCGCTGATTGCGGTGATCTTCGTCGGCGTCGGAATCTGGCTCGGCGTCACCCTCACGGGCCGTCCGGAACGGATCGTGATCCGCGAGGTGGAAGTCCCGGTGGAAGTGCCGGTTCCCGTATTGCCGGAGCCGTTCGCGCCGGATCCGGCCAGACGAGAGGCGCTCGGTGTCACCAGGCGCGAACTCGAAATCCTCGGGCTCATGGCGGATGGACTCAGCAACAAGGAAATCGCTGACCGGATCTTCGTTAGCGAGAACACGGTGAAGACGCACTCCAGCCGCCTGTTCGAGAAGCTCGGGGCGCGCCGGCGCACGCAGGCCATCCAGCTCGGGAAGGAGTCGGGCCTGATTCGCTGAGGTCACCCAAAGGGATGATTTCTGTCTCCTGGGGCGAAAATCATACGAACGGGTGACCCCGCAACGGCTTCGGGCGACATAGCATGGTGCACACTCACTCAACACCGGAGCGCACATGAGACAGACTGCCCTGAAGTACGGCCTGCGAGCAGGCGCCATCCTCTCCGCCCTGATGGTGATCACCATCGGCGGCTCGAGACTGCTCGGAACCGAGGATCATTTCGGCGTCGGTGGCCTGATCATCGGCTATACGACGATGGTCCTGAGCTTCATCTTCATCCACTTCGGCATCCGGTCGTACCGGGACACAGTGCTCGGTGGGAGCGTCCGCTTCTGGCCCGCCTTGCGGCTGGGCCTCCTGATCGCGCTGATCGGGTCGGTGTGCTACTCCGCCACCTGGCTTCTCGTCAATCGCGCGCTGCTGCCGGACTTCGCGGAGAAGTACGGTGCGCAAGCGGTGAAGATGGCGCAGGACCGGGGTGCGCCACTGGCTGAAGTCGAGAAGGTCCGAACCGAGATGGCAGCGTTCGCCGTGAACTACAGGAACCCGCTGTACCTCTTTGCAATGACGTTGCTCGAGCCTGCGCCGGTCGGCGTCCTGATGTCGTTGATCAGCGCAGGCATTCTCTCGCGCAAACGACGGGAGACGATCGCCACCGCTGGCGCAGCGTTGTCCTGACCGAGGCGGTCTTCGGGCGCGAAATCACCCAGGCGCGCGGCCTGACGTTTTTTCGCCCGAGGGGAGCCAGCACACCGGCCTGAGTGTCGTTCGACGCCTCAGGACGCGTCGCGTGCGCCGCGCCGTTGCCGCTGGTCGAGCGCTGCGAACCACTGCTCGAACGCGGCGAACGGCATCGCATGAACGGGTGCCGAGACATCCGTCACCCCGAGGGCATCTTCGGCGACGTGCTGACCGAGCGCGCGGTACGCCTCGAACTGGTCCTCGTCGAACGCCTGGTCACTGGTGGACTGATGCGGGAAGCTCGGATTGCGATGCCGGTACTCACGCACCACCTCGGCCTCGTCGCCCGTGAACGACGACTTCAGATAGAGCAGGTGCCCCGTCTCGGGCTCGCCTTCACCGTCGAGGGGCGGGTACGTGATCACACCGCGCACCCAGTGCGTGCCGCTCACGCGCTCCGACTCGGCATCCTCGCCAAACATCCGGAGACGGACCGCGTCGAGACTGAGGTCGATGCGAATGCCAAGGTCGATGCTGGCGTAGCGCATGAGCGTGGCGAGTCCCGAGAAGTGGAGCGCCGGATCGGCCTCACCGTCACCGAGGATGATGTACTTGCACCGGCGTCGCAGCAGTTCGATGCCCGCCAGGTTCTCGATGTGTCCTCCGTCAGAGAGGTTCACCCACTCGTGCGTCTCGTTGAGCGTGCCAATCGCCTCACGCACGAGCGCGGTGGGACGGATGCGCCAGCGGAAACGTGAACCCTGCGTGTCGTGGCGCCCGATGAGTTTCGCGCCGACCCGGACGGTGTCGCCGGTCTTCACCAGTACCGAATCGAATCGCGTGAATGTGTACTCGCGCCGTTGCGACGCGCCGGAGCCGACCACACGCACGACGCTTCCACCGGTCTCGTTCTTCTCGACGGTCACGACACCGTCGATCTCGCTCCGACCATGCATCGTCCGCGGACGGAGCAGCGATGTGCCGGCAGCGATGACGTCCCCGTCGCCGACGGCCAGGGGCGCGTCTGCAGCAAAGCGGTGGGTGCGCGGCGCGCCCGCCCCTGCGCTCGGCGTCACGGTCACCAGGAGCTCCGAGCCATGCGCGATCGTGACACTCCCTGCTCTGTCGCTCTGAAGACTCTCGCGCGAACGCATGAGCGTGCTCAGGCTCGACCCGAGGTATCCACCACCCGAGACGGTGGACATGTAGTCGCAATGATCGAACACGCCGTGTCGGTGCAGCGCCTGCGTGAGGCCGAGGTTGAACGATGCGGACCGGATGCCGCCTCCCGAGAAGCCGATGCCGACCAACCCGTGGGCGACGGTCGCTTCGGCCGTCGCGCCGCGCACGTCGAGTGGCCGTACGGATTCGTCGGAATACACCGTGCACCGCCGACGTTTGATCTCGCGGAGTTCCTCGGCCAGAACCTCGGGGAACGTGAAGCCCATCGACGGCCGGTCCGACACCGGCCGGCGCCGGTTACCACCGATGCGTTCCCGCTCGACGCGACTGGGATTCGGCACCCAGAAACCGAGCCGCACATTCAGCAGCGTCATGAAGGCAACGAGCAGCGGGGATGTCGCGCGTCCCATGTTCGGCGCGGCGGCCGCGGCCGAAATCGCCATGGCGGTGGACAGATCCATCTGTGGAAAGACCTCTTCCATCATCTCGCTGCGGCAGAATCCAGTCCGCTGCCCTCCGATGAATCGCTTGCTGAAGAAGAAGAAATCGCTCTTCCGGTCGCGGATGCCAATGTCCTTGCTGGCCTGCAGGTTCAACGCGACGTTGACGATGTGATACGGCGCCGTGGAGCGCGCCTCATATCGGCAGATCTCGGCGAGGTCGATGTCATCCTCGATGCCGATGTCGCCCTTGGTGTCTCGTCCGACGAGGAACGCCGAGGCCAGGCGATCGCGGTAGAGGCCGTGGATCGAGGTGAGGTTCACGTCCACGGCGATCCAGCAGCCAAGCCAGATCACGAGGATCAGCAGCGTGAGGAAGATCAGCTTGGGAAGCATCAGCTGTCTGCTCGCCTGCGACTTCACGGCAGAGAGTTGACCCTGCTCGAGCACACCATGCACGCCGAACATGAGCTTCGCGACCAGTTCGTCGGTGCTCTGCCTGTCGGGGGTCCAGTACTTCGCGACCGCGATCCGCGCCAGTTCGTCCAGACCGAGGACGCTCGGCGGATGCGCCGTGAAGCCATCGAGAATGTTCGTCCACTCGACGAGCAGGCGCGGAATGGTATCATCCGGCGCGATCGCCGAATCGCCCATGCTGCGCGCCGCGATGTGTGCGGTGGTCGCCGAGTCGTAGTCAGCGTACGCACGCCCGATCAGCGCGAGTCGCGCACGCGCAGCGAGCGAGTGCGTCTCGTGGCCGAGCGCCTTCGCGGCCAGCCTGAACCGGCGCCGTTCCGCCGCCGGCCATGAGAGTGGTGGCAGATTCCATATCGAATCGCGCACCGAACCGGAGCGCAGGACGTACGGTCGGCGGCGCGTCTCGGGCGAGAGCAACGACGAGTCCGTAACGAGCTGCTCGAGCCGGGCACCGCGGAGCGCCTTGAACTCGCGCAGCAACGCTGACTGCGCCGCGTCTCGCATCGCGGCGGCCACCAACGAATCGAGGCTGTCCGACGGGACATCGATCCCCAGTCCGAAGGCGAGATTCCGCAAGTAGTCGACGTCGAGTCCCATGAGCGCACGGTCGGCCAGCTGCGCACCTGCGGCCCCTGCGATCTCACGTTCCGGCAGCACCCGGTCGACCGCTGCCGTCGCAGCGCCGTCGGGCTCCGATGACGACGAGAGCGGCGCGATGCTGTGGTAGAACGCGAGCCGATGCAGCGTCGAATCATCCGGTTCGCGTGAAACAGCCGTGCTGCCCGTGTGAGCCATTCGCGCAAGCAGACGGGCCGCAAGCAACGTCCCTGATCTGAACGCCGAGTCCACGTCGTTCGGAAATGCCGGGAGCGCCGCACGCAGGAGCTCTCGGCGCTGCGTGCGCTCGAGCAGAGCCACGCGTGCCTTGTCCTCAGTCGGCAGCGCGAGCGCGATCAGTTCATCCTTCGTGAGCATTCCGGCGAGTTCGCGCTTGCCCGCCAGCTCGGCGCGCTCCGCCGTTCCCGGGACTTGCCTGAACCGCTCCCTGACCGCCGCCACCAGCTTCGATTGGTCCACCAGCGCGGCGATCGCGTCGGTGTCGGACGCGCGCAAGGCCACGGCGGCGGAAGCGAGGGACGACAGGACCGCTGGATGTCGCGTTGCCTCCGCAAACCGACGCCGCACGGATTCCAGGGGTCGCAGTGTGTCGAAGGGCATCGAACGACGCAGGCCGTCAAGCGGATCGGCGATGTAATGACCGACAAGCGTGGCGAGCAGCAATTGCGATGTGCCCTCGTCCGTGCCGACTCGGGCCTTGATCGAGTCGATGAGCGCTCCATGCGCGAGGTCAGTGAGCCTGCGGCGAACCGGACCGAGTTGCTCGTCGGAGAGCTTGGACAGCCGGTAGCCGACGGAGACGAATGGCATCTGCACCGCAAGGAATCGCCGTTGACGTTCCGAGCTCCGCTGCGCGGCGATGAGCGAGTCGATCGTGGCGGGAAAGCGGAATCGTGACCGGCGAAGGAGTCCTTCGGCCAGGCTGTCCTCTCGCGCCTCCTGCTCCAACCTGCTGGCCCGATCCTCCTCCAGAAGCGCCCGGTACTCGCGCTCGTATTGATTGCTCGTCGCGACCCCTGCATCGAGCAATGACACCGCTGTCGGCGCAATGCCCCGTCGGTCCGTGATCCGCGCGAACTGCGACACGATATCCGCCATCCGGTACAGCGTGCCGTCGAGTTGCACGTTGGCCTTGTCCGATGCGGCAAGCATCCGCGCGCCGATCGGGACCGCGGTGAAGAGCAGTGCCACCGAGACCACGAGCCATCGCGCTGCCGTCGCAAGCTCAGTGGCACCGAAGACACGGCGTCGCATTCCAACGACGAGCACGACGATGAACGAGAGCACGCCGAGGAACGGCACGATCAGGGGACTCAGCATCCAGCCGAACGCTGGTGGAAGTCCGTACAGGAGGTAGTCCGTCGCAGAGAGCACGACGAGCAGTGGCACCAGAACGCCGAGCAGGCCCACGAGCACCAGCGCCACCTGCTTCCGCACACCTCGCAGCAGCGAGAGCCACCCGCTCGAGCCACTCAGGAGCGCGAGCCCTCCTGCTGACGCCGCGATGCCGCTCTGCCAGCTGAACGTCGAGAGGTGCAACGCGTCGTGCGCCGCCTCGAGCACCCACGGCAGTGATTCGAAGGCAATCGCTGCGACAAGCAGCAGCAACAACAGGCCGAACGATCGCTCGTAGATGTCGCGCTGCCGGACCGTGCTCTCGGCCCCCGTGAGCAGGCTCTGGTTGTAGCGGATGACGCGCACGAGTGGCACGGTCGCCACGAAAAGCACGATCCACCCGAGGCTCGCGCCGAGCACCCACCACGTCATCCTGAACGGATGCTCCAGCATCCAGTGATGCGCCAGCGCAAGCATGATCGCGATGGCGAGCAGGTAGGGCAGGAAGCTCAGGAAGTTGATGATCATCCCGCGCATCAGCACACCGCCGGCCCGCAGGTAGTCGAGCAGCCCCCGGGCGGCCATGTAGTTCGAATGATTGCGCAGCCAGCCAAGGTACGGCGACTCATCCGGGCCGGTCGTGATCGGGAACGGAAAGTCGCCGCGCGCGATGCCCTTCCCCGCACCGGAATCAATGCCGTCCGTTCCGGAATTCATCTCGTCCGCGGGTCTGGCACCTGCGCGAGAGCCTGGGCCCACTGACGCGCGGTCCTCAGTCACATCCGCGCCGATCCAGGGCCGTCGCCTTGCGATGAGCGACCACGAGACCTCGAGTGCAGCTGACCCTGCACTGCGGGCACAGCTCGGGACGGGTACCGGCCAGCACCTTGTACCGTCCGCAGGTTGCGCATTGCTGCCTGAATGAAGATCGTCGCGTCCAGCGAGGACGTCTCTTCACTCGCGGAATTCACCGTGGCCCAGACCACAGCCTCGACGCCACTGTCAGGGTCATACTCGCGCATCTCCGCCTCGAGATCAGCGAGGCAGATTGCCGTCTCGTCGCCGGTATCGCCCTCGTCGGACAGCGCGTCCATGATCGTCCCGACGAGCGTATTCGCATCCACCGGCTTGCCCGGGGCGAGCCGGTCATAGACGTCGTCGAGCTCGTCCTCGAGGTCTTCGTCGAACGTCGCGTCGTCCATCGCGTCGAGATCGATGAGCGCGTGATCGCAGCCGGACGTCACCACCGTGCCGACGCGGCGGTGCGCGCCACCCAGGACGATCACCGCGCTGGCCAGCAGCAACGTTGCGCCCGCCGTGAATACCCGAGCCCTCTGCATATCGCTCCCCGAAAGCGAGAACCCCAACCAACCGTCACCATACAAGTGTGCTGCCGCACGCGGTTCTGCGCCAGCGCGACAGTCCATGCCTCCCTGCGGCGCGGACGCATTGCGCCGTGTCGCCCGTGAGGCGTTCCTTCCCGCGGGCGCTGACGCCAGAAGACGTGGTGTGCCCGGACGCCCCTGGCCGGTCCGCGCCTGCCTCGCCGACCTCGCTCCATGTCATTGGCGCCGGGCATCGCGGCGGCCCTATCGGGGAGATGAAACGACCGTGAAACAAACGCGCATGCGGCTGCGTCGTCCCCGTCAGCCTGATCCTCACCAGCGACAGGGCAACCGATGAGACTCGATCGTGGCAGGACCGTGCTCGCCGCCGCATGGGCTGCCCTGCTTCTCGCCAGCACACCTTCACAGGCGCAACCACACTCCGGCACCGCCGATGCCGCAGCACAGGCGCGCCGCCTCGTAGGCACCGGCCTGGCGGCGCTTCGCTCCGGAGACACAGTGGGCGCCCACCGCAACCTCGTGAAGGCCACCGAACTCTGGCCCACACAGCCAGCGTATCACTGGACACGCGCGCAACTCGCTGCGGCGGCGGGGGACACAGCCGATGCCGCCGTCGCCGTCACGAACTTCGCCGCGCTTGGCGCAAGTCGATCGCTGACATCGGATCCGTTCCTGGCGAGGATGGCGAGCAACGCGCAATTCGGGCCGGCGCTCATCGCGCTCATGGCGAACGCCGCACCACGGGTGCGGAGCAGCGTACGCGCTACACTCGCGGACTCCACTCTCTGGCCCGAAGGCGTGGCCTGGGACGCGCGCGGCGATCGTTTCTTCGTCGCCAGTGTGCGTAATCGCACGGTGTACGTGCACGACGCGCGAGGCACCCGCGCCCTCTGGGCTCCATCACGTGCCGACATCGGCGCCGTACTCGGCGTGGCAATTGACCCGGATGGTGTGCATCTATGGGCCACCACGAGTGGTCTGCCGCAGATGAGTGGCTACGTCGCCGCCGATTCCGGTATCGCCGCGCTGCTCAAGCTCCGCATCGCCGACGGAACCATCGTCCGGCGATGGGACCTGCCACCGAGTGCCGCCGGCCACACACTTGGGGATGTCACGGTCGCGCCGACGGGTGACGTGTTCATGACGGATTCGCGTGATCCCGTGCTGTATCGCCTGCGGCGCGGCCGTTCGGTGTTGGAGGCATATCGCGATCCGGAGTTTCGCTCGCTGCAGGGCGTCGCGCCTGCACCGGATGGGCAGCATGTGTATGTGGCGGACTACTCCCACGGACTCCTGCGCGTGGACCTTGCGACGAACGCGGTGATCCGGCTGGCGGACGCGCGATCATCGACATCGCTGGGCGTCGATGGCCTGGTCTGGTTCGAGGGATCGCTGATCGGCGTGCAGAACGGCATCGCACCAGCGCGCATCGTGCGCTTTTTCCTCGACGAGAGCGGCACACGCATCACGAGGCAGGAGGTGCTGGATCGCAACACGGCGATCGCTGACGAGCCGACGATCGGCGTGATCGCGGGTCGCAGCTACGTGTACGTCGCGAACAGCCAGTGGGACAAGCATGACGACCACGGAAAACGCGTGCCAGGTTCGGTGCTCGCGCCGACGGTGTTGCTGAGTGTGCCACTGAAGTGAGGTACAGCGGCGTCGGCACTTACGAGGGTCACCGCCGTTCCTCCGCCGCGTTCGGGAGGGAAACGTCGATCAACGCGCCACTGGTCGCCGCACGTTCGTCTGATCCAGCGCGCCCCGGAGCCCACGCGCGAGTGTCACCGCATCCGCGTTCGCCCAGAAATGCATGAAGAACAACCGCGGCTCGTCAGTGAGCATGTGGTTGTGCAGGCTCGTCACGTCGATGCCGTGTGCACGAAGTGTCTTGATGACAGGGTTCACCTCGGCGGCGAGCAGCACGAAATCACCTGTGATCGCAGCCTTCCCGGCGCCGGTCGGCTGGAAGTTGATGGCCGTCCCCAGACCCATCGACGCGGGAATCTCCATGCCACCATCGCGGATGACTTCCATCCGGGGGACGCTCACCTGGTAGACCCCACCATTCACGCGACCCGCATACCCGAGCGCCTTCGCCAGTGCGGCGGTGTCGAGATCGATGGCTGGTGGCGGCGTCATCGCGGTTGGCGCAGGCGCTGGCGCTCCGGTGAGTGCCACCGCCGCGCGAATCGTGCGGGCAATCGCCACCGCGTCGCCCATCGCATGCACGTGCATGTACAGCACGCGAGGCGATTCGCGCAGCACATGATGATGCACTGCCGACTGCTCCACGCCACCAGCCTGCAACGCCGTGATGACGGGCGTCAACTCGTTCTCCGTGAGCACCAGGTCGCCCATCACCATCACTGCGTCGCCCACACCGGTGCGGTGCATCGCGATCCAGCCGCCAAGAGCGAATGGCGGTTTGAGGAGCACTCGTCCACCCGCGCCGGTGACGGTGACCCGCAGGTCCGCGCGCGGGAAGTTGTAGCGCTGAACATCGCCGGGCTGTGCGACGCCTGGACGCCCCATCGACGCATCGACGGCGGACCACGCGGAGGGCGCACCCGGCGCCGCCACCTGCGCACACACGGCGCGTGGTGCCGCGACGGCGGCGACGAGCGCGAACGCACGGATGCAGCTACGCGCGTGCTGAACGTTTGACATGGTCAGCTGGGAGGAGTGTGAGACAACAGGCGCACGCACCACGACACTCGGTACTGCACAGCACATCACGACAGTGCTCGACACCTCCCACGCGCGGCACGCTGCATGAACATCGTCACAGACGCAGTGCATTCACAAGCGGCTCACCGCGGAAATGACACATCGACAGCCCGACGGCTTCCGCAGCTTGATGAACTTCCGTTCCCATGCCGGACGAGGAGGCCGGGATCGACTGAGCTGCATGCTCGAGGCCGGCCCCTGCTGCCGGCTGACCGGCCGTGTCTGTCGCGCTGCTCGGGGGGATTCCCGCTCGGCTGCAGGAGGCTTCATGCGGTTGACAAGCGATGTCATGTGTGCCCGTTTCGCTCGCTCCGATCGATTCGCTTTCTGCTGACCGGCACGCTCTGACCCGCAGTCATGGCCGGTTATCGGTGCCCCCGGCTACACGCAACATCGTGCGGCCCGCAACGAAGGGTTCATGAAATCCAAGTCCGTCACTATCCTCTCCCTCGTCGGCTGGGGCATCTGGCTGCTCGCCGCCGCCCGCCGGTACGCCTGATTTCATCGTTCAGAGGTGTCCGAATCGACCGTACGGGCACGTATCCGAGAGCCCGCGAATATCGGCGTCCGAGTTCGTGACGGGTTCCGGGATGTCCTGGACCGCCCTGCAATCACCACCATGAACACCGACACGCCTACTGTGGATGCTGCACTGCGGTCGTGTCTGCCGACGTGATCCGCGCACGGCGTGCGACACGCACGCGAGGATGACAGAACTGCCTGAGACGCGTCGCGCGTTGCACTGTGGCCTCCATCTTTCCCTGCACGGGAAACGGCTCCGACGCCTGTACCAGCGCGTCCACGCGTTCGTGACGATCACGCCGCACGTTGGTGTAGTGCGCCACGCCATCGAGGCGCGCAGCATCACCTGAGTCGTAGTCGAGAACCAGGAGCGAAAATCGGGCTGACGAGCGAAGATTGCCGGTGCTCACGAACATCCCGTCGCCGAGGTACTCGGTCCAGCTGATGGTGCCGGCGGTCGCATCGTAACCGAGAAACCCGGGTGGACCACCGCGATGTGAGACATCCGCCGTTCCCCCGGGCGTCTCCGTCACCAGAAACGAGGTCTCGCCATGCGCCAGCGCCTGTACGATCCATGGATCATCAAGGGCGACCGGTTCCTGTGCCGTCGCTCCGAGATGCAGTGCAGTGCCGGTGCTGCTTGTCGGAGTCATGTACTTGCGGCAATTCGTGAATGCCACCGCACACGAAATCACGACGGCGGTGCCGTGTACGGTTGGCAGACCGGCGAGTCTCGATCGGCGCGCCGTCGCAGGATTGATCACGATACCGCCCCACGGGCGATCGAGCGGCAACCGGTCTGTCACGTCGTGTGGCAGTGATACGGCAATCTCACCGGCCACTTCGCTGGCCGAAACCAGCGGTGGAGGTCCCGACAGCGCCGCGACGTGCAGTGCATCGGGCGCCGCGCATGCCAGCACGATCAGGTCAGCCTCGTTCGCGTAATCGACCACCGGCCCAACCCACGACGCCAGCTTGTCAGCGCAGGGGATGGAGTTGGCTTCGCGCTGGACATCGCGCTGCCCTTCGTGATAGAGGAACGGACGCACAAAGCCCTCCTGATCCGAATCGGTGTGGCCGGCATCGCGCCAGCGGGTGATGCCGCCGTTGACATCAACCGGCCGCGCCGCTCCACGCGCCGGCGCGTTGCGCTGGTGACGTCACTCCTGATGTTGTGGAACCGTACGCCAAAGCGCAATTGCCGAGGCAGCTTCACGGCGGCGCTGCACCTGTGCTCAGCTGCCATGAATCCACTCGGCGGCCACGATTCGTAAGCGCCGACGGGCACCGCCGCCCTCCAGTCCTCCGGTCAGGACGCACGCCGTTCTGCCTCCATTCGGAGCACGCCTTGCCGGGACTGTGACGACTCGACTTCCACTCATTCAGGAGCAGATCATGGCAGGCCTGACAGGCATCGTCGCGGAAATCTACGCGAACTTCGGACGCGGAAACGTCCCCGGGATCGTCGACACCTTCGCAGACGACATTCGATTCGTACACGCTGGTGGTTCCATGATTCCGTATGCGAAGGAACGGCATGGAAAGGCCGCTGCTGCAGCGTTCTTTGCCGATCTGGCCGGGAGTGTCGACATCTCGCGATTCGAGGTGAGAGAGTATGTCGAACAGGGAAACTCAGTGGTGGCTCTGGGACACTGGGCTGGTCGTGCGAGGTCGACAGGAAAGAGCTTCGCGACCGACTGGGCCATGCTCTGGGCCTTCGACGGAACGAAGGTGAAGTTCTATCAGGGCTTCGAGGACACGTTCGCAGTCGGGCAGGCGTTCTCAGCGTAGGCGCGAACGCGCGACCATGGCTTCTGCTGCGAGCGGACGGACGACATGTCGATCCGCGACGCGGGATGCTCCGCTCGTCAGCAGGAAGCATTGCGAGCAGCCCCCGGCACACAGTGCATGGGCGCCACTGTTCGCGGCACGTGCGGAACGTCAGAGCCCCCGACCACCCGTCAGCACACTGTACAGCGGTCGCGCGCCGGCGCGAAGCGTGGCCCCGATCGCGACACTGATCGCGATCACGACCATCGGCACGACGAGATAGGTCACGAGCTCGATGTGCGCGATGCCGGCGCCTGCCTTAAGCGCGGCCTCGGTCATGTAGTTCACCATCGGTACGTGCAGGGCATAGATCACGAATGAAAACCCGGCCAGCCAGCGAAACATCCGCAGCCGCATTGCCGCGCTGGCAATGCGGCCCATGCCAAACCATGCGGTGAGCAGGCCTGCAACTTCGCCACCCCGGTGCAGGAACAGCATCACGAGCGCCGTCGGCGTGGACATCGACTCGACGCTGAATGCCATCCACGTCTTGATGCCGCACAGCCCGAGCCAGACGGCGAGCATGCCGGGCGCATTGAACCAGGTGGGCTTGGCGAGTACATCGATGTCCTTGACTGCCACCCAGATGCCGAGCGAGAAGAACAACAGGCCCTCGCTTTCAGCGAAGAGCCACGGCACGGCAGCAATGGCGAAGAACACGCCGGGCCAGCGCGTCACCGCGATCCGCAGCCAGGGATAGATCGCGCTCAGGATGAGCAGCGTCCGCAGGAACCAGAGCTGGAATGCCGCCGGGGTGAACAGCCACCGGTCGACGAGTTGCGACGCGGAATACCCCGTGACAAACGGCGATTCCGGGCCGAAGGGACTCAGGCTGGCGGCGCGCACCATCTCGCGTGTCGGTGCCCACATCTCGAGCGCAGCAGTGAGGCCCAGTGCGATCGCGCTCCACGCGACATAGGGAATGCCGAGCGTTCGGAGTCGCTTCGCGAGCCTCGTACGGTGTGCGGTGACGCCATCATCACGCCACGCGAAGATGTAGCCGGAAATCGCGAACAGAATCGGAATCCGGAACCGCACCAGGCCGTTGGCGATCAGGTACTGCAGCACATGGTCCCAGGTCGCGGTCTCCTCGACGAGGGTCATTGGTTGCAGGTAGCGCGGATGCAGGTTGAATGCATGCACGTACACCAGCAGCACCATCGCCATGAGGCTCCAGAATCGGAGACGCGTGCTGAGCTCAGGCGCCAGGGCGCGTGCGGCGATCGGTGGCGGTGTGGTCACGGTGACGGCGTACGTGGGCACATGCCATCGGGTTACAACATCCGGCGCAGCGCTCACGTGCCATCCGGAAACCCGGCTGCACTAGGCGCACCTGGCACCGAGGCTGAGCTCAGAACACGACGTGCCGCCGCACCACCGAGACGTCACCCATCTGCACGATCACCGTGCCTGCCGACCGCGGTGGCACCGGCACGCCGGGCATCGACGGCAAGCCGGCCACGATGCTCGTGACCTGCACGGTGGTCGCCGGTCCGGGCGCCAGCGTGAGCGTGAGCGCGATGGTGAAGCCGCTATCCGGCGGCGCCGAGAACCTGAACGCCCAGTCGTCCTGCCGACGGCGGAAGCGCGTGGTGTCGATGATCCGGCCATCGACCGCGGCAGAACGCACGCGTTGCCCGGGCACGCGCACATTGGCGGCGAGCGCGCCCGACGGCGCGGTGATGCGCAACACGAGCGTTCGTCCCAATGTCGTCGTCGAATCACTGACGACGGTCACAACTGGGCCGACAAGTGTCGCGCGCGGCACCTGCCGTGCAGCGATCCGCCCGCCGAATGGCAACGCCGTCGCCAACCACGCTGGAATGCCCGAATCCCCCCGCGTTGTCCCCGGCGCACTGACGCGCATGGTGGGCCCCAGCACGCCCGCCGTCCACGATGTGGGTCCCGCAGTTGCGGCCGGCGCCGTCAACCACGCCTCGCCCGAATCCGCGTCGGCAACATACGCGAGCATCGACGGCACCGGGTGCGCCGCCGTCGCACGCACCGTCAGCGCACCAGTCAGCATCGCAGCCACACCGACCGCCGCCAGGATGGCGGCTGCGCGATGTGTCGTCGCCGCGAACAACCACTCCAGCTGCGGCGCGATGATCCCGGCGAGCAGCGCGACCAGCACGCCGGTCATGATCCCGCCCATGCCGATCACACCGAGCATCACCGGCCCGAACGCGGCGATCATTGGTAGAAGCACCGCGAGTGCGACGTATGCCGCGATCACCGCTGTCACCGTCCGTCCCACTCGACCGGTGCCGACAACGATCGACGCCAGCAGTGCCGCGGCCAGCGGCCACACCACCACAAAGCTTCCGCCAGGCAGCCGAAGTGATGCTGCCACCGCGAGCACCGTCCATACGAGCAGGACACCGTGGTGCAATCCCGCTTCACTGCTCCAGCGTCGCGCCAGCGACCAGCAAGCCAGCGCGCCGGCAAGTGCCAGTGCCACCATCGCCACCACGTACGACGTTGCGAATGCGGGAGCACCGCCGGTTCCAGTGTGCACCTTCGTCGCAATCGCGCCCGCACCGGCAGCGAGTCCGCCCCCCACGGCCAGCGTGACGAGCGTCAGCGCCATGCCAGCCAGCGTGTCGCGCAGCCAGTGCTCTGCCCGACCGCGCAGCAGCAAGGTGGCGATGAAGAACAGCACCAGCAGCACGATCGCCAGCGGCTTTGCGAAGCCCTCCGGGTAGAACACGAGCCCGAATGGTGCGAAATCGGTGAACACTGCATCGCTGGTCATGGCTCGTGGCAGCGGACCCGCGCCAAGCGCACGAACCAGCGCCAGCGCCTGCGCCCCTTCCTGCTGCATGCTGCCCGGATCGATGTGGAGCGTGTCGTCTTCCGTGGTGTGGTACCGTGCCACGTCATCCACGAATGCGAAGTTCAATGCCGGCCGCTCGAGGCGCGACACTTCGGAGAGGTCGGTGTCGTTGTTGAGCGTGCGGTAGATCGTGACGATCAGCGACGATGCCGTGACATCCGGTGTGTCGCGCAGCAAGCGCACGAGATCGAGATTGCCCGGCCCGGTTTCGAACATCGCGGCCCGTCCGCCCGTGCCTCGCGCCTCGAAGTTGAGCGTCACGGCCACATCCTTCGTCCAGCGATGCTCGCGGACGAACGCCGATGCGCCGAGCAGCCCGGCCTCCTCGCCATCGGTGATGAGCACCATCACGTCGTGTGTCAGCGGTGTGCCCGCGCGCAACGCGCGCAGCACCTCGAGGATCACCGACACGCCCGAGCCGGCATCCGACGCCGCCGGCCCGGCGGGTACGCCATCGTAGTGCGACATCAACATCACCGCCGGCCTACCGGGTGATGTGCCCTTGAGACGACCGACGATGTTTCGCACATGTCCCAGCGCCTGGTACCGCGTGCCGACCGCCGTCACTTCCTGCACCTCGGTGGTGAGGCCGAGCGAGTCGAGTGTCGCCATGATGTAGGCGCGGACGCGTGCGGCGTCAGGGCTGCCGATGGGATGCGGACGCTGGGCGATGACGCCGAGATGTCGCATCGCACGCATCGCGGCGAACTCGGGGGCGGGGGCAGAAATCTCGCGTGGTGCCGGAGGCTGGCGGGTGTGTCGCTCGAGGAGTGCGCCGGTGACCAGCAGGGCGACGAGGCCGACGACGCGCAGTGTCGGGGTCGTCGGGTTCTTCGGAGACGGCGTGGAAGGCTGCATTCGGGAACGTACCGCGCGGACACTACGGGGGCGAGATCAGAGCGACGACAACAGCACGGGGATGCCAGCGCAATTGCGTCAATGACGACGAGACCCACGCGAGAGCCGAAGCGCGGTGCCGGAACGCCTCATGCTGAGGCGTGAAAGAAACGCGCATCCGGCGGTCGCTGCGCTCGCTCGATGGCGCACCGAACTCACGCCGTAGGCCGGCGCGGAGCGCGGCGCAGGTCGCTGGCGTGTGTGGGGCCCGACACATCGCGCGCTGAAGCGCGTGCGTCATCACGCGAACTCCTGCGTTCGCACCGCGTGGCCGAGGCAGACCTGCCACCGGCCCTGCGCGAGTCGGTGGGCAACAGGGACCTGTCCCCGCTCGGCGGCGACCCCCGGAACGTTGCCCGTGTGATGCAGGTGCACAACGCGCCCGGATTTGGTGTCAAGTCGTCATCCGTTGCCCGCGCCATGCTTTACAGCCTCATGCCGGCCGGGAGCCTGATCATCGTTCCGGATCCGCTCTGGCTCAGT
This sequence comes from Gemmatimonadaceae bacterium, assembly GCA_031373905.1. GTDB lineage: Bacteria > Gemmatimonadota > Gemmatimonadetes > Gemmatimonadales > Gemmatimonadaceae > JACMLX01. The sequence goes on along the minus strand of JANMNM010000127.1, from coordinate 4,472 downwards.
TCCGAATGGGCGGGAATGCTGGTGGGTGCCGCAATGCGGGGTACCGATGTGTACGTGGTGGCGCCGTCCATCCTGAATGCGCCGAGCGCCGGTCTTCCACAGATCTCGACGACGTATGACCTGATGTCCCAGCTCCTGGTCCTCACGCAGGAGATGGCGCCCGTGATGGCGCGTGCGGGCGGAGCGCTCCACGTCGGCATCTTCACCGCCAAGGAAGACATCAACGACGTGCGCTCGCAGATATCCGAAGTGAGCGCCGGACTGCGGCGGTCCCGAGTGGCACAGAAAGCGTTCCCCTTCCCGGCAGCGCTGGTGGCAGCGACGGACTCGCTGGCCACGATGCTGGAGTTGCCGACCTACGCGCCACTGGCCATCGCCGAGGACGCACTGCTGCGGCTCCCGCAGCTGCACCAGAAGACGCAGTTCCTCGCGACGCGCGGGGCGATCGATCGGTTGGTGCAGATCCCCGAATGGCGCGAGATCTTCCTTCGCGTGTTCGCGACGCGCATCCGGCAGGCGTCGGCCATGCGCGACAGCGGCGGTGCCGAGGTGGCAGCGCGGGCGTACATGGGGGTCGGCGTCGCGATGGTGGAGAAGTACCGGGCAATGCTGGAATCGGCCAACAAGGACGTCCTGTACCTCACGCCTGGCTCGCAGAACCAGGATCCGCGGGGCATGCTGCTCGACGGCGAGGCGACCGTGGTGACGTCCGGCGTCGGGGCGCTGGTTGCGCTGCCCGACTTCTACTACATGCTCGCGCGTTCCACCTGGATCACGCGTCCGGAGCAGTTGCGTCGGTTCTATCCGAAGGTGGACTCGTTCCAGCGTCGGGTGGGGCGGCTGATCCGGTACGCGCTGTAATCAGCGGGCCGGAGCCGTGACGTCCCTCGGAAGTGCGGAACAGGCCTCGCCGACGTCAGCGATCCGGGCGAGCGGCTGCGGACCCTGTTGAGTGGCGATAGGCAACGCGAGCAGGGCTTCCACACTGCTGCGCTGGTTCATCGGCAACCGCAGCGCAGGTGGTATCACGCCTGCCGGAAGTGCCCGTCCATCTGTTATCGTGTCGATGGGGGGCACGCGCCGCACGCAGTGCTCCGCCTTGATGGTGGCGGCGCTTTTCCAGGCCAGCACCGCCCCACCGATCGCCACGTAAACGTTCGCCACGCTCCGCCGGGCTGCACCATGCGCACCCTTGCACTGATCCCCCTCGCGCTCGTCGTCGGCTGCACGGCCAGCACGCCCGCGCCGGGCACGCCACCGTTGGTGGTCGCGAACGACAATCGGACCGCAGCGGGCACGCTCCGTGACGGGGTGCTGACGCTCGACCTCGACGTCGTGATGGGGCGCTGGTATCCCGAGGCCGAGGATGGCCCCTTCGTGGACGTGCCGGCGTTCGCCGAGCCGGGAAAGGCGCCGACGATTCCCGCGCCGCTCATCCGTGTGCCTGTCGGCACGCGCGTGAGACTCGTGATCCGTAATAGACTTGCGCAGGGCGCGATCGGGCTCTGGGGACCGGGCCTCACGACGAAGAACGACAGCAGTACCGTTTCGCTTGCCGCAGACAGCGCGCGCACCGTCGAATTCACGGCGTCCACATCCGGCAGCTACATGTACGGAGCCCGCCGCGGGCCGTATGACCCCGCGACCAATGGCAGCGAACAGCTAGCGGGTGGCATCGTGGTGGACGAACCGGGTGCGCCAACGAACGATCGCGTGTTCGTCATCAGCGAGTGGTTCGTGGAGAAGCGGGACAAGGAGTTCCGCAATGTCTACGCGATCAACGGCCGCTCCTGGCCCGGCACCGAGCGCTTCACCGTCACCGAAGGGGACACACTCACCTGGCGCATCCTCAATCCATCGACTGAATCGCATCCCATGCACCTGCACGGCGCCTACTACAGGGTGGATGCGCGTGGTGATGGACTCACCGACACCGTGTACGCGCCTGGCGCGCAGCGCATGGTGGTGACCGAGGCGATGGTGCCGCGATCCACGATGCGGCTCACCTGGTCACCGGAGACGCCGGGCAACTGGCTTTTTCATTGTCACAACAGCTATCACGTGAGCGCGGGCGCGCGCCTGGATACACCAAACGACGGTGGACATGACGCCCACTCTACCGACCCCGAAAAGCACATGGCCGGCCTGGTACTCGGCATCGCGGTCACGCCACGTGCTGCGGCCACCGCGCGCACGAACGTGCGTCAGCTGTCGGCGGTGATCGCAGAAGGCGTTGCGACGGATACGGCGCACGTGGCACCGATCACGCTGGCACTCGCGGCGCGCGGTCGCACCGCCGTGAAGCCGCCAACCGGACCGCGTGGAGAACTCATCGTGCTGACCCGTGGTGAGCCCACGAACATCACCGTGCACAACTCCCTCGGTGAGCCGACAGCCATTCACTGGCACGGACTGGAGCTCGAGAGCTGGTCCGACGGCGTGGCTGGCGTGAGCGGCATCGGGACGAAGGTCGCGCCGCCAATCGCTGCGCGTGATTCCTTCGTGGCACGGCTCACGCTCAAGCGTGCGGGCACCTTCATCTACCACACGCACCTGAACGATCACGCGCAGTTGAGTGCCGGGCTCTATGGACCACTGGTGGTACTCGAACCGGGGCAGCAGTGGGATCCAGTGAAGGACCTGGTCTTCACCGCCGGGCAGGACAACACGACACTCAACGGACCCGCCGTGAACGGCACCAACGGCGAAGGCGAGTTCGTGATGCGCGTGGGGCAGCCCGTGCGGCTTCGCTTCGTGGACATCCAGCCGGAATGGAACGCCACATTCGAACTGGTGCGCGACTCAGTCCCTGCCGTCTGGCGGCCGGTAGCGAAGGACGGCTTCGCATTGCCAGCCGCTCAGGCCATCGCCGGGCCGGCCCGACGGAAGCTCTTTCCCGGCGAGACGTTCGATGCGGAGTTCCTGCCGACGACGCCAGGCACGTATCAACTGCGGATGATTTCCGAGCAGGGGAAGGTGGCGTACCGGCGAACGGTGCGCGTTCGACCGTAGAGTGTAACGCGGTGTGTTGCCACCGCGAGGGACCTGCGATCGAGGTCAGGTGTCCGTGAGATCCGGCAGGGTGTGCACCGGCAAGGGTGCCACGCGCGCACTGCAGCAGGACTCAGTCGTTGGCGCTCAGGTACCAGCGGGCGCCTTCAAGGTCGTCTTTCGCGATGGTATCACCCAGACGCCGCACCGCCAGCGTGAAGTCGTACTTGTCCCGCTGGAATCCGAGGTCCTGAACGAGCGGTAGAAGTGGCGGCGTCACCAGGAGCGCGGCCTTGATGATCTCCCCTTCCTCGCTGGAAACGGCCTTCGTGTGCGCGAGATTGCACACCGCGATCAATGCCTCGCGACGAGCTGCTTCATCTGTGGCAATCATGTCGCAGATGAGCCACTGCCGGTCACCATGCTTCCTGGAACATACCAGTCCGACCAACTCTCCCTTGCGGCGAATTCCCAGCACCTCAAAGTGCGGCGGGCCGGAATGTCGATGTAAGCGCGCCGAGTCGCGCACGACCCCGCTGGCGAAATCCGTCGAGACGCGTGCCCAGAGCGCGTCGAGCGGCTCACCCCAATCACTGAAGGGCTCGGACGTGTAGCCGGCCTGGTGCGCCAGGGGTTGTGACAGCGGCAGGCGAATGCTCCACAGCGGATACGATGAGATGGACACACGGGGCATCAATCGGAACAGCAGCTTCCAGTGCGGATCCGGCAGCATGAACGTGAGGACGAACCCCTCCGCCTGCAGCAACGATTCCATGTGCTTCGACATCCGGACCACGGGATGATCCAACGGATTCAGGCTGAGCATGTGTTTCCGAAGCACATCGGAGACGATCGGCGCAAACGGCCGGACAGCCTTCACTTCGCGGCCATTGAACATCATGCGCAGTCGCATGAAGGTCATTGCCCCCACAATGCGATCACTCGGATCCGTCGCGACACAGATGAACGGTCCCCCATTGGGCGCCTCGATCACGTAGCGCTGCCAATCCTCGTCAGAGATGGTTCCCCAATTACTGAACTCGGTCCACAACTGACGAAGCTTCGGAAGATCGTCCGGCGTATGCGTGCGGTATTGAATCTGCATGGCTGTAATGAGAGGAATCGGAAAAGATCGTAGCCTGCGCTCACTTCGGTGTCGAGCGTCGCAGAACCAGCCGCGTCAGGAGTGAAGCGCAGTCGGCCCCGCCGGAAACTCGAGCCGCTCGCGGACCTGCAAATTGAGCTGTCCCCGGTTCCGCAGGTACCTCTCCGAGCTGTTCCTGAGGGTTGGGACGTGGGTCATGGCGCGTGTCAGGCAGAGGTTCACTGATGCGTTCAAGCTAGCGTGAGTTTCCCGCGTTTTTGCTGACAGCGGTGCTAAGTGGTTGGGGCACCATCAGATAGAATTGGCGCGATGTATATACGAACTACGCGGTCGGGATGCGGAGGGCCGCGATGAGGCGCGTGTGGAGCGGCGTCGG
>JANMNM010000120.1:0-1702 GCA_031373905.1 Gemmatimonadaceae bacterium | reverse complement strand
TTGAGGACGATCGTGACCGTCGTCCAGAGCAGGATGCCGAAGAGCACGATCGCCCACATGATGTCGACGTGGAAGTACGTCATGGCTGGCTCCTGTAACGGTGCGTCGATCGGGGCAGAGCGTGCGGGTGCGTCTACGGCTTCCGGGTCCCCGTCGCCTCGAGTGTGTCGTCTTCAAGGCGCACGGCCAAGGTGACCGGCTGCCCCGCGACACGGCGGAAGGTGAACATCATGTCTGGACGCAGCACCTCGTAGATCGTGCCGTCCTTGTCGTACAATCCGGGCGTGAAGATGTCCGGCCCTACGCGAATCAGTGCGAACGTCTGCATGTAGTCGTCGTTCGGTTCCCACCGCGCCTTGAGCGTCCTGTTTTCGTACGTCACGATGAATGCGCTCACACCGCTGGACCCGGGCGCCGGCTTCACCAATCGATACTCGTAGCGGCCCACATAGGCCCGGGCGTCCGCTTCGGGCATGGTCACTTCCAGCGACGGCGTGACGCCCACCTTGAGCGTGGCGCGCGTGGTGCCCCACTGCATGGCCAGCGTGCCGCCACTGGCTGAGATCTCGGGCATGGACCACGTCAGGACTTCAATGAACGGCGCCTGACTGACTGGCGTGCTGACACGGATCTGCGTTGGAAGCGAGTCGGGCGGTTCCATATGGAACAGGCGCCAGTTCGGATCGAGCACCGTCGTCCAGTCACCGGTCTCGCGGAGGACCATCCAGACCGAGTACTTGCCCTTTGGCACGGGACGCCCGTTGAGCGTTACGTCCTTGCTCAGTTCCAGCACCGTGGCCCAGTTCGCGCCCGGTGTCCACACCTCGCCCCAGTGCTGCGCCACCGGGTTGCCGAACAGTCTCGGTCGCCCGCGCGCGCGCGGACGCGAATATGTCACGCTGATCTTCGTGCCATCGATGATCTGCGTCATGCTGCCCAGCTCACTGGCGCGAATCTGGGCCGCGGCCGTCTCCGGCAAGAGCAGGAGCGCACCGATTCCGGCAAGGCAGGCCGCACGAGTGAAGTGACGCATATCGGGTGATCCCTCTGTTGGTGATGCGAAACGGTGACGCGATACGCAGATGAGAAGTGTCTGCGCCGACACCAACATGTCAGCCAAACTGTGCATCGACGGCGACGCGAATCTGCGCGAGCGTCTGCCCCTCGCCGTGCAACCGTACCGTGAGCCGGCCCGCTCCCTGGCAGATCGGACAGATCGTGGCCATCGCCTCGCCCTCGTAGCAGCTGAGCAGCGAATAGAACCCGGGCAGGTCGGCACAGCCGCAACTGCACCGGATGCCGTCGGCGATCTCGGGAACGGCGCGGATGCCGTCAAACAGCGGCACCAGGTAGGCCGAGCTCGCCAACTGGGCGGCGGTGCGGACCTTGGCCCCGGTGATGCCTTTCCGGGGCGTCGGATGCGCACCGGTCGCATGCCCGTGCGACCGATCCGCCCCGGACATGGCCATGCAATCTTCGGCGGCAGTGCGAACGGCGAGGACACGCCGATCGAGCAATGCTCCCATGCCTGCGAAGCCCGCGACCGAAAGAAACGCGCGACGATTCATCATCCCGAAAGCTCCACAGGCGGTCTCCGGCTCAACATACGGGTCGCGCCCGACGAAAGCGATCACGGCGGCGACCCGCTTCGTGCAGCGGTCGCAACGCAGGAACGGTGAGGGGTACCGTGACGGGGACACCG
>JANMNM010000070.1:0-9428 GCA_031373905.1 Gemmatimonadaceae bacterium | reverse complement strand
CGGCGGCGGATGAAGACGTTGCCGGGTACCGGATCCATCGCACCATGACGCAGCAACAGCGGCAAGGACGCGTGGTGCTTTGGACCGGGAGGCTCGAACTCACCGAGGCCGCCACCGGAATCGTTCACGACTACGCCGTGGCGTCGATGCACTTCGGCGATGTGGATTTCTATTGCGCCCTGCGACCGTTTCCCGGCGCCCAGCGATTCCAGGCTGCGTCAGCACGCCTCTGGGACACACTGCGCAGCGCGTCACTGCCGGTCCTGCTGCGCACGGCGATCGAGGAGTTCGGACCAGAGGAACATGGACTGCAGAGCGTGTTTCCGGATGGCCTGCAGCGAATCTCCCAACTGACCTTCGGCGATGTCGTGAACCGGTTCGCCACCGAGTACGTGCATCTCTACGAGACGAACATGCGCATCCTCGGCATGCTCAGCGAGGCCGGCTTCGAATTGCCGGCGGCATTGCGTGCCGCCGCCGAATTCACCTTCAGCCTCCGCTTTGACGACGCAATCCGCCGTGCCGACGGGAGCGCTGTCGCCGCCGACTACGACGATGCGATCGAGATCGCCGAGGAAGCTGGTCGTCGCGGCCTTGGAATCGATCGCGCAACGGCGGCGCCGATCTTCTCGCGACTCGTCGCCGAGAGCATCGTACACGCCGTGACCGAGCCGACCGCCGCGCATTTCCGGGACGCGACGGAGCTCGCGCGTGTCGCGCTGCGGCTCGGGCTCTCCGGCCCGCTCGGCAGAGCGCAGGAACTGCTCATCGACGCCCTCACCGCAGGGCTCGAGCGCACGCCGGAAGTCGGCACGCTCGCACAGACGCTCAGCCTCTCTCCGACGACGACGACGACATGACCGTGCCCGCGAAGGACCTCGCGCGATTTCTCGCGCTGGCTCACAAGGATCCGCACACGATTCTTGGTGCACACCCGACCCCGGCCGGCGTCGTGCTGCGCGCGTTCCGCCCGGGCGCACTGAGCGTACACGTGATCGATGCTGACGATGGGCGCGCGTACCCGCTCGCGCTCATCGATCGCGCGGGACTCTTCGAGGCGGTGCTCGGTGATCGTAATAAGGTCTTCCCGTATCAACTCGAGGTGACGTACCCCACGCTCACCGTTCGCGGCCGCGATCCGTATGCGTTCCTGCCCACGCTCGGCGATCTCGACATCCACCTCGCGAGTGAGGGACGGCACGAGGAGCTGGCGAAGCGGATGGGCGCGCACGTCCGTGTGCACGGCGGCGTGCGCGGCATCGCGTTCACCGTCTGGGCACCGAGCGCGCTTGGTGCCAGTGTCGTGGGCGACTTCAATGGGTGGGATGGGCGGCTTCACATGATGCGCAGTCTTGGCGCATCCGGCGTGTGGGAACTCTTCGTACCCGATCTCGAAGCCGGCGCGCTCTACAAGTACGAATTCCGCACCCGCGGCGGGCCGATCCTGAAGACCGATCCGTACGCCGCCTTCATGCAGCGGTCGCCGGGCACCGCGTCCATCGTCTTCGAGTCATCGTATGAGTTCGGCGACGATGAGTGGATCGCCACGCGCGAGGCCGCCGCGGCGTGGCGCGAGCCGATCACGATTTACGAAGTGCACCTCGGATCCTGGCGCCGGGTGCCCGAGGAAGGAGGACGCTCACTCACGTATCGCGAAATCGCGGTGGAGCTCGCCGCATACGTGAAGGAGCAGGGTTTCACGCACGTCGAACTGATGCCCGTCACGGAGCATCCCTTCGAAGGATCGTGGGGATACCAGGTTGGCGGGTATTTCGCACCCACATCGCGGTTCGGCGATCCCGATGATTTCCGTTTCTTCGTCGACCACATGCACCAGTGCGGCATCGGCGTGATCCTCGACTGGGTGCCGGCGCATTTCCCGAAGGACGCGTTCGCCCTCGGTCGATTCGACGGGACGGCGCTGTACGAGCATCTCGATCCGCGACAGGGAGAACACCCCGACTGGGGCACGTACGTGTTCAACTTCGGCCGTCGGGAAGTGCGCAACTTTCTCGTGGCGAACGCGCTGCACTGGATGGACAGCTTCCACGTGGACGGGCTGCGTGTCGATGCGGTCGCGTCCATGCTGTACCTGGACTACAGCCGCAAACAGGGCGAGTGGATTCCCAACCAGGTCGGAGGTCGCGAGAACCTCGATGCCGTCGCGTTCCTGCGCGAGCTCAACGACGTCGTGCACCGCCGGCATCCGGGCGTGCTGATGATCGCGGAGGAGTCCACCGCCTGGCCGTCTGTGAGCCGACCGACGCACCTGGGTGGCCTGGGGTTCGGCTTCAAGTGGAACATGGGCTGGATGCACGACACGCTGCACTACTTCCAGACGCAGACCTCGCACCGCCGCGCGCACCACAACGATCTCACGTTCGGGTTCATGTATGCGTGGAGCGAGAACTACATGCTCCCGTTCTCGCACGATGAAGTGGTGCACGGCAAGGGATCCCTGCTCAACAAGATGGCGGGCGACCGCTGGCAGCAGTTTGCCAACCTGCGGGCGATGTATGGATACATGTGGGCGTGTCCGGGGAAGAAGCTGCTGTTTCAGGGCTGCGAATTCGGTCAGCTGCGCGAGTGGAGTCATGAGCGCAGTCTCGACTGGCATCTGCTCGCCGACGCGTCGCACGGCGGCATCTCTGCGCTGGTGCGCGATCTCAATCACCTGTACCGCACGCACCCCGTGCTCTTCGAGGGCGACATCGATCCGGCGGGATTCCAGTGGATCGATGCCGACAACGCACCGGGGAACATCATCTCGTTTCGCCGCATCGTTCCGGGCACCAACGACGAGCTGGTGTGCGTGGCCAACTTGTCTCCGGTACCGCGGCACGACTTCCGCGTTGGATTTCCGCAGGTGGGGGCGTGGACGGAACTGCTGAACACGGATGCCGCCGTCTATGGCGGGTCGAACATGCTGACCGCTGCAGTAGTGCACACAGAGGCAGTGCCGCATCAGAGGCTCCCGTGCTCGGCGATGCTTCAGTTGCCGCCGTTGTCGGTGGTGTGGTGGAAGTCGCCGGTGGTAGTGGTGGACGTGGTGGACGTGGTGGACGTGGTGGAAGTGGTGGTGGTGGCAGTGGCGACGTGAGATGTGCGAGGGTGGATTCGATCGGTGCGTCTGCGCCGCGCCACCGTCACAGCGCAGCTCACACGGGCAGTACCGCGGCGATCTGCGCACGAACCCAGTCAGGCTACTCCAGCGGTAACGCATGGGTCGCCCCGACCTGGACGCGGAGCGTACAGTCCCGGTGCGACGATGCGAGTTCGCGCATCCGTGCGAGCGGCGCACTTTCGTCGCGATCGCGGACGAGACCGCGACGCCAGTCTCCGCGTACGGCTATGTGTCGACAGCACCGGCAGCACGACTGGTCGGGTCAGCGTCGCGTGCGGCGGAGCATCAGGTTCCATTTGGTTGCGATCAAGAGCGCGGCAGCGCCGGCATAGATCATCTGCATCGCAGGGAAGCCGTGGACGAGGATCACACCGCCGGCCATCGAGGCGCCACCCGCCACGCCAAGCAGCAGCGGGCCGATATGTCCATGACACTGCCGCCCGCGCCAGAACCCCCACGTCGCGATGCCCAGGCAGGCGAGCATCACCGGCCAGAGCACCGCATCGTTCCGCAGAAAACCAAGCCCCAGCGCAGTGACGGCACCAACGATGATCGGCGTTCCCGCACAGCAGAGCGCTGCGAGGACGGCACCGATCACGCCGGCGCCATCCGCTGCGGCGCCGACACCGTCGCCTCCCCGCGTCGTGACACCCGCGCCACTCACGAGAGTCCCACCGGCGCGCAACACGAAGCCCCATCGCCATCGCCCTGCATTGGCGGACACACGACGCTGCCGAAGGAGCAGAAGACGCAGCAGTCCCCGGCATTCGGTCGCAGCAGCACCTTGCAGCTCGCACATTCGTGAAAGAACCGGCAGGCGTCTGTCGGCATCGTGAGTTCGTCGACGTGCCCACAGTGCGGGCAGGTGAGGCGCGACTGGAGTTCCATGAAGGCTGAGCCGAGGGGCGGGTGCAGGACTGCTGCGGAGGCAGTACGATACCTCCGTACCCAAGTACGGAGTCAAGACCATGGCACCAGTGCCACCATCACTATCCGTTGATCGCGGCCCTGACCGCTGAATAGGGCGTCCCGGCGCCTGGGCGATGGTGCACGTTCGTGCGCCGCGGCGCGCGAGGAGTCGCAGGTCGAGGCCGGGCCGCGTGAATCACCCTGCTGACAGCAGGGACTCGATCTGAGTCCGCACCCACGCTGGCTGCTCCAGAGGGAGTGCGTGTGTCGCTCCCGGGTAGACCATCACGGTACAGTCCCGATGGGTACGTGCGAGTTCCAGCATGGAGGCCAACGGCGCGCTCTCGTCGCGATCTCCGTGCAGACACAGCATCGGAACGCGACCCTCGATTCGTGCGAGATCGCCGGTGAGATCGTAGCCGTAGATCACCTCCCACAGCGTCGATGTGGACGAGCGCCACGTCATCTGGTTCAGGTCCTCCGCCACCTCACGAGGGACATCCGGAATGAGCGTCGGAAGCGCCCAGCCGAGGACGCGACGGCTCACCAGACAGGCGATGGCCGTCGGGATCATGTGCGTCATGATCCATCCCTCGGCGCCACGGCGACCGAAATACCCCTTCGCCGTTTCACTACGACCGAAATACGGGGTGCTGACGAGCACCAGCTGTGCAACGTCGTCGGGATATCGGGCCGCGTAGGTGACCGCCAGGCGTGCGCCGACGGAGTGACCGACGAGCACCAGCGTCCCAGACGCTGCGCGCGGTTGCAGCACCCGACGCAGCGCCGCGATGTGCCGGTCGACTGTGTACTCGGTCCACGGTTTTGGTGAACGACCGAAGCCCAGCAGGTCTACCAGCAGGAGGCCGGCCTTGGCGGTCAGCGCCGTAACCCGAGTCTTCCAGAACCGTGTGGTCGCACCGAGGCCGGGGAGAAACACGACGGTCGGGCCGGCGGATGGCGGCGACGCCTGCAACGACTCGGTGAAGAGTGGACGCCGGGCGTCAGCGCCATCGTCGCCTTCGCTGACGGCGACGGCGCTCCCTCCCACGGCGACGACTCCAACGGCCACCGCGATTCGCTGCAGCGCTGTGCGGCGTGAGAGTGTTGATGGAGGCGCTGATGGCTGAATGTCAGCGGGTGCGCCGACACTCACAACTTCACACGGCGCAACAGCTGTGCATTGACCGCCACGATGATCGTACTGAGCGACATGAGCACCGCTGCAATCGCGGGCGTCAGGAGAATGCCCCACGGCGCGAGCACACCCGCCGCCAGTGGAATCGCCACCACGTTGTACCCGGCGGCCCACCAGAGATTCTGCATCATCTTGGCGTAGCTGGCGCGCGACAGGGCGATGATCCGCGGAATGTCACGCGGGTCACTGCGCACCAGGACCACGTCGCCCGCTTCCACAGCGACATCCGTCCCAGCCCCGATGGCGATGCCGACATCCGCGGTGACGAGCGCCGGTGCGTCATTGACGCCATCACCGATCATGGCGACGCGCTTGCCTGCCTGCTGCAGCCGCTCGATGTGCGATGCCTTCTCGTCAGGGAGCACCTGGGCCAGCACCGTGTCGATCTGCAGTTCCTTCGCGACGGCGTCGGCGACGGCTTGCGCGTCGCCGGTCATCATCACCACCTCGATGCCCGCTTCGTGCAGCCGGCGCACCGCCTCGTGGGATTCCGGGCGTACGGCGTCAGCGACAGCGAACGCGGCGAGCGTCCGATCACCTTCGACGAGGTAGATCACCGCTTGTCCGCGGCCCGTTGCCGCCTGTGAAAACTCACTCAGCGCCGCCGCAGGCTGCACCTTGATCTGCGCCAACAAGTTCGGACCGCCGGCTGAGAATTGTCGCCCCTGCACCGTCGCACGCACACCGCGCCCGGGAATCGCTTCGAACGCGGTGGCGGCACTCGGCGTGAGTCCTCGGTCTTTCGCACTCTGCACGATGGCACGCGCCACCGGGTGCTCGGCATCGTGCTCGACCGCTGCCGCGAGTCCGAGCGCGTCCTCCTCTGACATACCGCCGTCTGTGGCCATCGCAACGACGCGGTGCTGCCCGAGCGTCAACGTCCCGGTCTTGTCGAAGACGACCGTCGTCACCCGTCTCGCTTCTTCGAGACCACGTCGGTCTCGAACCAGCAAACCGTTTCTGGCACCGAGCGTCGTGGAGATCGCCAGCACGAGCGGCACGGCCAGGCCGAGCGCGTGCGGACAGGCTATCACCAACACCGTCACAAATCGTTCGATGGCCACCGCGACGGTCGCGCCGCTGAGCAACCATGCGATAAGGGTGAGCACACCGGAGCCAAGGGCCACCCACGTCAGCCAGAACGCGGCGCGATCCGCCAGCGCCTGCGCGCGTGAACGCGATGTCTGCGCCTGCGCGACCAGTCGCATGATCCCGGCCAGCGCCGTCTTGTCGCCCGTACCCGTGACCTCGACCCGAAGCACACCCGTGCCATTGATCGCGCCAGCGATCACCGTGGCGCCGATCTCCTTCGGTACCGGCGCCGACTCCCCGGTCAGCAACGCCTCGTCGACGCTGCTGCGACCATCGCGTACCACGCCGTCGGCCGGGACGCTCGCTCCTGGTCGCACCAGCATGACGTTGCCGATAGCCAGATCGCTGACCGAGACATCCTCGAGCCGTTCACTGCCATCCGCGGCACGCACCACACGCGTCGCCATGTCCGGCAGCAACTTCGCGAGCTCGCCCAGCGCGCCCTGCGCCTGCGAGATCGACCGCATCTCGAGCCAGTGACCAAGCAGCATGACGGTGATCAGCGTCGCGAGCTCTTCCCAGAGTGGCATGCCTGGAAAGCCGAGCGTCACGACCACGCTGAAGACGAACGCGACACTGATCGCGAGGGCAATCAGCGTCATCATGCCTGGCAGCCGATCCTGAATTTCGCGCACCGCGCCCTTCAGGAATGGTGCGCCTCCGTAGACGAAAAGCAGGGTGCCGAACAGGGCTGGGATGAGCGTGCTGCCAGGGAACGCCGGTGGAGCGTATCCGAGCGCACTGGGCAGCATATGGCCCCAGACCAACGTCGGGAGTGTGAGGGCGAGAGCCCACCAGAATTTGTCTCGAAACATGGCGACCGAATGACCGGCGTGCTTGCCATGGTCACCGCCGCCTGCGGAGTGATCCTCATGGTCGCCGTGAGCGTCGTGAGACGTCGGATTGTGGTGCTCTGGCGCCGACGCAGGCGGCGCTGACCCGCCTCGTGGCGTCGCGCCTGCGCTCACAGGCGATACAACTGGATTGCGCCCGTGCTCCGCGTGCGCCTCGCGTGTCGTGTCGGTTACCTCGACTGGCCTTCCGTCATTCATCTCGCCTGGGTGGCCGCTGTCATGGAGAGGGGGCTCTTCAGCTGTCGGTGGAGTAGTCATCAGCTGAGCACCGAAGTCATTGAACACGTGAAGGTATGTCCCGAACGACGCGTGCTGCCGCCCAAGTCTCCTGCAGATTCACAACGCGTCATGTGCGTGCCCTCGAAGGAGCGATTGGCGGTGCCAAAACTGCACCTGACCAATCATCAGTAAGACTGGCGAACCCGCAACGAAGGGGCGACGCGGAGTTCGAGTGCGCCGTGAGTGAGCCGCCGCGTGCCATGATACGATCAGCGGCCGAACACACCTCGGCACAGTCACGGTCGAGACGGATACACGCGACGAGCATTGCGTCGTCCGACTCCGCCAGACAGGCGTCCGAGCACATTTCGCAAGCAACGAGACACGCCACGCACGCCTCGATGCACGCATGGTTCTTCGTTCCAGCGCCATGCAGATACGTCGTGAGTTCGATTGCCGTCCTGGACCACTCCGCAGTGAGTCGCGATGCGATGTGCGCTCGATGATATACAAGACCAGCCTTGCTCAGACCGTGCTACTTCATGTGCTTCATGGCCTCCTCGTGCATCGCGGCGAGATGCGTGATGCGCATCTCGTGGGCGGGCATCATCGCAGCCAGCCCCGTCGCACTCATCCCCGACATCTGCTTCAGATCGGTACGGATCGAGTCGCTCAGCACACTCCACGTTGGCGTGCGGGTCATCTTCATGCTGCGCATCTGCTCGTTCATCTGCGACATCATGCCGTCGACCATCTTCTTGTGGTCCGGCAGCATGGACTTCATCGCCGCATTGTCGGCCCCCTTCATGGCGGCCATGTGCGCCGTCATCGCGGCGGACATCCCCGGCATCGACGACCCGGACGGCATTGCAGGCATGCTGTCGGTTCCGCGTGGCGGCCTCATGCCGTTCATGCCGCCCATCGCGCCCGAGTCGCCGCGCATGGCATTCGCGGCTTGCGACATCGTGCTGTCGGTGCGCGATCCGTCGTTCGTGCCGCACGCGGCCATCAGCGGCAGCACAGCGCCAATCGTCCAGCTGAGAAGGCTTGATCGTGCAATCATGTGGTACTCCGGTCAGAAGAGTGCGAGGCCGCACTGCCCGATGGCGTCGGTGTGACGCCGTGCGTCGGCAGCAGCTGCAATGCCAGGCAGGAAAGCAACGCATGCCTCGACATCTACCTTTTACGATGCATAAACTCTGCCAGTGATTGACATCCGGCCATTTGCACCGGTCCCATCTGGCCGTCACTGCATCGATCCGCGTCACGTTCGCGCGCCGGGTGAGGTGCGCTCCGGCATGCGTCCCGTGTGCTGGGAGATGAGGCATGTGCACACCGGAAGGTTGAACGGCCAGCCGTCGTCGGCGAAGCCAACGCTGCGGGCGACGTGGACCGTACCTGGGCACCACGGCCGCAGACCTTGCCGCCAGAGCAGAGTTTACGCATCATAAAGCGTCCGCCCGAATTCCCCGCCCACACCCGAGCTCCGTGCCCAGCAAACGCCGCCGTGGAACCGCATCCCGCGGCGCTCGCCTCGCGCCGACGTCACCCCTCCCGCCCCAGTTACACGACACCATCCGTCTCTCAGCCGACGGACTCGCCAAGGTGCTCGGCGATCTCGAAGCTCGCGTGATGGCGGCGATGTGGCGCCTCGGTGTGCCCGCCACGGGGCGTGCGGTCCACGCGCAGGTCGCATCCACGCATCAGGTGGCGCTGCTCACGGTGATCACCGTACTCAACAAGCTGGTGCGCAAGCGTCTGCTCCGGCGCGAGGAGCGCGATGGGTTGCTGCACTTCGAGGTCACGATGACCGAGGCGGCGTTCATGGCGCACGCGAGTCGGCGCGTCGTCGAGGGGATCCTGTCATTCAGTTCGGATGCCATGGCGGCCACCCTGGTCGACGTCCTCGCCGAACGTGATCCGGATCAGCTCGCCGAATTGGCACGCCTCATCGATGAGAGGCTCAAGTCATGATGCCGTCGTCAGGGCGAGACGATGTCTGACGGCAGCGCCCGCACCGCAACGTTGCGTC
>JANMNM010000069.1:0-15525 GCA_031373905.1 Gemmatimonadaceae bacterium | reverse complement strand
CGATGTCGGTCTCCGCCGCTTCGAGCATGTGGGCGGCAATCTTCTTGCCTTTCGCGACGATCTTGTCAAGCGCCTTGACGATCGCAGAGCCGCCGACCGAGAGCGAGCGAGATCCGTACGTGCCCATCCCGAAGGGAACCCGCCCGGTGTCGCCATGCACGATGTCCACATTGTCCACCGACATGCCAAGTCGGTCGGCGACCAGTTGGGCGAAGGTCGTCTCGTGGCCCTGCCCATGACTGTGCGAGCCCGTGAAGACGGTGACGCTGCCGGTGGGATTCACGCGCACTTCGCCGGCTTCGAACAAGCCAGCGCGCGCGCCGAGGGCGCCCGCCACGTTGGATGGCGCAAGGCCGCAGGCCTCGATGTAGGTGGAATATCCGAGCCCGCGCAGCTTGCCGCGTGCTGCCGCTTCGGCCTTGCGCGCCGGAAATCCAGCCACGTCGGCAACCTGCATCGCCTCGTCGAGTGACGGTTCGTACCCACCGATGTCATACATCAGCGCCACTGGCGTCTGGTATGGAAACGTGCGGATGAAGTTGCGACGCCGGATTTCGTCCTGCGGAATCCCCATTTCGACCGCGGCCTCGTGCACCAGCCGCTCCACGACGTACGTCGCCTCCGGCCGTCCGGCACCACGATACGCATCGACGGGCGATGTATTCGTGAACGACGCGGTCACTTCACAGTGAATGGCCGGCGTGGTGTACTGGCCCGCGAGCAGGGTTGCGTACAGGATCGTCGGAATGCTCGACCCGAACGTCGACAGGTAGGAGCCCATGTTCGCCGTCGTCTGCACGCGCAGGGCGAGGAACATGCCGTCCTTGTCGAGCGCCAATTCAGCGTGTGTCACATGGTCGCGGCCGTGCGCGTCGGAGAGGAACGACTCGCTGCGTTCCGCCACCCAGGTGATGGTGCGGTTCACCTGCTTGCTGGCCCACACCATCGCGGTCTCTTCCGGATACAGGAAGATCTTGGAGCCAAAGCCACCGCCAACGTCGGGCGCGATCACGCGGACCTTGTGCTCGGGGAGCCCGAGCACGAACGCCGTCATGAGCAATCGTTCGACATGCGGGTTCTGGTTTGCGACGTACAAGGTGTAGCTGTCGTCGCTGCGGCTGTACGAGGCCATCGCGGCGCGTGGCTCGATCGCGTTCGGAATCAGGCGATTGTTGACGATATCGATCTTCGTCACATGCGCGGCCTTCGCGAATCCGGCATCGGTGGCTGCCGCGTCGCCGATCGCCCACGTGTAGCACTTGTTGCCGGGCGCTTCGTCGTGGATCTGCGGCGCGCCTGACTTCAGCGCATCGACGCAGTTGACCACGGAGGGCAGCACGTCGTAGTCCACGTCGATCAACTCTGCGGCATCCTTTGCCTCGTGCAGCGTCTCGGCAATCACCAGTGCCACGCTGTCGCCGACATAGCGCACCTTGCCCTTCGCCAGCACCGGATGCGGGGGTTCGGCCATCGGCTTGCCATCGGTGCCCGTGATCAGCCAGCCGCATGGCAGGCCGTTCACGCCGGCAAGGTCGGCACCGGTGAAGATCGCCACCACACCGGGCGCAGCCTTCGCACGCGCCAGGTCGATGCCGCGGATGCGCGCGTGTGCGTGCGGTGAGCGCAGGAAGACGGCGTGCGTCGTGCGCGCGCCGACGATGTCGTTCGTGTACTGACCGGCACCCGTGAGGAAGCGGACGTCCTCCTTGCGGCGAACCGATTGTCCAATCAGGCTGGTACCCATGGTGGTCTCCCCCTCCTATTGGCTCATGGCCGCAGCACCCTGCTGGACCGCCAGCACGATGTTCTGGTAGCCTGTGCATCGACACATGTTACCGTCCAGCTCTTCGCGAATCGTCTGCTCTGACGCGCCGGGATGCCGGTTCACGAGGTCGATCGCGCTCATCACCATCCCCGGTGTGCAGAACCCGCACTGAAGGCCGTGGCATTCCTTGAACGCCGCCTGCATCGGATGCATGGTACCGTCGGGCTCGGCGAGGCCTTCGATCGTCACCACGGAGGCACCGCGTGCTTGCGACGCGAGCACGGTGCACGCTTTCACGGCCATGCCATTCATGTGCACGGTGCAGGCACCGCACTGGCCGGTGTCACACCCGACGTGGGTGCCAGTCAGGCCAAGCTTGTCGCGCAGGAGCTCCACGAGGAGCGTTCTCGGATCGAGGTCTGCAGTGACCAGCTTCCCGTTGACGGTCAGCGAAAGCGAAACCGGCATTGTCTCTCCTACGGCAGGATGGTAGCTGTACGGCTCGTCGCAACCGTACCTACCTGTTGTCAGCCGCGCAACTGTGCGTCGACCGGATTGCCTGCCGTGCGGCGGGAGTGCAGCCTCGAGCAGGGGGTAGCGTGCTCGTCGTCCCTCCGCGTTTCGCGTCAGCGCGTCGGAATGGCGCGCCCGTGACACGCGATGCACATCGACGGGTTCTTTGCCTGCGCGCGCGCGGCATTGAATCCCGGCCCGTGCGGGTTGAACCGATATCCGCCATTGACGGCGGAATGACAGGTCGTGCAGTCACGTTCGGCGTGACATGACGCGCACGACTCGAGGCTCTGCCGTGCCGCCTGACCATGTCCGAGGCTGAAGCCTCGAAACGCGTCGTGGTACCGAACGCTTCCAAGACGCGCATTCGCAACGAGCCCCGACTGCTGGTGGCAGCGCTGGCAGAACTGCGCCGGATTGTGGCAATCACTGCAGTTCGACGAACGGGCGTAGGCAGAGCTCGGATGCCGAGTGAGGAAGTTTTGCGGATGGTACCCCTGTTGCCGACCACCGTCAGAGCGGTGGCACGAGAGGCAGGTCGAGCGCTGGTGACACGACTCGCACGTCGCAGGCCGGGCGTTGGCCTCAGGCCCATGTCCCTCGCGGAACTCCGCCGTGTGACTCACAGGCGGTCGTCGTGTCAGCTGTGCGCCGGCGGCACGCCCTTCGCCGGCATGCGGCAGCAACGCGATCGCCCGCGCCGGCACACCGACGTGACACGTCATGCAGCTTTCTTGCGTGTGACACACCGTGCATGTCGACGTTGTGGCGCGCGCGTTTCGGCCATGCGTGCGCAGGAAGTCGGGCGCGGCGTGGTTCACTGGCACGGATTGCGTCGCCGTGAACACTGGTGGCCGACTGTCCAACCCCAATGCCCGGATTTCCATCGACTCTGGGGCATTCACGTGACACGTGAGGCAGAGGTTCCGCGAGTGGCACGTGGCGCAGTTGGCAGCAATCGAGGGCGACGTCGGCTTGCCGCCGGGCCGCGCCTGCCTGCCATGACCGCCAGCCAGAAAATCCGGCGTGCTGTGCGACGCAGGCCGTGGGAATCGCGCGATCGCCTCGCGCGTGAGCGTTGGGGCATCCGTCAGTCGCAAGTGGCACGTCGAGCAGGCGCTTCGATCCACATCCAGATGCGACCCTGTGATGCCGTGACAGTCGAGGCATTGCGCGACGACCGCGCGCTGCACTGACATCCGCGCGGCGCCCGTCGGAACATGGCACGATGAACAGGTACGGTTGAGCAGGCTGTCCGCCGGATTCTTTCCCGCTGCCGCCGCGGCGTGGGCTCCGTGCGTGAACCGCAGGTTCGTCACACGCGACCGCGCGGCGGGTGTCCAGTTCACGCGCGGCTTCACGACCCCGTCGTGACACGATGCACAGGCGACCGCGTCGGGAAACAGCGCTGCACCACTCTCCACGACGCCGGCATGGCACGTCGTGCAGGTCGGGAACACCCGTGCGTGCCGATCATGCGGAAACGGTGCCACCTGCACGCGTTGCGACGGCGGGAGTGCGAGCACGGCCCCGGCCACCAAAACAACGAGGGCGAGCGCCGCCGCCATTCCCGAGCGACGCATCATCGTCCCAGCCGCCGGGCTGGAGGCAGCGGCGTCCGATCAGCGTGCGACCCGAACGACATGCTCATGCCTCCGCGTACACGCAGTTGCGCCAGGTTCCATGCGCCCGCATCCGGGCGGTCCCGCTCGTCGCTCACGAACGCGACGTCTGTCCACACGCGATGCTGCGTGCTGATCTGATGTGAGGCACGGGCTCCGATCCATCGGCTGTTCGCGTCGTAGAACCGCAGTTCGAGCGGGCGCGCCATCGTACCGCCGTAGAAGTCCAGTGAGGTGGTCGAGTCAGGTGCAAATGTGACGGAACCGTCAACGAACCTGCCCGACGCGCCAGGCCCGTTCTCGAGACTGAACGTGCCATCCATCGTCCACTTCGGGGTGAGCGTGGCCGTGACGCCGGTGCTGGTACGCCACCCTCGATCACGGAGTTGCGGAACAAGTGCTGTTGAAACATCGGCGCTCGCATATTGATATCGCTCGCCACGCGCGCGGATCGTGAGCCAGCGAAGTGCTCGAATCTCGGTCGACGCATTGGCGGCATCGTATGGCACCGGGCTGAACGCGCCCCACAGCGTCCACAGGCTGAAGTACGGTTGGTACCGTCGCGCACCAGCAGATACGGAAAACAGGGGCCGCCGGTAGGTGAACTCGACATCGGCACTGCCCGCACTCGCTTCGGCGATGTTGTAGTCGATCCCCGCAACCATGCGGATCCGCGCGAGGCGCGCCCCAACCGAGAGCGCTGCACGTTCCGAGACGAAGTAGCTGTCCCGCGGATCGATCTCACGGCGATACTCCGCGCGCGCATCCACGCCTTCACGTGCCCACGCCGCTTCTGCACCGGCAACGAGTTGACGATCGCGCGGCCGCCACTCGTCCAGCGGATTCAGTGCCGGGCTCGTGACTGGAAGGACGGCGGCCTGCCCAAGACCCCAGCCGCCATACGCCGTGACGTCGATCGAGGCCTTCTCCCACCGCACCCGCATCTCCCCGCCGTCGAAGCCGATCGGTTCGAGTCGTGACGATACCAGTTGACGCCCCGCGCGGAGCAGGAGTATGGATCGGCGGAGTTCCAGGTACCCTTCGAGGAACTGGCCTGCGGGGACCGTACCCGGCACGACGTGGTCTGGACCGGCATCGGCCATCACGCGTCCGGAGGCGTGGAACGACAGTCCTTCCACACCGAGCCCCCACAGCACGACGCTGGCCGCGGTCGTGAGCGGAAGCCCGTGCAACGCGGCGCCGGGCTTGAGATATATGCATTGTCCACTGGATGGGCATCGCACCGCATGACCGTCGGGCGTCTGCAGACCGCCGGATGGGCCCGCGAGCACAAGTCCCGACGCGATGCTGTCGCGGACGAGGCCGCGAAAGAACACGGACTGGGCGCTGGCGTCGAGTCGAACGTGATAGTCCTGCGCGTCGCCGCGTACCGGCCACACGGCGAGACTACACGCCACCAGCAGCGCCGAACGCGGAGACGTCATGCCGGCGGTCTCACGAGCCTGGCTCGGTACGCCTCGGGCGTGGCCAGAAAATGACAGGTGCTGCATTCCTTGCCGACGTAGTGCATCGCCGCCTTGTTCTCGTGGCAGGCGCTGCAGAAGCTACGCGTTGGCGTCAGCTCCGCCACGATCGCGCGTGTGTGGCACGCATCACACCGCTGGTGCGCAACGTCTGGCTTGTGCTCGATCCTCGGCGCCTCGATCCTGTGACACGACGCACAATTCCGGTTGGGCGCATGGTGATCACTATGACAGCCCTGGCATGAGGCAACCGTCGGAGCAGGCGCCAGAGTGACGGGCGTGGTATGGCATTCGGCGCACGCGCGCGAGGCGTGCCGCGAGTGCAGGAACTGGACCGGTCGGGGTCTCGGCTGCCTGCCCGGAACCGTCACGGTGATCGTTGCACCCCTGGCGGTGCCATACGTCTCAGCACGATGGCATGACGCACATCGCGCGGGCGACTGTTGCTGATGGTGACACGACTGGCATCCGACCGGACGCACGAACGTGAGCCGACCGTGTTGCTCGCCGCTCCCGTGGCACGTGAGGCACGCGAGCTTCGTGTGCCGCGCGTGGGCGAAACTGTCCTGCGAAATCCGCGAGGCTGGTTGAGCGACGATTGCGCTCGCGACGTGCGGCGAGGTGCCCGACACCATGGCTGCCGCGACAAGCGCCGCGATCGAGGCCAGGCCCCGACCGACGGCGCTCCGCGTCATTGCACTGGTCACCGGTGCCAGCCCGGACCGATGGGCTATCTCGGCAAGGAGTTCAGCATTGACATCGTGCCCGAGGGCGTGGGAGGTGTCACGCGCACCGAGCGGTAGGTCGTCGTGCGTGACACACGCATCGCACCGTTGAACGGTCCGCCGATCGGTCCTGCGAGGACCACCTGCGTACTCACCCCGGACAACGCGTAGAAGCTCTTGACGTAGTTGATCGAGGAAACGAGCAACGCCTCGCAGAGGAATGGGTTGTGCACGCCCTTCGAGTTGTCGCTGTTCGGCGCACCGTACTCGCCGCACATGCGGACATTGAATTCGGCGCCCTCGGCCGCGGTGATGGTGTTGTCCGTCGAGTTCCATTCACCTGGCCGCGTCTGCCTGAGTGTCGCGAGCAGGCCCTGATCGGTGGGGAAGGCACTCAGCGTACCGACGGTGCCGATATCCTTCCAGAGCTGGTCTGAGTAGAACTTCATGCGGGCGCGGACTGTGTTGAACGCATTCAGCGCCGCCGTCGCCGAGCCATGGCATCCACTCGTGGTGCATGTCGTCCAGCTCCGCGCCGCCTCGGTGTATGCGCATGTCTTGTCGCCCGTTGGCTTGCCGGTGGCATCGAGGCACGGAATCGGACGCATCAGGTGCCCCGTCGCCTGGAACGAGAACGCCCCCGTGAGTTTATCCGTCACCGTGATCCGGCCGACATGACAGCCTGCACACAGTTTCGGATTCTTGTCCGTTGCGTGCGTGCCAAAAATCCGGGCAGTGTCATACGTGAAACCTGGCGGACGCCATCCCGCGAAACCGAGGAGCATCGCGCCCTGCGGTGCATGCGGTGTATTGCGCGCCGTTGTCGGCTCGGCGCGGTTCAGATGGCACTTGATGCAGAGATTCTGCTCTGGGTCAGCTGCCGTGACCGGGAAGCGGAGCTGCGCGGGATTACTCGAGCCATGCGGATCGTGGCAGACCGTGCATGTCGTGCTGATGTAGGCAGTGGGTGTCGCCTTTTCCGCATAATTGCCGCGGACACCCCACCGCTCCAGCGCCTTGCGGCCCTCATGGCAGCCGGCGCACGACGCATTGCTTGCCCGTGCCGTGTCCAGAGTCGCATGGCCGGATTGCTTCCACTCCTCCGCAAACGGCTGGTGGGTGCCCGAATGACAATCGGCGCAGGTACCCGTGCCGTTCACGCCGAGTTTCGCCAGCGGGCGAATCAGTGTGCCCTTGCCCACTCCCTCGACGTGCTTGAGACCAGCGCCATGGCAGCTTTCGCACTGAACATCCGTATACGTCGAATCCGCCACCTTGGCATATCCCGCGACTGAACCCGTCGCGGCGTTTCCGTTGCCGGTCAGCGTGTGGCATGCGACGCACGTGGCGTCCTTTTTCGTCGCCGTGTTCCAGCTGGTGTACGCGCGAGCGTGCTTGGTCTGTTGCCAGTCCGCCTGATAGCCGGAGTGACAGTTCCCGCACGTCGTCTGCTTCGTCGAGACGTTGTAGTAGCCAAGAAAACCCGTCGCGAGATCGGCTGGCGGGTTGAAAGGCTCCCTGTCCCGATAGACAACCTCGCTGTCCGAACATGCGGAGAACGCGGCGGTCATGCTCAGCGCCGCGAACAGGAACCGGAACTCACGCGTGACTGCCCGTGCCATTCGCATGCGTAGACCCTGTAGAGAGGTAGGTGCCTGACAGCGTGACGCGCCCGCGTCACGCAATCACATCTTGACAGCAGCCCAGCGCCAACTTGCAAAAGGATCGCATCGATACTTGACACACAGTATGACGGCGCTCCTGAATCGTGCAATGGCCCGTCGACTCCACGATCACGGCGCGTGAAAAACGGCTTTGCACGGCACTCTCCACCAGACGGATTCCCGTCGGCAACTCAATGTCTAATGCGTGCGCACCGCGCTGTTTGCCAGCGAAACCCTGACACCCGGGCCGACGCGACCTTCGCGTCATCCAGCCTCGGCCGGCGCGCCCGGCCTCGCCGTTTTGCCGGACGAACTCGCGCCTCTGTCGGGTGATGCCTTACATACCTCACACGCTTCCTTTACAAGCGACGGCCGTCACGCGACGTAACGATCAGCACTTGAGCGTATGGATGTGTGCTCGTCCACGAGGCATATCCGCGACATGGCCACCGGCACTCCGCAATGACCTCTGTTGACCGCAGGACATTCCTGAAGGGAATCGTCGCTGTCTCAGCGGCTACTGCCACTCCGGGTGCGGCGCAGCCTGCGCGTTCAGATCGCGCTGAAAACGGAGCCGCCGGGCCGAAGCAGATTCCCGTGTGGAAGAAGTCGCCGTGTCGCCTGTGCGGCGTTGGCTGCGGTCTGCTGGTGGGGATCCAGGGTGGGCGCGCGGTGGCCGTGAAGGGAGACCCCGCGTCGCCCGCCGGTGATGGGCTCGCCTGCGCCAAGGGCTACTACGCCGTCCAGACGCTGTACGCCACCGATCGACTGAGGCGCGCACTCATCAGGCGTGGGGACGCGATGGTCGAGGTCCCGATCGGCGTGGCGCTCGACCTCGTGGCCAACACGCTTCGTGACGCGCGGGCCAGGCACGGCAAGGACAGCATCGCCGTCTATGGCTCCGCGCAGTGGACGATCCCCGACGCCTATGTGGCGGCGAAGCTGTTCAAGGGCGCCCTCGGCACCAACAACGTGGAAACCAGTTCGCGGCTAGCCGCGGCGGCCGCCATGGCCGGCCTCGCCAGCAGCTTCGGCCACGACGCATCCGTGGGGTGTTACGACGACATCGAAGAGACGGATGTGATCGTGCTCTGGGACGTGAATCTCGCGGAGACCGATCCCGTGCTGTTCTCGCGCATGCTGGCCCGACGCGCGCAGAATCCTGCGGTGCGGATCGTCGAGCTGGCAACGCGCACCACGCGCACCAGTTACGCTACGGAACGCTCCCTGCTGCATGCGCCACGCGCGCAACAGGCGATCGCCAACGCCATCTGCCACGAACTCGTCCAGCGCAACTGGGTTGATCGCGATTTCGTCGAGAAGCACGTCGCGTTCAAGCGGGGGCGATCAAACCTCGGGCACGGCACCACAGAGGACGGAATCGTCTCCGACGACGCCACCCCGGTGACGTGGGCCGAGTACGTCGCATATCTCGCCGCGTTCACGCCGGAACACGTGCAGTCGATCTCCGGCATGCCGGCGGCAAGCATCCGGTGGCTTGCATCGCTCTACGGCGACAAGGCGCGCAAGGTGATGTCCGTGTGGGGCGACGACGTCAACCAGCACACACGCGGCACGTACGCCAACAACGCACTGCACAGCATTCATCTGCTCTCGGGCAAGATCGCATCGCCCGGCAGCGGCCCATTCAGCATCACGGGGCAGGCTGGCGGCGGGAACGGCGTCCATGACGCGGGATCATTGACTCACGAACTGCCGCGCGGCGCGGTCCAGTCCGAAACCGACCGACAGCGCGCAGCCGACATCTGGGGTGTTCCGGCCTCGCAGATCGAGGCGCGACCGGCGCGTGCGGCGCTCTCGATGTTTCGTGCGCTCGACCAGGGGGATATCCGCTTTCTCTGGATTCAGGCGACGAATCCGATGGTCAGCCTGCCCAGTGTCGAGCGCTACCGCCGCGCTGCACGAAAGGACGGGCGTTTCGTCGTCGTCTCCGAGGCGTATCCGACCGCGACGACGGCCATCGCCGATGTCGTGCTTCCGTCGGCCATGTGGATCGAGCGTGAGGGTGTCTACGCCAGTGCCGAGCGACGCCTGCAGCAGTTCGACCTGATGGTGGCGCCGCCAGGCGACGCAATGAGCGATGCATGGCAGATGATCGAAGTTGCACGTCGATTGGGACACGGCGCACTGTTTCCGGCCGAGCGCCGCGGCCATGTGGAGAAGCTCTGGGAAGAGTATCGCCGTTTTCACGACGGGCCGTCGGCGCTGCCATCGTGGGCAGCCTTGCGCGCGCAGTCGGGTGTGATCTGGCCGTATGCCGACCAGCATGAGACGAGGTGGCGGTACAACACCGCGCTCGACCCGAATGCTGACCGGAAACATGGACGCTTCGACTTCTACGGCCATGCGGACCACCGGGCCTGGATCTGGCTGCGGCCGAACGACGCCCCGGTCGAGTCGCCGAACACGGAATACCCGTTCTGGCTCAACACCGGCGGCGTACTGGAGCAGTCCGGTACCGGCACCCTCACGCAGCGCGTGCCGACGCTGCACAACGCGATCCCGCGCGCGTACGTCGAGATGCATCGTGATGACGCACAGCGCGCCGGGATCCGTGACCGCGACATGGTGCGCGTCGTGAGTCGACGCGGCGCACTCGAACTCGAGGCGCGCATCGACTACCGCTCGCAGCCGCAGCGCGGCCAGCTGTTCATTCCGTCATTCGATGCAGAGCGGCCCGTTGCCCGACTCATGCCCGATGCGTTCTGCCCTGTCTCAGGGCAACCCGAACTCACGCTCTGCGCCGTACGCGTGGAGCGGCTCGCGCCAGCGGGTGATGCGTGACCGCACGCGTGCCTTTCGTGACCCTCACGAGGGCCCGCTTGATGCTGGTCGTCGCCGTGACGGCAACCGTTGCAGCGTTGCTGTTCGTCACTCAACGCATGTCGAAGCAGCGCGTGGCTGCGCCCGAGCCAAGGATCGTATCACTCGCCGGCGCTCCCGCAGAAGCGATCGCCGCCGAGTCGCAGGTGTTCCGAACTCGTATTGACATGCTGGCGAACGCTGATCCAGCCCTCGCGCGACGAGCGGCCCACCCTCGCACCCTCGCGACGTATCGCGCGCTGCGTGCGTACCCTGGAGCACCCCCTCGCATTCCGCACGGCCTCTCGCGCACGGAGTACCGTGAAGGTGCGTGCAAGGCGTGCCACGAACGCGGGGGATTCTCGGTGCGCTTCAATGCGTACGTGCCGGTCACACCGCATCCGGACCTCGGCGGGTGCCTGCAATGCCATCTCGGCGACGCCGGACTGATGGGCATCCCGCTGCCCACTGCAGATCCCAACTCGAGTTGTCGCCAGTGCCACACATCTGGGGGGGCGCGCGCGTCCGTGTCCACCTTGTCTTGGCGCCCCGCAGCGTGGCCGTCGCTCCAACCGGCGATGGCAGGGCGCTCACCACCGCCAATTCCGCATGACTCGCCAATGCGCGTGAATTGCCTTGCGTGCCACGCCGGCCCTGCCGCCGTGGCCGAGATCCGCACGACGCACCCGCAACGCGCAAACTGTCGCCAGTGTCATCTGCAGGCGACTGATGGCACCGGCCCCGCCATGTCGGCGTCCCTCAACAGCCAACAGGTTGCACGAGGGGGTGCCCCGTGATGGTGCGTAGCACAACCGCCTGGTGCCGCATCGCCTGTGGCGTCTTCGCGACGTGGCTCGCGGCCGGCTGTGTCGAGCGCGAACGCGCCACCGGGCAAGCGACGCCGGAGCGCAGCGCCACGGCGAGCGCGCAATCGCCCGACTCCGCCAGCATCCGCGCGGAGTCAGCGCGTCTGGAACGCACCGCAACGCTCGAACCGGGCGACCTTGGCACCGTGCGCGCGGAACGCGTCACCGGATGGACAAGCCCGGGAGGCAAGCCGTTCTCAGTGACTGTGCGCACGGTCACGCCAGGAAATGCGCTCTTCCGTCACTTCGGAACCATCGCGATGCGAACATCGCTCCGCGAACGCGCACCAGACATCGGACAATACCCCTGCGCCTCATGTCACCTCGGACGAGGGACGGTCCTGAATGACAAGCGCATCGGCGACGCGCACCAGAACATCAAGGCGGTGCATCCGGTGCAGACCGGTGGCGTCTGCTCCACCTGTCATGCTGCAGGCAACGTGGAGTTTCTGGCGCTCAAGGGCGGCGAGCGCGTGTCGCTGGAGCACACGTACCGCCTGTGCGCGCAGTGTCATTTCCAGCAGACCGCGCAATGGGCGGGCGGCGCCCATGGCAAACGCCTCGACGGGTGGCAAGGGCGCCGCGTCGTCATGGGATGCGCTGATTGTCACGACCCGCACAAGCCGGCCATCGACTCGCGCATCCCGTTCCGCGCCCCACGAATCGAACGTAGCCGAGGCAACGCCAAATGAGTGACGCACAACCCCCTGCAGCACCTGCTGGCGGCGACACGATCCTGCAGAAGCAGGTCGACCGGCGCCGCGCGCTCTCCATTCTGCTCGGAGGGGCCGCCCTGGGTGCGCCGGCGGTCGTCGCCTGCGCACCCACCAGCCCGGTGTCAGAAGAGGAGCGCGAGCTGAAGCTTCTCGCGTGGCGCGAGTACATCAAGGGCAACTACCGTACGATGACCGAGGAGGAACGCGCGGCAACCATCGCGCGCCTCGAGCACTCAGCCAAGGTCAAGCGCGGTCTCGACGTGACGATCCAGTCCACGGGTGCACAGCCAGGCGTGGAGTTCGGCTACGCATTCAACATCTCGAAGTGCCAGGGGTACCGGAGCTGTGTGGAAGCGTGCATCAACGAAAACAATCTCGACCGGGACGCGGACACGCAGTACATCCGCATCTTCGAAATGAAAGACGGCGAGATGAATTTCGAGGACGCAGACGCGTCGTTCCAGCATGAGGTGCCTGCCGAAGGGCATTTCTATCTCGGAACGCAGTGCTTTCAGTGTGCTGACCCGCCATGCGTGAAGGTCTGTCCTGTCGGTGCCACATGGCAGGAACCCGATGGCATCACGGTCATCGACTACGACTGGTGCATCGGCTGCCGCTATTGCATGGCGGCCTGCCCGTACTGGGCGCGCCGGTTCAACTGGAGCGAGCCCATCATCCCGGTTGCCGAAGTCAATCCCAACCAGCACTACCTCGGCAATCGTGCCCGCAAGACCGGTGTGGTGGAGAAGTGCACGTTCTGCATGCACCGCACGCGCAAGGGCCAGCTGCCCGCGTGCGTCGAGGCCTGCCCGACGGGCGCGCGTGTCTTCGGCAACCTGCTCGATCCGAATTCGGAGATCCGGTGGGTGCTGGAAAACAAGAAAGTCTTCCGGTTGAAGGAAGATCTCAAAACGGAACCGCGCTTCTGGTACTTCACCGACTGAGGCCAACGTGCACCTGAAGCCTTTTGCGCTCAGCGCACTGCACTCGGCGACTGTCGGCGGCCGACGCTACCGGATCTGGATGGGCATCCTCACGCTCATCATGCTGGCAGGCGCGTACGCATACTTTCTGCAGCTCCGTGATGGACTCGGAGTGACCGGCATGAACGATCACGTAAGCTGGGGTCTGTATATCTCCAACTTCACGTTCCTCGTCGGCATGGCAGCGGCCGCGATGATGCTCGTCCTGCCGGCATACATCCTCCACGACGTCGATTTCGGCCGTGCGGTGCTGATGGCGGAAGCGGTGGCCGTGGCAGCACTCGTCATGTGCCTGGCGTTCGTCGTGGTCGACATCGGGAATCCATTTGCGAGCTGGCACCTCGTGCCCGTGATCGGCTATCTCAACTGGCCACGCTCGCTGCTGGCATGGGACGTCCTGGTCCTGAACGGGTACCTGGCGATCAATCTCGGCATTCCCTTCTACATCATCTACAGCCGCTACTGCGGCCGTGCGCCGGACAAGAAGAAGTACCTGCCATGGATGTACATCGCCGTGATGTGGGCCGTCAGCATTCACCTCGTCACAGCGTTCCTCCTTGCGGGGTTGCCGGCGCGTCCGTTCTGGAACGACGCTCTGCTGGGGCCGCGTTTCCTCGCGTCCGCGTTCACGGCCGGTCCAGCCTTCGTCATCATCATGCTCTGGATCATCCGAAGAGAGACACATTATCCGATCGCTGATGGCGCCTTCTCGAAACTCGCCCTGATCACGGCCGTTGCCGCGCAGATCAACCTCGTCATGCTGGTGTCGGAACTGTTCTACAAGTTCTATTGGCCAACGGAGCACGGCATCAACGCCCGGTACCTCTTCTTCGGGCTGAAGGGACATCACGCACTCGTGCCGTGGATCTGGACAGCGATCACCCTCAATGTTGCCGCGACGATCTCATTGATGTTCCACCCGATCCGCCGGAACCCGCGGTGGCTGATCTTCGACTGCTCCCTGCTCTTCATCGCGATCTGGATCGAGAAGGGGATGGGTCTCGTCGTGCCCGGATTCATTCCGTCGCCGCTTGGCGAGCTCGTGGAGTACTCACCAACGCTGGTCGAGATTGCCGTCACGGCGGGCATCTGGGCGCTCGGCATGTTCGTACTCACGGTGCTCGTGCGTGTGGCACTGCCGATCGAACTTGGGGAAGTCAGGAGCCCGTTTGTCCGCGTCCAGGACGATGCGTCGATTCCGCGAGCGACCGGCGACTCACCGCCGCCTGGTGACGTGCTGGCGGTCGGACCGTAGCGCGCGAGGTATGACCCATCGCCTGCGATAGTCTGCGTTGAAGCCGTTCACCGCCCGCGCGGCCGCGGAGGTGCGAGCGGTACCGTGGTCAGCGCTTGAGCGACGGATGCGCTGGTGGCAACGTTGGCGTCGAGGGGTGGCCGGGTGGAAGCGCCCGCGTCGAAGGATGGCCTGGCGGTAACGCGCCCGCTGACGATGGCGCCGCGGCGGCGTTCGCGTGATCGCTCAGCGCCGCCGGATTCTCCGAGATGGCCTTGACGCGCGCCATGGCGCTGTCGGCGAGGGCGGCATTCTTCATCGCGCCAGCGACCATATAGAGCCCGAACCAGGGCGCGGCGTGATCGGGCGCCACAGCGGCTGCCGCGCGATAGCTCACGAGGGCATCGTCGAAGCGCTTCTCGCGATATGCAGCGTTTCCGTAGTCCAGTGCGGTCTGTGCGTCGATCGGGAGCCCCGTTCCGTCGGCCTGCGCCTGCGATCCTGCGGCCGCAGCCTCCGCCCTGACGGCATTCGTCGACGGCCGCGCCGGTTCGTCCGACTTGCCGCACGCGCTGGTGAGGAACACGACGCACAACGGCGCAGCGATGATGAAAGAACGTGGCGACGTCGGCATGAGGAGTGTAGAGATGGAGGGAGAAGCGACCTCGGAGAATGCACGCGCCACGATGGCTGGAACCCCCGCAAGGTCACCAGCGCTCGCGGCTCCACCCGGCCGCGCAAAGCAGATGAGAACCTGAACGCCGCCAACCTGACGAGCGCATGATGCGTGATATGCCGGTCAGCGTCTGTCAGGTTTCACCGGACGCTACGTCGCGCGCTCGGCATCGTCAATCCGGGTGCACGTCCACAGCGCCAACACCCCCCTCACCAAGGTGCGATGCTTGACCAAGGAGTGTACAGGCGTTGCGACAGAGGCGCTGTTGACCGCATGACAGCTGGCAAACCGATTCTGAAGACATGCCCTGAGTGTGGAGCTGCGGGGGCTGGCGCATACTGCAGCCAGTGTGGCACGAGCCTTGGAGCTGGTGCGTGCAGGAGTTGCGGACAAACGCTGCAGGCTGGTGCGCGCTTCTGCAGCAAGTGCGGAACGACCGCAGCTGGAGCACGTG
>JANMNM010000065.1:0-53903 GCA_031373905.1 Gemmatimonadaceae bacterium | reverse complement strand
TTCAAACGCGCGGACCTCACGTATCTGCGCCGGGAGCGCAGCGAACGCCGCCTCGATCCTCGCGATGTCGGCACGGGTCGCGGTCGGCTTGAACGCGAACAGCACAACGTGGCGCAGTGACTGGGCCTGCATCGTCGTGACCGCAGATGTCGTCTGCCGTGTCGGCAGCAACGAAGTCTGTGACTGAAGCGGCGAGCCGAGAGTGAGCGCGCCAAGCACGGCAGGGAAGAGACGGTGCATCGGTTGACGAGGTCAGCGTGGAGGTGCCGCACCAGACGGTGGCCGTGGTGTCCGATCAAGGTAATCCGGCAGTCAGCCGCTGGTCGTAAGCCGGCGGCTGGCACCTTGTACGTCGTGCGAGCACTGGTGGCGTCGCCCGAAGGGAGTCGGCACCGCGGCGCGGACGAGTTCGACGCGGCAACCCACGCAGTTCCGCCGTTGTTCGATTGACGGCCACCGCCCGCGCAGGCCGCGCATCGTGAAGTGCCGACACCGATGAGCGCGTGGAACTGTTCACGCCGGTCCAACTGGCACGTCACCTTTCATGGCAGCGAAAGTCTCCTGCGCCCCCACGGAGTCAGTCGTGTCGCCTATGCATTCGGTTCCACGCGTTACCTATGTAGCGAGCCCAGAACGTCCATGCTTCGAGCACGCGTGGTCGGACGTTAGATCTGTTCGGGTACAGACCGGGTACATAGGTAACACTTGAGACCGGGTACATGGGTGACACGCCCACTACCGTGGCCAGCAACCGGAGGTTGCGATGCGATCAGCCGGAAGACCGGCTGCAGGTGGGTCGCCCGTGTGGCCGACGAGAGCCGCGCCGGGCTGCAGGACCGCAGTCGCGCGCCACATCCGTGTCCGCACAAAACGAGCGACTCTGTCGCGGCGCTGATCGTCGCGGCACGGCGCGCGCATCCGGCGTGGGGCCCGCAGCTGTTGCTGGATTGGCTCCGCCCGCGGCACCCGCGGATGCATGACTGGCCGGCCACGAGCACGGCGGGCGCTCTGCTCAAGCGCGAAGGCCTGGTGGAGTCCCGACGGCGACGACGCCACTCGACGCATCCGAGCGTCGTCGATCCGGTCACCGCCGACCCGAATGATCTCTGGACCGCCGACTTCACAGGGCAGTTCCTCACGCAAGATCGCGTCTACTGCTTTCCGTTCACGCTCGCGGACTTGCATTGCCGCTACTTCCTGGAATGTCACGGCCTCCCCTCGGTGCATGGCGCGCACGAACGTCTGCATCGCACGGTGAAGCGTGAGGCGATTTCTCCGCCGCGCGCCAACGCGCGGGCGCGACAGCGCGCGTTCGATGCGTTCCGCCGCGAATACAACGAGGAACGGCCCCACAGTCATCACGGGGGCACGCCGCCCGGTGCGCACTACACGCCGTCGCCACGCCCGTACGGGGCGACACCCCCGCCCCTGGACTACCCCGGCACTTCCTCGTCAAACGCGTCACCGCAGCCGGGACGATTCGCTTTCAATCCCGGCTGCTGTACCTCGCCAACGCACTCGACCATTACTATGTCGGCCTCGAAGAAGCCGACGATGGGATCTGGTCGATTTACTTCGGCACCGTGCTGCTTCGCGCGCCGCCCTTCGTTCATGGCCAGACTGCCGATCAGTTGCTCACGAACACCTTGATGATGACACGTCCGTCATTGCCGAGGTTGTCGGTCACGCGCATCTCGACCGTGTGCCAGCCATTCGCCACGGTGTTCGAGCTCCAGTACGGCGGACGGAACGTGCCGCCGCTGCTCGGCACCGTCGCGGTGCGGACGCTGTCAACGTAGAACTTGGCTTCCACCACCGAACCGTCGCTGTCGGTGGCCGTGCCCCACATGTTCACGAGACCTGAGACGGTCTGCGCATTGTAGGGCGCCTGAATCGTGCCGACCGGGAATGTTCCCTTGCGGTCGGTGTCCAGGCCGTCAACTACCACGTGGCGCGTGTCGATGCCGCTGGCCACGAGCTGCATGGTGCCCGCGTTGTCGTCCTTACCGGTGTCGCGAATCGTGCTGAAAGAGACCGTCTGTGGCGTATTCCAGTTCGTCGGGGTGAAGGTCAGTGATGACACACCCGGCGTCACGGGCATCGTGCCCTCGAGATAGGAGACGCTCACCACGACGTTCGCGCTCGGCTGCTGCAACAGCTTCACCGTGTACGAACCGCTGTTGCCCTCCTTGACCTTGATGCGGTCATTGGAAATCACGTAGCCCTGTGGGATGATCGTGACCGTGACCGTGGCCTGATCGCAGTTCGCGGCGCTGGCCTTCTCGCAGATGCTGTACGTCAGGTAGGCCTTCCCGCTGGCGGTGCCGGGCGCGACACTGACCTTGCCCGTTGCGACGTCCAGCGTCACGCCAGTGGATGACGACGACACGAGCGAGAGCGCGACCTTCGCCGTGGTGGCCATCGCACCGTCGAACGAGTCGTTCGTGAGCACGTTGGCGACGGCGACGCCGCCCGGAGCCGACGGAGCGGAGCCGGCATCATCGACGGCGTCAATGGCGTACGGCGTGATCGAGACGGTGACCACCGCCTTGTCGCAGTTCGTCGGGTTGCCCGCCTCGCAGATTTCGTACGTCAGGAGATGTGAACCGACCGAGGCACCGGCGGCCACGGTCACGGCCCCACTGGGCTGCAGCGTCAACACCGGATCCGTCGAGTCCATCCGAAGCGTCACGTTCGACAGCGTCGCCGGGCCGCCGGCGAAGGTGTCATTCGTGAGCACGTTGGCCACCGCAGTGCCGCCGCCCGTCTTGCTGGCGCCGCTGTCATCGTTGGCATCCACGCGATTGCCCGTCATCGTCAGTTTCACGGTCGCGGACGAACAATTGGACGGGCGGGCGGTTTCGCAGATGCGGTACGTCAGCGTGACGTCGCCAACCGGCACGCCGTAGGCAAAACCGACGGCACCCGTCGCCGTGTTCAGCGAGACGAGCGGATTCGTGGTCGACAACTGCGTGAGCGTGACCGTCCCCGTCGTGGCCGGCGCGCCGGCCAGCGAGTCGTTGACGAGCACATTCGGCACGACCACCCCCGTGTATGGGGAATTCACGGTGCCCGAGTCATCGTTCGCGACGATGCCGGTGCCACCGCTGCCATCGGCGCGCCACATGAACACGCCCCGGGTGGAGGACACGATCGGCGAACCGTCCGTGCCGACGCGAATGAAGGGTACGCCACCAAAGCCCGCCTGCACGGTGCCGCTGATCGGCAATCCCGCCGCATCGTTGGTCGACGTCCAGCCACTCGCGTGCGTGCCGAACGAACAGGTGATGATGTATCCCGACCCGGAACACCCGCCGACGTCGGTGGGGTTGAAGTCGGTGAAGAAGGCACTCACTGCCGGACCATACGCGTCGCCGGACAACGAGCGATTGGTGAGGATCGCTGGCGTGTACTTGGACAGCAGCTGCACCACCTGCTCGTCCGTTGCCCAGACCCATCCAGCCAGGGTCGTGGTGCCGACGTTGCCCGTGCACGGGTTGATGCCATCGCGGGGGCAGACCAGCGCCAGCTGCGACGGCGTGAGGAAGACCGTCTCGGTGAGCTGCCTCCACGCGGTGCCGTGTCCGTCACTGATGCCCGGGCTCAACGTGTTGGCAATGGTGGCCGACACCGGCGATGGGCCGCCTTCGGGCTGCAGCGGTGGCTGCGTCACATCCGTCGCGCAGGACGCGAGCAGGACGAGTGAGGCAAGCTGGAGAGTGCCGCGCGTTCGACGCATTCGTTCCTCGGGAGTATTGGGTGGGTCGCTGCCATGGACTCGCAGCGGACAGCACTCCCGATCGTGGCAGGTTCCGGTCCTGCCTCACTCGCCGGCTCGCGTCACGCAAGTCGTTGCAGCACAATGCGCTTCGTGCGGGTCGCGGATCAGAAGACGTGCGTGTCCTGTAGCGCGCCGATTCACGCTGTATCGCTGCGTTACACCCTCGCGGGACGACTGTGCGTTCCGGGGCGACGGTACGCCAACCGACCTCGACCTGGCTCACCCAACGGCTCCCCTGTACGATGGACCACCGTGCCACGGGTCATCGTCAGGTCCGGCCACCCACGGATCCGGCGCCCCTCGTACGGTGTGTCGTCCATCCGATCCTGCTGCATCGCGACCGTCACGGTGACCTCACGGGCAAGATCCCGGATGGCCACGTCCGCGTTCGCGCCGACGGCGATCGTGCCCTTGTGCGGTGAAAGTCCGCAACGCTGCGCCGGCACCGTGCACGCCAGCGCCACGGCGCGTTCGAGACGCCACATGTGTACACAGGTCCAATACGGAACCTCAGCGGCTGCAGGCCGACTGAAAACGGAATTCGGGCGTGCCTCTCAGGCGTGCCTGATTGCCGCTGCAGGCCCAGGGCGCCCGCGGTTCGATTTCCGGTCGTGTCGTGGACTCGACCAACCAGTTGACGATGCAACGTGCGACTGTGACGATCGAGGGCACCCAGCGTGGTGCCGTGACGCGCACCGACGGTGGTTTCCTGTTGCGCGACGTGCCGGCGGGCACCGCCCGGCTCCGCGTCACGCGGATCGGATTTGCCTCGCAGCTCAAGGAAGTGGACGTGCGCGCGGGGCAGATCGTGTGAACGTGCGGTTCGTGATGCAGGCTGTGGCGGCGAGCGTCGGTGCTGTCGTGATGACGGGCTACGGTTCACAGCGCAAGGAAGCGGTGACGGGTTCCGTCGCGACTATCAACGCGGACGAGGCAAACGCCGGTGTGGTCGTCAACCCGACGCAGTTCCTTTCCGCGCGCGCCGCTGACGTGAACGTCACACTGAACAATGGCGAACCGGGCGCCAACGCCCAGATCCGCATCCGCGGCAGCACATCGATCAGCGCCAGCAATGACCCGCTCCACGTCATCGATGGTCTACCGGTCCAGAACAGCGAGTCGGAAGCACGTGGCTACTACACCGGCGGTTCGCCGGCGCTCGGCCGCAACCCGCTGAACGCGATCAACCCGTCCGACATTGTGTCGATGACGGTGCTGAAGGACGCCGCTGCGACCGCCATCTACGGTAGCCGTGGCGCGCGAACGGCGTGGTGCTCATCGAAACGAAGAATGGCCGCGCGGGTCAGGCGACGATGGAGTACGACACCTACGTTGCCGCTGGCACCGCCCCCAGGCAACTCGGTTTCCTGTCGGGTGACGAAAATCGCGCAATCGTTCATTCGTTGGTCAACCTGGGCCGGCTCACGGCATCGCGCCTCGCCTCGCTGGGCACCGCGAACACGAACTGGGAGCGGGAGACAGAGCGCACGTCGCTGTCGCAGAATCACAACGTCTCGTTTGCCGGTGGCAACCAGACCACTACCTTTCGCGCCTCGCCCAACTACGCGGACCAGCAAGGCGTCGTGATTTCGAACGGCTTCACGCGCCTGCAGGCTCGCCGGAACGGCAACCATGAAGCACTCGACGGCACGCTGCGCGTCGGCTATGGCCTCCAGGGCAACCTGGCCGTGCCACCGTACGCGTCACTGGCGCCGCTCGCCGCCGACAACCAGGCGCGCTACGTGTTCGGCAACACGATCTACACGGGAGTCGTGCCGACGGTGAACGCGAACCCGGATCTCAAGTGGGAGCAGTCGGCGCAGTCGAACATCGCATTCGACTTCGGCTTCATGGATGCGCGGTTCAGCGGATCGCTCGAGAATTACAGCACGAAGACCACGGATCTGCTCCTGACCGTGCCGGTGTCGCAGACGGGATCCAGCTTCGTGTCGACGCAGCTCCGGAACATCGGCTCGCTGCGGAACCGCGGCGTTGAAGCGTCGCTCGATGCCCGCCTCTATGAGTGCGCCAACACGGGCGTCAAGCTCACGGCCGGTCTCGTGTTCTCCCCGGAGCGCAACAAGGTGCTCGACCTCGGCAAGGCTGACTACATCGAGACGGCATATCTCTTTGGATCGAGCCCGCAGAGTGGGCACGCGGCGCGGATCGTTCCGGGCCAGCCGATCGGCACGTTCTACGGCCCGCAGTTCGTCGGCTTCAACGCCACGGGCCAGCAGACCTTCACCAAGTTCACGGTCACCCGCGATGTGAATGGCACGGAGACTGGCCGGGCGGCGGACGGCGTCACGACGAGTCCGGGCGGTGATGACAAGATCGTGATCGGCAACGCGAACCCGGACTTCAGCCTCGGCCTCCGCAGCAACGCGACCTGGAAGCGCTGTGACGCCAGCTGGCTGTGGCGCCTGGAGCAGGGCCGCGACGTGTTCAACTACACCGCACTGGTCTACGGCACGAAGTCGAACGTGCTGAGTGACAGGAACTTCCTTCGCTCGGCGCTCAGTTCTCCCGAAAGCGTCTCGGAACCGTCCATCTTCTCGTCGCGGTACGTGGAAGATGGGTAGTTCCTGCGCCTGCAGAATGTCACCGTTGGCTACGCATTCACGCTCCCCATCAGCGGCCGTCCGGTGCGCGCGTATGTCTCCGGCGACAACCTGCTCCTGTTCACGTCGTACACGGGCCATGACCCGGAAGTCCTCATCGACGCCGGACCTGCGTCGCGCGGCGTGGACTATCTCTCCTACCCGCGGGCCCGCGTGTTCTCCGGCGGCTTCCACATTGCGTTCTGAGTCTGGCCTGTGCACGTGCATGCCGATCGCGGCACGCGTTCGTGATGAGTGCCTTGACGCGAATCGGAAGGATGCTGTGTCGAACGCTGAACGGCACTCCGCGCGACGGCGAGCGCCAGGCCGCGGGAGCGCTCTGGGGTTCCACGTGCACGCGGCCGACGCGACTGACGCCGAATGGATTTCCTGTCCCGACCAGTTGTAGATTGGTACCATGCGCTACTCAATCCGGACACGGCCCACCTGCCACGCAGCGCCCCCGATGCGCGCCACACGCTTCATCCTCGCGCTCACCGCGCTCACCGCATGCACCTCGAGCGAGCCGCCCACCGAACCACCGGGCACCACACCAAGTGTCACGATTGTCGGTGGCGGCGCGCTCACCGATACCGTCGTCGCTGCACCCGCACGAACGCTGACCCTGCTGGTGCGCACCAGTGCCGGCATTGCGGCTGGCCGGATCGGCGTCACGCTTACCGCGACCACGCTCTTCACCAGGGGCGGACTCGAAGGTGCGATCGTGGCGATGCTCCGTAACGGCACGCCTCCGGGCACGCCTCCGCTCGTCGCCGCGTACACGGACACGACCGATGCGCAGGGACGACTGTCGGTCACGGTGTTCATGGGTGGTATCGCCGGCTCCGGTGGGATCGTCGTCACGGCGCCAGCGATCGGACTCAATGACACCGTGCCCGTGACCGTTCGCGCCGGCAGGACCGTGACGGTCGTCCTCGAGCCATTGGACACCGCCGTCTATGTCGGTGCCTCATATCGGCTCCGCACACTGGCGTTGGATCGCTTCGGCAACGCGCGGGACAAGGTGGCGCAGTTCGGCGGCGCCACCAGTGGCATCGCGCTCAGTGGAGACGGGCGCGTCACCGGCACTGCAATCGGCCGCTCCCGACTGATCGCCACCGCCGGACCGTTCACCGACACCGCATTCGTCTCCGTCGTGCCCACTGGCGCCATCGCAGCACATGAGACGCCATCCACCCTCACCGGCAGCTTCCGCGTCGTGACGGTGAATCTCGATGGTTCCGGATATCGTGTGGTCGCGAATGAATCACCGGGGACCCCTGGCTCAGGGAGCATCCTTGGCGGACACAGCATGCGACCGGCCTGGGACCGCCTTGGCAGGACGCTGGTGTTTCAGGACGTGAGCGGCGAAACGCTGACTACAGCCGCCGATTCGGCGATCACCCGGCTGTTCATCACCGATCTCACTGCCGCGCCCCGTCGGCTGCTCCTCCCATCCTTCCTGAATTCGCAGCGCGATGCCGTGTTTGCGGCTGATGGCGCCACCGTCTACTTCCGCGGCACGCGCGGTGGGTTCTCGGGCCGGATCTGGCGCGTTTCTACAGACGGTACGGGGCTCGCCGTGGTCAACCCGGAACCTGGCACGATCGGATCGGAGCACCCCGCCATCTCACCGGACGGCACCGAACTCGCCTACTCATCAGGCACCACGATTCGCATCCGGACACTCGCCACCGGTGCCGAACGTGTGCTCCCGGTGACCGGCCGCGCGCCTCACTGGTCGCCCGACGGATCGCTGATTGCCTATGTGAACACGATCAACGATGCGTTCCCGGGAGAGCTGCGCCTGGTACGTGCCGATGGCACCGCAGACCGCGCCGTCGTGACCGATGGCCCTGCCTCTTTCGATCCGGTCATGGACTGGTCGCCGGATGGCAGATACATCATCGCCGCGCGCCTGGAGTACGGTCGCCTGGACCTGGTCAACGTTGCATCGGGGCAGCGGATTCCGTTGCCATATGCCGTCAACCTCTCGGCGCCAGCCTGGCGACCCGGATCGAGTACGCCGTAACGACGGCGCGGGCATCAGTGCAGATGATGCCTCGCGCGTTGGACACTATGCGCTGGCGGCCCAGTCTGTCGCACGCCGGGTGCTGCGGCTGCGGTGCGGCATGCGCCTCTGCCGAACCCGCCCCCACGTCGCACTACTGATACTGTACATAGCTCAGCCGCGGCTGCATCCGCAACAACTCACGAGGCAGGAGCAACGCATCGCCTTTCTTCGTGTCGTTGTGGTAGAACAGCTTGAAGCCCGTGAATTGCACTGGGTGCTGCACGATGTAGTCGCGGAACGAATCGAACTTGAGCCACGGCGGTCCCCAGCCGTCCATGTGCATGACCACCTGCACGTTCTTCGTCGGGCGGATGGCTTCCGCATCCGGCACCATCAGGCGCGTGAAGCGGTGCACCACCAGCACCTTTGGCGGCAGGCGTTTCTCGGTGACCAACTGGTCCAGTGTACGAATGACGTAGTTGACGTCCGCAGCCATCATCATGCCGATCTTCGCGCTTGGACGGACGCCTTCCTTGTCGTGATGCATGTAGAACTCCGGGTCGATGCCCAGGTGCACGTCCGGGCGCTCGAGGTAGCGGAGCAGGGGAGGCAACTCCTGCTGCAGCGTGCTGTGTGAGGCCTGAATATCGAGAAAGAGCACGCCATTGCGGCTCCTGGCCCAACCGTAGGTCTTCTCGATCATGGTGGAATCTTCGCGCCGTCGCCACATGCCATCGCGGCCAGGCGCCCCCTGCGCAATGACGGCCACGAGATGAATTGCGGGCACCACCGGCGTTGCGGGGTCGGCGACGGCCCACGCGCGAACCGTGGTGTCGAGCATCGCCAGCATCTGTGCCTCCGGATACTCCCCCAGCACACCCATCTTGGTGGAGTGCGGGTTGCCATAGTACGCGATGATGCGTTTGCCGGCGAGGAGTGCCCCGGGTGCCGTTGGAATGGACGGCCAGTTGGCGATGGCGGCCGCTCCGGCGCGAACTGCCGCCGCAAACGAGCGTCGGTCCATGTCGGTGCGGCTGGCCAGCAGCGGTGCCGTATCGGGCAGCGCTGGCGCTGGCGTCGGCGTTGGGGACGGGGCTGCGGGCGACGTCGCCGTGGCAGCCCCGTTCGTTCGCGCGTCTGGTTTGACCTCGGTCTGGCAACCGGTGGCAGAGAGCCACACGGTGGACAACGCGGCGATCGCCGCGTTGCGGGACACGGACAGTTGATGCATGGGAACATGGACGAAGATGCAGCGACCAGCACGCTCGATACGGCATCGGCGGCGGCCAGCGAACTGATAGCGATGATGTCGGAGAAGCTAATCCATCGGTGGAGTGCGGGACCGTCCCGCCTGTCGATCTTGCGGCTGATACGGTGTAAGTTCGGCATGTGGCCGACACATCGATTCAATCCTCCGCGCCAGCGAGACCGACAGCGCCCGGCGACGCATCGGTGCTGCCCGGCACGCTGGTAGTCGTGCTGGTCCCGGAGTCGGAAACGGTCGACCCGTCACTCGCATACTACACGGACTACTCGCAGAGTCGCCACGAACTGACGCAGGCCTTCGCGGTGTTGGGTCGCCCCTGGCGCTGGACGCCGGTCACGGTGTCGTCGTATGCCGCCGTGCTCGATGCGTTGGTTCGCGACTCGACGGCTCGCGGTGAGCCGTTGCCCACAGTTCTCAACCTGTGCGATGGTGACGAGTCGAATGACGTGCCGGGCGTCGCCGTCATCGACGCGCTCGAGGCAAGAGGCTTTCAGTACACGGGCGCGAACGCGGCTTTCTACCGCGGTACCACGTCGAAGACACCGATGAAGGCCGCCTTTCGTCACGCGGAGGTGTCCACGCCGCCATGGCACGTCTGGCAGGCTGGCGACGACGCCGATGTCGTCCTGGCTGCGGTCGGGATACCGGCGATTGTCAAACCTGCGGTGTCGGCCGGGAGCATGGGCGTGACAACCGACTCGGTGGTTCACACGGCGGATGGCCTGCTCACGCAACTCGCGGCTCTCGAGGCCGGATATCTGGGCTGGAACCTGCTCAGCGGCGGCGTGCTGGTCGAACGGTTCGTCGCCGGGCGCGAATTCACGGTGCTCATCGTGGGCAGCGCGGCGGCGGCGGAGTCGGCCCACGCGTTTCTGCCGGTTGAACGTGTCTTCAACGCGGCGCTGCCACACACGGAACAGTTCCTGTCGTACGACCGGTTGTGGGAAGTGTACGAGCGAGAGTCTCCGCTCCCTGGCGGTGCGTATCTCTGGGAATACGCCGCGATCACAGGGAAGCTGGCCGATGAGGTGATGCGGCTCAGTTGGGACGCGTACGTTGCGGTCGGCGGTCACGGCTATGGCCGCATCGATGTGCGGCAGGACAGGGATTCCGGCGCGCTGTACGTGCTCGAGGTCAATGCACAGTGTGCGCTCTCCGAAGACGAGAATTGCACGAGCGTCGGCGCCATCCTGCGCTTTGCGAATACGCCGTTCGCTGCGCTCATCGCGCGCATCCTCGCGCAGACCGAGGCACGCCAATGACGACGGCCGCTCCGCGATTGCGCGTCTGCGTACTGCAGCCGGACTACTCGGCCAGCACCGTGGACTACCGCCACTACGATCCGCCGCGTGACCTGGCGCCGTGGCTGCCAGACTGCGACGTCCATCATGAGATGCTCGACAAGCGAACCACGTATCGTCAGCTCCGCGAGTGTGCGGCTCGCGGCTACGACATATACCTGAATCTCTGTGAAGCCTATCTGGATTGGGATGTACCCTCGATTGACGTGATTCACGCGCTCGAGCTGCTGGAACTGCCCTACACCGGACCAACGGAGCGGCTCTACGATCCCAGTAAGCCGCTCATGAAGTATGTGGCGTACACGGCGGGCGTGGCGACGCCGCTGCACGTCGAGGTCCCGGCGACAAGCAGTGCATCCCATGTGGACGCCGATTGGCAGCGCGCCTGTCACGCCTTGCCGCTGCCGCTCTTCGTGAAGCCGGCGCACGCTGGCGACAGCCTTGGTATCGATGGCGGCTCACTGATCCACGACTACCGCGCGCTCCCCGAACGCGTCGAGGCGTTGCGCGCCGAATACGGTGATGTGCTGGTTGAGCAGTATGTCGACGGCCGCGAGTTCACGGTGATGGTTCTGGGCGCGCTGACGCATGGCGCGCCCCCGCGGACATTGCGACCGGTCGAGTATGAGTTCCCCGCCGGTAGTGCGTTCAAGACGTACGCCCTCAAGACGTCAGAGTTGCATCCTGCATCGAATGTCCCGGTGATGGACGAGTCCCTCGCTGATCGCCTGCGCGAGGCAGCGGCGGGCGTGTTCGTGGCATTCGGCGGGGTGGGCTACGCGCGGTGTGATTTTCGGATGGGTGCGGACGGCACACTGTACTTCCTCGAGATCAACTTCACCTGCTCCGTGTGCTATCCGCCTGGCCTGGAAGGGTCCGCGGATTTCATCGTCCAGTTCGACGGGATCGGCAGGACGGGATTCCTCGAGCACGTCATTGCTGAGGGACGTGCGCGACATGCGGCGACGCGCCGCCGGTGGGAGCGCCGCGGGAACGCGATCAGCGGATACGGAATCTTCGCGCGCGAACCGCTCACTCCGGGTGAGATTGTGTTTCCGGGCGAAGGGGAAGCCTTCCGGCTCGCGACGCGCCGCCATGTTCGCACCACGTGGAGCGAGACCGAACAGCGGGTCTATCGACAGTACTCCTGGCCGCTGAGTGAAGAGGTGTCTGTTCTCTGGCATGCCGAGCCAGATCGATGGGCGCCGCACAATCACTCGTGCGAGCCGAACACGCGCTATGACGGGCTCGATGTCATTGCCACGCGCGTCATTGCGGCTGGTGACGAACTCACGATCGACTACTCCGCGTTGATCGGTGCCGACGCGGAGCCGTTCGATTGTGCCTGTGGTGCAGTCTCGTGTCGGGGACGGATCACCGGTCGCGCCGAGAACTCGACGACCTGGCGAGAAGCGCACCGCGTGCCGTGACGGCCATGTGTACGCACGCGCCGTATCGCTGAACCGCGTGCAGTTCGACGAATTGAAACAGCACGTGGATGTACTGGCGACACCGGATCCTGCCGTCATCGCAGCGCACTACGGGCGCCTGCGACAGCCGCAGGTGCATTTGTCGGACCTCGAGGCGTGGAACTTTGCCAGTACGGAACTCTGCGTGATCATTGCCCTCACGAGCGCCTTGCTGCTGAGTACGGAGTTTGGCACACTGCGCCCTCCTGTCGGGCAGATAGTCGCGCTCTATGCCTATGTGTTGCGCTTCGCCAGCGGCGTCGAAAAGATGCCGTACACTCTGCGTCGCGTTGGGGCGCTGCGCGACATCCTGCGACGCGCGGACGAAGCTGACACTGGCGCGGAGCCAGACTGACGGCGACGTCGGTCTCGCGCGTCGTGCCGACCGGATCATCAGGATGGTGCAGGGCAGGGCTCGCGTTCAGGCATTCGCCGTCTTCGATACGGATGTTGCAAGCCGCTTCGGGCGTTCACAAACGTGATGAGCTGGCGTGTGTCACTCCTCCGCCGGCCGCAACCCGCCGATCTCGATCCACGTGCCAGTCTGTTCCGCGCGCGCGCGCTCGTAGATCAACCGCGCTGACGCCACATCCTCCACCGCGAGCCCAAGCGACTTGAACAGTGTCCGGTCGTCGGCATTCACACGACCAGCCACATCGCCGAGCACGACCGCACCAAGCTCACCGAGAATGTGCGTCTCGTCGATCGCGCCCTCGCGCTGCGGAATGAGAAAATCTCCCGCCTCATTCACGGCCGACTCGCGACGGTCCACGAACAACCGACACATCTTCACCGCTGCCGTATCGAGCTCGCGCGCCGTTGGCACTGACGCGCCCACGGCGTTGATGTGCACACCGGTTGCAAGCCACTCGCCGCGAACGATGGGCTCCGACGATCCACTCACGGTGCAGATGATCTGAGCGCCGGTCACCGCGCGCTCGGGCGATTCGCACAGCTCGACGGCAACGCCGAATCGTGTCTGCGCCCAGCGCGCGAACGCCGCCGATCGATCCGTGCCGCGACTCCACAGGCGTACTCGCGTGATCGGGCGCACCGCAAGCATCGCCTCGAGGTGTGTGCGGGCCTGGACGCCGGCGCCGAGGATGGCGAGGTCTGCGGCATCGGGGTTCGCGAGCAGTCGCGTCGCCAGCCC
The DNA here is from genome assembly GCA_031373905.1 of Gemmatimonadaceae bacterium. Lineage (GTDB taxonomy): Bacteria > Gemmatimonadota > Gemmatimonadetes > Gemmatimonadales > Gemmatimonadaceae > JACMLX01. Next base: position 40,318 of record JANMNM010000065.1, on the reverse strand, counting down.
TGAGACAGCGGCCGTGCGGATCGCGGTCACCGAGCTGGCATCGATGATCGCCAGCAGCCGGCCGTGCACATCGTCGAAGTAGAGCACGACGCCGATGTGTGACTCGTACGGTGTCGCAGCATTCCCGTGAAACACGGTGATGATCTTGGCCCCGATCTGTGACGGGCCGTCCACGCCACCGAGTATCGCCGGCATCACGGCGAACGCACCGTGCCCATCGCGCAGGCGGAGCACCTGGCGCAGCGGCAGGACCGCGTCTCCGCGCGCCGTGGCCGCCAGCGTCTCGCCCATCAGGTCAATGCACGCCGGCATCGCGAGCAGTCGCTCGACATCGGCATGCGAAACGATCAATGTGCGGGAGTCAGTCATTTCGCTGGATGCTGTGAGTTGCGTGCACGTGTGAGTGACACCGGAGCGGCGGATCCGCCCTGCCACCACGCCGATGGCGCAAGCCGGCGACCGTGACCCACGCGCTTGTCCCACCAGAGCGCCAGCCGGCGCCACCGCGTGCCTGCCAGCCAGCGCCACATGCGTGACTGCCACGTTGCGAACGGACGGTTGTACGGACAGACGCGAATGCAGATCGAACAGTCGGTGTTCTGCGCGACCCAGAAGCCGAAGCAGCGTTCCGCGTTCACCGTCCACTTCGTCACGCCCTTCAGGTACGACGGTCCGGGCGGCGGAGGGCCGGGTGGGCCATCGGGAATTGCCTTGACGGGACAGGCCTGTGTACACGCACGGCAGATCTCGCAGAATTGCGTGACACCGAAGTGGCGCGGCGCATCGTGCGCCAGCGGCAGGTTCGTGAAAACCTTGCCGAGTCGCACGCGCGGCCCGAACTCCGGTGTGATCAGCAGGCCAAGCCGACCATACTCACCCAGCCCCGCCTGAATCGCCAACGGCACCGCAAGCGCTGAGTCGTTCGCGCTGGCGATGGCGTCGTATCCGAGATTGCGGATGTACTGCGTCAGCGCCAGCAGCGTCATCGTGTCGTGCGAGTACCCGAGTCCCGTCGCGGCGCCGGACAATGCCGACGGCACCGTCGAAAGCAGGTCGCGATCCATCGGCATCACGATCACGATGACCTGATCCAGTTCAGGGCCGATGTCCACCGGTCGCTCGATGCCGCTCATGTCGCTCATCTTGGCGCTGTACATGAACCGCTCGTCGCGCGCCGTGATGCCAACGTCACCCGCGCCGAACGCCATCGCCACGCGCTTCACCTCGGCGGCCGCAGCCTCGGGCGACTCGAATGGCAACCGCTCGGCGGCGGGTGGCAGTTGTTGCGTGTACGGGTCGGAGAACCCCTCGCGTCGATCGTCGTCGCGTCGCGCTTCCGTGAACAGGTCGCTGACGTGCCACGCCGCATTCCGGAGTGCATAGTCCCGTTGCGTGAACCCATCCGCCGTGCGCCACTCCGCGAGCGGTTCGCGATAGCTGCGGTAGAAGCGCTCGGCCTTCGGAGAGCGGATCAGCGGGTCCCAGAACGATCGACGATAGATGTCGTTGCGTTGCGCGAATGGTTCGAACCCGGGCCCGATCACGAAGCCGGCTGCGGCGTCGCTGTCCTGCGGTGTGCGCATCGAGTCAACCTCGTTGATGGGACGAGCGAGGGCTTTGCGCTGTCTGGTTCGCGTGACGGCCTCCGGAAACTCACCAAAGGATCCACCGGCGCGCCCGGCGACGCAAGTTTGGCCGGCCGGACGCCAGGCGGGTTGCGCGCAACCGTCAGGCGCGGATGACCTCGCCGGCGCGATGAAGCCGGATCGCTCTTTCGCCCGGCGCTACCGTCAGGCAGAATACAGGGCCCGCGGAACGTCTCCTCCTGCCCGGATTTGCCATGTCTTCGATCGGCCCCTTGAATCGGACGAGTTCTCACTGGCGGCTCGCCGCTGTGGTGATGCTCCTGGCCGCGCCAGCGTTGCGCGCGCAGCAGCCACGCGCCGCAGCCGCAGCGCGCCCAATCGTGCCGGCGGGATGGACCGTCCGTCCCGACCAGGGAGGCATGGACCACGGGCCGACGGCACCGGTCAAGGTCGAGGTCATGAAGCCAGGCTGGCATGTGACCACCGGGCCCGCCGCCATCCTGTTCGACAGCACGATGCGTGGCACGGGGAACTGGCGACTGGAAGCCACGCTGCATCTCTTCGATCCAGGTACGAGAGCCGAGGGCTTTGGTGTCTTCTTTGGCGGTCGTGACCTGAACGGGACGGCACCGCAGTATTCGTATGCGCTGCTGCGCCGCGATGGCCGCGCCCTGCTCAAGGTTCGCGAGGGAGCGACGACGCGCACGGTCCGCGACTGGACTGCGCATGCGGCGATCCCGGTGTGGCGGAGTGGCCCGAATGTCACGAGCGTCGTCTATCCGCTGGTCGTCGAGGCAAGGGCCGATCGCGTCGTGATGTTCATCGGTGGGACGCAGGTACTCGATGCACCGCGCCGTGACATGCCGACGGATGGCGTGGTCGGACTGCGGATCAATCACGCGCTGAGCGTACACGTCGAGAAGCTGGTTGTGACTCCGCTCGCGGCGCGCTGAGGTCGTGTTCAGCGCCCCGGTGCTGGCGTCGCATCGCCCGCACCCGCGCAACGACCACGCCAACGTGAGGTAGACGCAGTGGCCGGATTCAGGACGCTGGTGTTGGTGGGCGCTATCGCCACCAGCGCGCTGGCGCAAGGCAACCGCGCGTCCGCGCCCCGCGATTCACAAGTGCGTCGTGCGCGTCAGCAAGGCGCCGAGCTGTTGTCGCAGAACACCGCGATGACAGTCGGCGTCTTCTACTATCCCGAGCAGTGGCCGCGCGCACAGTGGCCGCGTGACTTCGAGGGAATGGCGCGGCTCGGCTTCGACTTCACGCATCTCGCCGAGTTCAGCTGGACCTTCCTCGAACCCGAGGAGGGACGGTTCGACTTCGCCTGGCTCGACGAAGCGATTGCACTCGCGAGCAAGTCAGGCCTGCGCGTGATTCTTGGCACGCCCACGGCCGCACCGCCGAGCTGGATGGGTGACCGCTATCCGGATGTGTATCGCGTGGACGAACGTGGTCAGCGGCACGAGCACGGTATTCGCGCCGAGGTGTCGCTCGCGAACGCCACGTACCAGCGTTTCGTCGATCGCGTCGTGACGCAGATGGCGCAACGCTACGGCAGTGATCCGCGGGTGTGGGGTTGGCAGGTGGACAACGAACCCGGCACGTTCTCCGACTACAGCCCCAGTGCGCGACGGCGCTTTCAGCACTGGTTGCGTGAGACGTACGGAACCGTGAGCGCAATGAACACGGCGTGGGGCGGCAGCTTCTGGAGCACGCGCTACAGACAGTTCGCGGAAGTGCGTCTCCCGAATCCGGTTCTCGCGGCGGAGGACAAACTGAGCCCGCACGCGCTGGTCGATTTCGCGCGCTATCAGGCTGACGTCACCGCCGGCTTCCTGGACCGTCAGGCAGCGATCATCAAGCGGCATGCCCGGCGCGGACAGTGGGTGACGACGAACTACACCAACATCACCACTGCCACCGACCCGCGACGCAGTCACGCGATGGATTTCGTGACGTTCACGCTCTACCCCGTCGCCGGGAACAACATCCTTGGCGGCGAGAGCTACGCTATCGGCGATCCAACGCGATTGATGGAGGCTGCGGCGTACTACAGGCCGATCACTGGCACATTCGGTGTGATGGAGCTGCAGCCCGGCCAGGTGAACTGGGGCTCCGTCAACTCGCAGCCGGTGCCGGGTGCAGTGGGGATGTGGATGTGGCACGCGTTCGGCGCGGGCAGCTCGCTGCTCAGCACGTATCGCTACCGTCATCCGCTGCGCGGCAGTGAGATGTATCACGAGGGGATCGTCGGCACCGATGGCCAGACGCTCACCCGAGCGGGGCGTGAGTTCGTGGAGACGATGAATGAGATACGCACGATCTCCGCGCGCCTGGACGCTACGGCGTCGCTCCCGCCGGCGCTGGCGGCGCGCAGAACCGGCGTTCTGTGGAGCCATGATGTGTACTGGGATCTGGAGATCCAGCCGCAGACCACCGAGTGGAAGACATGGCTGCACCGCAACCTGTACACGCAGGCCGTGAAGAGCACCGGTGCACCGATGGAGTTCATCAGCGAAGCGGACGACTTCACTGGATACCCGTTCATTGTCGCGCCAGCGTATCAGATGGTGAGCGACGAGTTGATTGCGAAGTGGCGCAGGTACGTCGAGAACGGTGGCCACCTGATCCTCACGCCGCGCACAGGACAGAAGGACGCACGGGGGCACTTCCCGGAAGCCAGGTTCGGCGCGACGCTGGCGGAGCTGATTGGCGCTGACGTCGATGGTTTCGACATGCTTCCGCCGGGTGTCACCGGGCGGGTAGCGTATCGCGACGCGCAGCATCCGTGGCATCGCTGGGGCGATATTCTGTCACCACGGGCCGGAACGGAAACACTGACGACATACGTCGATCACTTTTACGCCGGAAAAGCCGCAGCAACCACTCGGTCGCTCGGCCGTGGTTCGGTGACGATGATCGGTGTCTGGACCGACAGTGGCGCGGTCGAGCGCGAGATCGTGCGAGCGGTCTATCAGCGGGCGAACGTCGCAATCGAGAACCTGCCGCCAGGTGTCTTCATCGAATGGCGTGACGGCGCGTACGTCGCCGTCAACTACAATCCCGCACCATTTGCCATCACGCTGCCCGCAGGCGCGGAAGTGTTGCACGGCGTGGCGCCGCTCCAGCCTGCGCAGGCGCTGGTCTGGCGTGAGCGGTAGGACGGGATGCGCGCGCGGGATGAGCATACCCGGAGGTGAGCGCTACGGGAACGCCGCTTGCCGTTCATGAGATGTTGGCGCCGTCTGCAAACGCGGCCATCGTCACTGCCACACTGTCTTGTCGTAATACGCGGCGATCGCGGAGTCCGACGACACGAGCGAGACGCCGTGCAACTGCGCCGTAGCCACGATCACGCGATCGGCTGGATCACGGTGCGCCCACGGCAGCGCGAGCACCGCGAGCCAGATGCGCGCGTCCACCGGAACCAGCGTCAGCGCGTCGACGCGCTGCAGCCGGTGCACATACTCGGTGAACGGAACGCCCAGCGAGAGCGTACCCCGCTGCTCTTTGAGCCCGATCTCCCAGAGGGAGATCGCACTCACAAGCAGACCGTGCGCTTCGGCCTTCTCGATCACTCCACGGGCCGCACGAGGGAGCGTGTCCGGCATCAGCGTCCAGTACAGCAGCGCAGATGTATCGAGCACGACTCGACTCACACGTCCGACCACTCGGCGCGGGTCGGCTCGTCGAGATTGCCAGTCCAGCTGAGCTGACCCCGCACATCAGCGAAGGCGGTGTCTACTGACTGTTTGGGCGTGAAGGGCACCACCTTCAGTACCGGCAACCCGTCGCTGGTGACGATGAGCTCCTCGCCGGTTTGCTCAACCTGGCGGAAGTACTCAAGCATGCGCGCCTTGAGCGCGCTCTTCGATACAGTGACCATGGTCATGACTATAGGCGTTAACCTATGAACCGTCAATACCGGATCGTTCCCCGGGAAGGACCGCTGTGCCGTGAATGCCATGCCAAGCCCCTGATCACGTGAGTGCCGCACCGACTCGTGGGGCAACCATGGCATCCGATCGAGTCTCGTGCGTCATCAATCCGACGCCGCGACTGTTGTTTCGGCGCCGTGGCCTGGACAGGCTTGAGCAAGACGCTGAGCTTCGAGCGCGAACTCCGCGAGTACGGACTGCCGCGGGCGATCCGCACCGACGACGGCGTCCCGTTCGCCACCGCGGCAATCTACAGTCCCCGGGTGGCGCTGCCTTCAGACCCTTGCCGAGGCAAGGGCGAAATGGTTCGCCTCACAACAGAGCGAGGTGCGTAGTGTGATGTCCCACAAGTTCGCTGCAGAAGTGTCGGATCTTTTGCCGCCCGGCTGCGTTGAAAATCCTCGCGATACCTACGGGTATCGCTCCGGTTTTCGCCTTGCCGGGCAACAAAATCTCTCGGCCCTTCTTTTTGCAGCGAACTTCCGGGACACCACACTCGGAGGCAGGAGGATAGTGGCGAAGTTGACCGGCGATCACACCTTCGGTCGCGCGCCGGGGGCCGAAGCGTGACAAGTGTTGAATGTGCCGTGCGTGCTCGCTACCGCTACCGCCGCGCTGCTCGCTGCTTCTGCCCGTTCTGATCGAGCACTAGTGTGATGGTGCCGTCGGCGGCGCGCTCGAAGTTCACTTTCGCCGGCACAACGCGCAGCGCGAAGGTCGAATCCGAACTGGCCCACAGCCGGACCCGCGGTTGATTGGTGGCCTGCGCGTAGAGCTTGCCGCTCGCCTCGGTCACCGCGATGACGAACGTCGGAGCGAGCGCGTACTCGCCGACGTACGAACGCAGGACATCCGCCGCCACTTTCACGTCCACCTGTGGCGGCGCAGGCCGGAGCGCGACCGTGGTGTCGATCATGTGCAGCCCGAGATCATCCACACTCGTGGACGTGTTCGACCACACCATGCTGTGCACACCGGTCGCGGGATCGAATCCGAAGAACGTCCGGAAGCCACCGGTGCCACCGTTGTGCCACACGATCTGCCGTCCGTCCTTCTCGCGCACGTGCCAGCCGAGTGCGATGCGCATGTTGGGGATCGTCGTCGGGCGACGTGGTTCGATCGAGAAGGTGATGGCCTTCGCGAGGGGCCCGCGATCACGATGCGTCACGGCGCTCGCGAACCGGAGCATGTCGTTGGTGGTGGAGCGCAGTGCACCGGCGCCTTCGAACGTGGGGAGATCCCATGGATAGTCCTCATCCAGGTCGCTGTTGTGCGGCACGGCAAAGCGCGGGAGCCGGTCAGCAGGCAACGCGATCCACGTATCACGCATGCCGAGCGGGTCGAGCACGCGTTCGCGGAGCAGCGCGAAGTACGGCTTGCCGGCGCGCAGCGCAAGCGCGTGGCCGAGCAGCGCCATGCCGGTGTTCGAGTACTCGTACTGCATTCCCGGGTCACGAGTCAGCGCATACGACGACAGGAAGGCGTACAGCTGCGCGACGGTGTAGTCCGCGTATGGGTTGCGCACATCGGCCGGCTTCATGTTCGTCGGCAGTGACGGAAGCCCGGAGCTCGCGGTGGCGAGATCGAGGAGCGTGATCACCTTGCCGTTCCGGGATGGCACGGTCACCGTTGCCGGCAGGTACTTCGAGACGGGATCGTCCAGCGCCACCTCGCCCTTCAGCACCATGTCGGCGAGGAGGATGTTCGTGAACACCTTCGTGATGGAGCCGATCTCGAAGTAGCTGTCGGGCCCCAGTGGCTTGCCGGAGCGTTCCGCGGCGCCGTAAGCGACCACGTGGTTGCGCGAACCCTCGCGGTAGCCGGCCACGATCCCGGTGGCATAGCCATTGTCCACGCGCGGCGTGATCCAGGCGAGCAATGTGCTGTCACTCGGCGCTGACTGCGCGACGGCTGCGTTGCCCATGAGGAGCAACGCGAGCATCGCGAGACCAGTGGAACGAACGCGTGCCGTCATCAGACTGTCCGCAGCAGAGGTTGGGCGATCGGGGCGCTTGATTGGAGCACGATACTGGCGGATCCGGGCCTGCGCCAGCGGAATCGTGGCACCGGCACGCGAGGGGATTCGGCGACTCTCAGCCGCTGTTGCCCTGCCATCTGCCGCGGCCAGGGTGACTCGCAACCGGATGATCACGGCGCCTCGCTGAATGGCGTCATCGTTACCGACGCCAGCGCCGAACACGTTCACACGGCAAGATCGGTGCGTGACCAAACGCGTCTCGAACCCGGCATATGCTACCCCTTCAACGTCCAGCATCAGCTGGCGCGCGCAGCGCCGTGAGTTGCATGCTGCTGTCAGGCGCGACGACCTGCAACCGATGCGCCAAGGTAGGCCGCCGCCAGCTTGGTCAGGAACGACACGGCGAACAAAACGGCGATCCTCGGAGTCAGCCCCGCTGCCAGCAGCACGCTGAAGTCGATGACGGCGTAGGCCAACCAGACCAACAAGGCTGCCTTGACGCGGAACTCCCCCTTCCACCAACCGCCGACCCACCAGCCTGCCAGGAACATCAGCGGTATACCGGCGACGATGCTGCAGTACGGTGCGGCCACCTGAATGTGGTCGCGGTAGTATTGCTCGTCGTGGCCGGGGTTGATCAAATAGCTGTAGACGACCATGTACAGGACGCTGGCCGCGACGTTGACAACCAACACCAGGAGCGCAACGCCCACCAGCCGAGCCAAGCGACCGAGTGTCATCTTCTCCTCTCTCCCTGAATGCCTGATGCTGGCTTCGCCAGCGGGCGGTCGAATGAGATGCGCGCGGAGGGCGCCTCCGAATGAAGGCCGGCGGTGCCGCGGGGGTCAAGCGCTATCGGCTCGAGGGCCCGGCGGGAGAGTTCGACTTCACGAGCGTCCACTCCACACGACGCGGACGGCGTTCGGGGCGATGATGGCGGGGCAGGACGATGCAACGAGTGTGGTCACCCTCCGCTGATGTCCGGCGATACGATCATCGCGTGTGAGCGGCCATCATCCACCAGGTCAATCGATCCGCCGGGGATCCTGACACCATCGAGCGTGACTTGCATGCCATGCGAACTGATCGCGCCGGGTTCGCGCACGTCGATCACGTAGGTCGCCGTGCCGAACTGATACACGATCCGGTAGGCAGGCCACGCCGTCGGCACGCACGGCACGATCCGCAGCGTGTTCCCGACCTTCGCAAAGCCGAGCAGCGCTTCGATCCCCACGCGATACATCCAGCTCGCCGAGCCCGTGTACCAGGTCCAGCCGCCCCGGCCGAGGTGTGACGGCGACGTGTACACATCCGCCGCGACGACGTACGGCTCCACCTTGTAGCGCTCGACGGCATCGGCCGTCAGCGTGTGCGTGAGCGGGTTGAGCATCTGGAACAGCTCGAAGGCGCGATCAGCTTCACCGCGCATCGCAGTGGCGAGCACAGCCCACAACGCGGCATGGGTGTACTGGCCGCCGTTCTCACGCACACCCGGGAGGTAGCCCTTGATGTAGCCGGGGTCCGAGTCATGCCCGTCGAACGGCGGCGTCAGCAGTTCGATGAGGCGAGCATCCTCGCGCACGAGTTGTGAATCGAAGGCAGACATCGCCATCGCCTGGCGATCCGGGCGGCCCGCGTCCGAGATCACGCTCCAGCTCTGCGCAATCGAGTCGATCTTGCATTCGAGGCTCGACGCCGAGCCGATGGGCACGCCGTTGTCGTAGTAGGCGCGGCGGTACCACGCGCCGTCCCAGCCTGCGTCCTCGGCCGCCGCAGTGTAGCGATCGCTCCAATGACGCATGTGGAGGGCCTCAGCGTCATCGTGACGCGCATCGGCATGCAACGCGAACGACCGGAGCGTGCGCGTCAGGAACCATGCCAGCCAGACGCTCTCTCCTTTGCCGTCTGCGCCGACCCGACTCATGCCGTCGTTCCAGTCACCGGTGCCGATCAACGGCAGGCCGTGCGTTCCTTCCGTGCAGGAACGCCGTAGTGCCCGACGGCAATGCTCGTAGATGCTGCCATGCTCCTCCGTCACCGAGGGCAGGTCGTACAGCTCGTGCTCGTGCGGCGCGAGTTCCCGCATCGTGATGAAGGGGACATACTCGTCGAGTATGGCTCGGTCTCCCGTGACGGTGATGTATCGGTCCACCACGAACGGCAGCCAGACGAGGTCGTCCGAGAACCGCGTTCGCACGCCGCGACCACTGTGCGCGTGCCACCAGTGCTGCACGTCGCCCTCGACGAATTGTCGGGCTGCGGCACGCAGGATGTGCGCGCGCGCGAGTGCGGGTTCGGCATACAGCAGCGCCATTGCGTCCTGCAGCTGATCACGGAAGCCGTACGCCCCGCTGCTCTGGTAGAGCCCCATGCGAGCCCACATGCGGCATGAGAGCGCCTGGTACAGCGACCACTTGTTGACCATCGCATCGAACGAGGCGTCGGGCGTCGTGACCGTGATCACGCTCAGCCGTGCGTCCCATGCGGCCACGGCCGCCGAGATGGCGGCGTCCGCAGTGAGCGCACTGTTCAACGTCTCGAGCGCCCGCCTTGCCGCAGCATCGCCTGGCGCGGCGCCGAGAAGCACGGTGACGCTCCGCGACTCGCCCGGCGCCAGCGACAGGCGCATTTGCAGCGCCGCGCACGCATCAAGGTCGACGCCCGCGATACCATTGAGGTCCTCGTTGCAGAGGGCAGCCGGCGCCGCATGATGCCCGTTCCGCCCGAGAAAGCCGAGACGATCGGCCGTGAAGCTCGTGACTGGCTCGCTCGCCGCCAGGTAGGCGGTCCAGTCACAGAACTGCGGATCGAAGTGGTTCTGTGCGAAGATCGCCCCGTGCTCTGGGATGAACCGCGTCTTCAGCTGGTACTGTGTCTCGTCGCGCCGCGCCCCGAGGGTCCACTCGGCGAACGCCGTCAGTCGCAGGCGACGCGTGCGCGACGAGGTGTTGGTGATTCGCATCACGGAAACCTTCGCCGCAACGGACTCCGGCACACCCAGCCGCAACAGGGTCCGGATGCCATCGTGTTCGTGCGTGAATGCCGAGAAGCCCGCCCCGTGTGTGACCCTGTAGGCCCCGTTGCCATCCACCGGCGCAGGTGTGGCTGACCAGAGCTCCTCACTCTCCTCGTCCTGCAGGTAGAGCGCGTCGCTCACTGGATCCGTCACGGGATCGTTCGACCACGGCGTGAGTCGGAAGAAATACGCATTCTCGGCCCATGTGCACCCCGACCCCCGCTCCGAGACGAGGAATCCCCCATTCGGATTTGCGATCACGTTCGCCCACGGGGCCGGCGGCAACCGGCCGTCATCGAGTTCGATGCGGTAGTTGGAATCCGCATCAAGGCCACCGAATCCGTTGCTGAAGCGAAGCGGGCGCTCGTCCTCCGGACTCGGCATGTTGCGCGGGCGGGAATGCCGTGGTCGCGGCAGCAGCGGTGCCACAAACGGGCGCAGTACCGACACGAGCGTCGCCAGCGGTCCGCTCCGCTCCACGACCTCCGGCACGACAGGCACGTCGCGCTCGACGGCCAGCGTGGCGGTGCGCGACGGCGTCGCCGCCGGTGCCTCGATGGTGCGTGATTCAGCATAGGCCAGCACCCGCGCGAGCGACCGTCCGTCACAGGTGACGTGCACGCGTGCCGTCGCCGACAACATCAGGTAGTCGTCGGCGCCGAACAGCTCACGCCGACGGATGAAGGTTCCGCCGGACTGGTCCATCAGCGACGCGTCGTTCGCGGCCAGCATCGCTTCGGCGATCCCGTCACGCAGCTCCTGCAGATAGTCGTAATGCCCTGCGTTGACGACCACCAGATCCACGGTCAGCCCGCGTCGGCGCCAATAACGGTGCGCGGCAAACAGCTCGCGCAGCGTCGGCAGGCCGTCCATGCTTTCGATCGTCGCAAGGACAATCGGGTGGTCGCCGGAGATGCCGTGCGCCCAGAGCAACGGCTGGGAGCCGCGATTGCGCCGGAGCTCGTCATGCGGCGGTGCGAGCGATCCGCCGAGATACAGGAGCTGGGCTGCGATCTCCTGGAAGACGGCGGCGTTGGCCTGCGAGAGTCCCAGTTCGCGCAACTCGATCTGCGTGGATGTCGAGGCGAAGTCGAACGCGCGCTGTGCAGCGTGTGAGTCGTGATAGCGGCCGGCCAACTCGAACGCCAACGCGCGGGTGGTGGCGACGAGGGTCGTGAACGCCACCGTCACCGACTGTCCCGGCGCCACACTGACCCGTGTGCGCAGCGCGAAGATCGGGTCGAGCACTGGCCCCGTGCTGCCGGACAGTTCGCCGCTGGATGTCATCGCTGCGGGATTGCGCACGCTGCGACCGCGGCCGATGAAGCGCGCCCGGTCGGTCTCGCAGCTCACGGTGCCGAGTCGCTCGCGGCCCGCATCGACGACGTGCACACACCAAAGGCGCGGATCGGCCGGAGCGCGGGGGCGTCGCGTGGCCGTGATGGCGGTGCACCAGGCATGCCACTCCGTCTCGACGAACAGGTTGGAGAACGCCGGATGTGCGAGGTCGGCACCCTGCGATGTCATCGCCACTTCGCCGTAGCTCGTGAGCTCGATCTCGTGTGGCTCCCTGCCGGTGTTGGTGAGGGTGATGCGGCGCACCTCGGCCGAATCAGCGGGGACGACCGTGATCTCCGTGCGCGTCTCGATGTCGCCGTCCACGCGACGAAACGTGACGCGATCGGAGGCGAGCCATGCGTGGCTCTCCGTCGCGGGCACACCGAGTGGCTGGAACGTGGATGACCAGGTCTGCCCGGCGGTCAGGTCGTTGATGTAGCAGAATTGGCCGGTGATGTCACGCGTGCTGTCAGCGCGCCAGCGCGTGACGGCCGTCGACTCATGACGACTGTAGCCGCTGCCGTTGTGATTGACCATCACGGTGTACGGACTGGAGCCGAGCAGCGCCACGCGCGGAGGCGATGGCAGTCGGGTATCCACTTCGCGGACCACCGGGCGCTCGTTTTCGGACGCCGCGCGCGTTTCCTCCGGCTGCACGGCCTGCGCCTCCTGAAGGAGCAACCGTCGCGGCACGCGCTCGTGCAGCAGCAACTCCACCGATTTCACCATCGCGTCCGCGTGAAACCGTGACTGCCAGACATCGTCCAGCAACACGTTGGTGAGCGCGACCAGGGTCATTCCGACGTGGTGTGCCATGTACGCCTGCACGAGCGCCACGCGCGCCCCGGGTGCGGGCCGGGTGTAGTCGAGCGAATCGCAGAAACCGTACGCGCCGAGTGCGCCCATCGCCTCGAGGGCTGCGAGGTTGGCAAGCGAACGGCGCGAGTCGATCTGCGCGGCCAGGGCGGACGCGTATGGCGCGATCACCAAATCGCGGGCGAGTCCGCGCTTGAGTGCCAGGTCGGGGACGCCGAAGGCATGGTACTGGTAGGTCCGGTGCCGGTCACGGACGTTGTACGCACTCTCGCTCACGCCCCATGGCACACCGCGTGAGCCGGCGTACGACACGTGCCTGTCCACGGCGCCTGCATACGTCTCAGCCAGGAGCGTGAAGGGCAGTGACCGCATCACGAGCACCGGCATCAGGTACTCGAACATGCTGCCGCTCCAGCTCACGAGCGCGGTTGCGCCCGCGGCTCGCGACAGGCTGCGACCGAGCCGGAACCAGTGTTCAATCGGCACATCGTTGCGGGCGATTGCCATGAAGCTCGCGAGACGCGCCTCGCTCGCAAGCAGATCATAGAACGAGTCATCGCGCGTGAACGACTCCGGGTGATACCCGATCGTGAACAGCTTGCGTTCGTCCTCATAGAGGAACCCGAACTCCATCGCGTCCACGAACGCATACGCCGCGTCCGCGATCGCCTGAAGCCGTGACCGCAGCACCGGCTCGGTTTCGGCCAGCGCGAGGCAGGCCTGCCGCACCGCGATCAGGTGGCCGGCCATGTTCCCGCTGTCCACGGTGCTGATGTATGGCGGGTCGAGCACGCGCAGGTCGGTCAGGTCGTACCAGTTGTGGAAGTGTCCACGGTACTTCCTCAGCTCGTGCAGCGTGCTGAAGGTGCGCTCGAGGCGCGCCGTCATGTCGTCTGCAGGGATCAGCCGCAGGTCACAGGCGCTGATCGTCGCGAGGAGTTGCAGGCCGATGTTCGTCGGCGAGGTGCGCATCGCAACTTCCGGCAGCGGATCGGCCTGGAAGTTGTCTGGCGCCAGCCAGTGCGTTTCTGCCGTGACGAAGGTGTCGAAGAAGTGCCAGTGCAGCGCAGCGTACCGCTGCACGGTTCCCCTCGTCCTGGCATCGAGGGGCACACGGGACGGCATTGACGTGCGGCTGATCGTGGCCATGATGCGTGGCGCCAGCAGCCACCAGACGATCAGCGCGGCGACGACGAGCGCGGTCAGCCCGAGCTGTTGCAGTGGCAGGACCGGCGCGTGCTGTCGCCGGATCGCGTTCGCGACCACGAGTGCGGCGCCGATGGTCACGAGGAGGACGCTGCTCCGCATGCCGCGGCGCGTCACGAGCCTCACATCCGCCAGGCTCCGCTCCACCAGCAGCGCCGACTGCCATTCCAGCATCTTCGCGTGCGAGACGTACAGCCGATATAGCGTCCGCGCGATTGCATCGACCGAGATCAGCGCCTGGTGTGGCAGCGTGAGTACGGCCACTGCGGCCTGTTCGATGCTCACCATCGCGTCCTGCGCCACGGCTTCGTAGTACGCGCGCCACGACCTGTCGCGCGGCGGCCGGACGATGGCCAGTGCCAGCGCCGTCATCCACGGGGCGATGATGGCGCCCAGCCCAAGCAGTGTCCAGCGAAGTGCGGATCCCGGCAGGATCGTCCAGCCGGCGACCAGGAACAGCAACTGCGCGATCTCGACGGTGCTGCGGCGCAGGTTGTCGATGATCTTCCACTGCGAGACCATCGACAGTCGGTTGCGTTCCGGCCCATCGGGCCCTGGCACCGTGCGCCGGAGCCACGGCAGGAGCTGCCAGTCACCGCGAATCCAGCGATGCTTCCGACGCGTGTAGGCCACGTACGTGGACGGATAGTCGTCGTACACGATCACGTCGGTCGCAAGCCCGGCCCGCGCGTAGTTGCCCTCGATCAGGTCGTGGGAGAGGAGAGAATTCTCGGGGAAACGCCCGTGCGTCGCGAGTTCGAATGCCTCGACATCGTAGATCCCCTTGCCGGTGTAGGTCCCTTCGCCGAACAGGTCCTGATAGACGTCGGACACCGCGGTCGAATAGGGGTCGACGCCGGGATGGCCCGACGCGATGGCCGCGAAGCGTGAGCGGTGGGCACTGGGCAGTGAGACGCCCACCCGCGGCTGCAGAATGCCGAACCCCCTCAGCATGCCGCGCTGGGAGTCGTAGACCGCACGATTGAGCGGGTGCGCCAGCGCGCCGATGAGTGAGGGCGCGGCATCCGGCGGCAGCACGGTGTCGGCGTCGAGCGTGATCACGTACTTCATGCCGACCAGTGCGGCGGTGTCACCTGCCGTGATGGGGAATGCGTTCGTGGGCCGGCCCAGGACGACTGCATTGAAGTCCGAGAGCTTGCCGCGCTTGCGTTCCCATCCCATCCACCCGCCCTGCTGGCCGTTCCAGCGGCGCGGGCGGTGCAGCAGGTGAAAGGGACCATCGCCGTCCGTCGCATGACGCACGTTGAGCTCATCGATGCCCGCGATCGCGGCGTCGATGATCGACGCGTCGCCAGGTGTCGCCTCGCTCGCCGCGTCCGTGAAGTCACTGAGTATCGCGAACCGCAGGTGCGCGTCGCGATTGGCGAGGAACCGCACTTCCAGTGTCTCGAGTGCATCGCGCACGTCCTCGACACCGGCAAACAGCGTCGGAATCACGACGGCGGTGCGATACTCGTGCGGCACGCCGTGCTCGTTCAGTTCGAGTCGCGGGAGGATCTTCGGTGGCAGCAGCGCCGTGACCAGCTGATTCAGCACCGTGACTGCGATGTCGAGTCCCGGCAGGAATGCGAACAGCAGCAGCAGCAGCAGCGACTCGCGCGCGTCCGGCTTGATCAGGAGCATGACACCGAGTGTCGCAAGCAGGACGAGGGCGATCAGGCCGCTCGTGAAGACGGTGTTCGGATGGCGGTGCACCGCGCGCTCGATCTTCTCGCCGAGCGTCGGCGAATAGCCCGCCACGCGTTCGAGCTCGGCCACGCCGTCGTCGATGAGGTAGAACCCGACGTGCGTGCGGACTGCGGCCGCCTCGCCGTGGTGCGGTGCGGGTGGGCGCTGGGCGAGGTCGATGGCCCAATGTGCCACTGCCGCTTCACCGTGCCCGCTGCGTTTCGCGATGCGTTCCACCACATGCCGGTAGGCGTCGCGCGTCGCGAACGTCATCTTCGGGTAGAAGCCGGACGGATCGGTGTGCAGCACCGCTTCCATCACGCTTTGCCGCTCGACGAAGTGGCGCCAGTCACGCCGCCCGATGTCGCGCAGGCTGGTGATGCTGTTGGCCATCAGCAATCCGGTCACCGTCGCGCGATGCGTCGAGAGTGCGACCGACGTCTCCGGGCTGACGCCCGCATCGCGCATCCAGTGCTCGAGCCATGCCAACGCGGGCGATGCCCCTTCGGTGCGGCGCAGCAACTGGAGAAAGCGCGACACGAAGTGCGGGGTCAGCACGTGATCCGCATCGGCAAACTCGCGCAGCGACTCGCGCAACGCGGTGCCGCCCTGTGCACTGGCCTCCAGGATGCGCGCCGCCCACACATCGGCAAGCTCGATCTCGTCGAGGCGCTGCATGGTGCGGAGCGTCGTCCGGCGCACGCTCTCGATCAGTCCCAGCCGGAGCATGGCGGGCATCGCCCAGAGTTCGCCGACCGACAACGGCGTGACACTCTGGAAGGACTCGACGTAGAGATCCACGTTTTCGAGGTCGACGCGCGCCTCGGTGTGCGAGATGAGTGAGATCGCGATCTCGTAGACGCGCGGGTACCCTGTCATCGGGCCATTCGCGAGTTCGGGCAGTTCGCGATAGTAGCCGCCAGGCAGGCTGCCCCGCACTTCCTGCAGGTGTTCCTGCACGACGTGATAGTTGTCGAGCAGCCACTCGGCGGCGGGGCCGGC
Organism: Gemmatimonadaceae bacterium; assembly: GCA_031373905.1. GTDB lineage: Bacteria > Gemmatimonadota > Gemmatimonadetes > Gemmatimonadales > Gemmatimonadaceae > JACMLX01. The sequence continues at coordinate 23,743 of JANMNM010000065.1, read as the reverse complement.
ATCCACACCGGTCACGGTGGCCGTCAGGAGTCGCGCGTGCGCGTCGCTGAGGATGCGTCGAGTCGCCGCGAGCCGGGCCAGCAGCCGGGCCGGCCGGAGCGGCGCGCGCGTTGCCACGAGACTCTGGTCACGCGCAACAGCCCGCGCGCGCGCTGCGAGGTGATCGGCACCGAGAAGCTCGCCGACAATCGGCCCGGTCAGGAGTTCGTCGGCGGCCTCGGCGCGCGATCGCGCAGCGCGCGTGCTCACGGGTGCACGATGCGTGGCGGCCGGTGCTCAGCGCTGGAGCACCGGCCGCGGCACGGCACGCATCCCGTTCTGGGCGGCATCCTCAGACCGGACGACGGCCCTGAATCACGCGCACGAGAACCACCATCACGGAAACCACGAGCAGGATGTGGATCATCCCGCCCATTGTATAGGCAGTGACAACGCCGAGAAGCCAAAGAATCACCAGTACGATCGCAATCGTCATCAGCATGTGTGAGCTCCAGACAAGGAGGCGATGAGCGCGACTGGCTTGAGCCCGTCCGCCCGTGCAGCGCTGATTACGGCCTTCCGCGCGCACCACAGCAATATACTTTGCCGCGCGTGCTGCACCGAACTCCGCTGTGCGACGCAGGCGCGGAGTCGCACGGCCGAATCGAACCGTCCGCCGTCAGTCCGAACGACCTCAGCGTGTCGTGCGAGGCGAGCTGCGGATCACCGGCAGCGTCAGCCGCCGCATCGATCGACTCGTTGTGTGAACATGAGTACGATCCGCGCGGCATCGATCAGAATGCATCGTTGCCTGAGCCGACGGTCAGGAAACGCTGGCCCCGCGAAGGATTGGCAGCGTGACGACGAGCTGATTTCCGCATCCGGGCGCCCGGACGCGCGCTGTGACGCTGCCGCCATGCGCCTTCACGAGTTCGTCGATGACGGTCAGCCCGATGCTCCGTCGGACTCCCCGCGAGTGAACATCCGGATCGAACTGAGCGAAGATCGTCAGCCGCGCGTCCGTGGTGGGTGCGGAATCGTTGTCGATCAAGGTCACCACGACATTCGGTGCATCGGCTGTCATCGCCAGCGTCAGGCTGCCACCGTTCCGCGTGTACTTCGATGCACTGCTCAGCAGGTTCGTGAAGATCTGCGTCAGGCGAATCGCGTCACCGACCACGTAGACAGGGGAACTCGGCAGGTTGGAGGTCAGTTCCTGCTGGCGCAGGTCCATTTCCGGCTGGCAGGTGGCGATCGCGTCGGCCACCAGCGCCGTCAGCTCGGTCGTGCGCTTGTTCACGGCCAGCGTACCGTTCTGCGCGCGGGTGACATCCAGCAAGTCGTCGATCATTCGCGCCATGTGGACGACCTGTCGCTCGATGATATCCTGCAGGCGCGGAAGAATCGGGTCGTCCGGCTGAATGCGAGCCAGCAACGCCGAGACGTTGCGCATTGGCGCCAGCGGGTTGCGGAGTTCGTGCGCCAGCACCGCCATGAAGTCGGTCTGCCTGCGGTTCGCCACTTCCAGTTCAGTCTGTATCGCGCGCGCGTCCAGCGTGGCGAGCACGAGTTGCTCGTTTGCCGTGCGCATCAGCGCCGTTTGCCGTTCGTTCTCGAGCCGCGCCTCGGAGGCCAGCGTGAGTGTGTGCGGCTGGAGTTCGATCATCGGCGGCTCGCCGACGGTCTCGGCGTCGCTCGCGTCGCCATGGAACGAGTAGTGCGCCGCGCCGCGCCGCTTGGAGTCGTACATCGCCGCATCCGCCAGCGCGGTCAACGCCTCAATCGTGTCGCCGTCATCCGGAAACAGGCTGATCCCGATGCTTGCCGCCAGGCGCACGACATGCTGGCCATGCTGCGTCGGTGCCGCGAGCGATGCCAGCACCTTCTCGGCGGTCACGGACACGTCGCTGCGATCGTCGACATCGGTGAGCAGGACGACGAACTCGTCACCGCCATGTCGACTGACGGTGTCCGCCGCCCTCACCGCGGAAACGAGGGTGGTGGCCACATGGCGCAAGACCTGATCACCGGCGAAATGCCCGAGCGTATCGTTGATCCGCTTGAAGTCATTCAGGTCGAGAAAGAGCACCGCCAGGCGTGTTCCATGCCTCGTGGCGATGGCAGCCGCCTGGTGGAAACGATCCTGAAGGAGCGTGCGATTGGGCAGTGCGGTGAGTGCGTCGAGCTCCGCCGTGCGCTGTGCGGCGCTCAGGCGCAGTGCGGCCGATTCACTCTCGATTTGCGAATGCAGGGCAGCCAGGATGAGCCGTTCGTTCGCTTCGCGCAGTTGCGCGAGTATGAGCTCACTGCGCTTGTCCGCATCGTCGCGGGATTCCAGCGGGCGTGTCACGCAATCGCCCGGGGCCACCGCACCACATCAGCCTGCATCCGACACGTCCTGTGCCGTCGCGCGCGAGCGCGTGGGCCGGCCACCGAGCAGCCCTTCCTGTTCCGGCAGCGCCGCGCCAAGCCGGAGGCCCGAGTCATCGATCGTGAACTCGCGAAGGCTGTCCGAGTGGGCGCTGCCACGCACCTTCACCACTGCCATGACGCGGCGCAGTCGGCTCTCGACCTCGATGTAGCGCTGCACGATGACGGCGTCCGTCATGAACGCGGTGCCATACGGGCTGAATCGCAGATCGGTGTATCGGTCCTCGAGCTCGGACGTCATGAGCAGCGACACGCCTTCAGCCGCGAGCGAGACGACCAATCGGGAGAGCGATTCCCGAAAGTCGATGCGGAACGTCGGTGCCAAGGCCAGTTCGAAACCGGAGAGCGAGTCCACGACGACCCGTGTCGCCTTCAATCGCCGGACTTCAGCCACCAGCATCACGAGGATCTCGTCGATCGAGAGATCCTGCCCGCGCGAGTCCACCAGGCCCACCTTGCCGGCATCGATCAGGTCAGCCAGCGTGCGATCACGACTTTGATTGGGGTGCTGCTCGAAAGCCGCCATGACACCCGTCTCGCCACGTCGCGCGCCCTCGGCCAGGAATGTGGCAGCCAGGATGCTCTTGCCGGAGCCGGATGGACCGGCAACCAGCAGCGAGTATCCCAGCGGCAGGCCTCCACCTAACATCTCATCGAGACCGGGAACGCCCAGCGACAGACGATCGACCGCGCGGTCCCGGTTGCGTGCGACCGGCGCGCGTGACTGCGGCAGAGGCGCGAAGACTGACAGTCCGGCACTCGCGATACGAAAGGTGTGCAACCCCGGGAGCGTGCTCTGTCCGCGCATCTTCATGATCTCGAGCTTGCGGACCATCGAATTCCGCTCGACACTCTGCCGGAGCCAGATCAGTCCGTCCGCGACGGTGAAGACAGGATTCGCATCGGACTCGGTGAAGTACTCGCCGATGAGGAACGTCGTCGCCTGCCAGCTCGTCATCAGCATCCCGAGCTGCTGCACGAAGTGCTGGAGCGTGTTGATCGGCGCGCCTCCGGCGACACTCGCCATCGCCACCGAACGGAACGAATCCACGAAAACCAGCCCGGGGCCAGCCGCGCGCACTTCCTCCACGATCCGGGCGAGGACCCTTTCCAGATCGCCACCGGCGGCGTCGTCTGACAGGTTGATGAACCTGACTGACGCGTTGACGGCCTCGCTGTCGAAGAACGAGAACTGCTGCTGGTAGCGGAGCATCTTGAGCGGCGGCTCGCCGAGCACAGTGAAATACAGCGCCGGTCGCTCTCGCGACGCGAGCGCAAACATCACCTGGTGCGCGAGCGTGGTCTTGCCGGAGCCGGGCGGACCCGCGATGAGGTTGAACGAGAACTCCGGCAGGCCGCCGCCGAGAACCGCGTCGAGGCCCGGCACCCCGGTGGCGAGACGATTGATCGTGACTCTGAGCGTCATGCCGACTCGTCCTGTGCGGCCTGGCCGCCAATTGGGTTGTCCCAGATCGCGTCGAGCAGGCGCGCCGTGAGAGAGGGGCCCACCATGCTGGCGAGCAGGTCGTGAAAGCAGAGGAAGGTCACCGTGGCTGCGGCCTGCGATTCTGGCATCGGCTGCGTCATGAAGATCCGCCGTGGCAGGTCGTAGTCGATCGCTGTGCGAACGCTCGTGTCTTGCATGTCTTTCATCCAGCCGAACTCGTCGGAGGCCAGATACAGGCTCCTTGCCTGCAGCGCCGCAAGGCCACGCGTACCGATGATTGGCGTGAGCGCGGTGTCGATGTCACGCCAGAGTGCCACGGCCGCGTCAGCCAGCTGACTGGCGTCTGCGCTCGGCCCTGCACGCCGCACGAGCGCGGCAGCAATCCGATGGCTCTGTGGGGAAGGCATGGCGTTTGACCGGACTGCGACAGCACCTGAAGTGCCCGAGATGAGCATTCCAGAAATGCAGCGGCGTCCTGACATCATAACGCAGCGGCGCCAGCGACGTGCTGTGGCCGCGGTCCTGTGGCAGTTATTCGTGGCGGTTCCGCGGGGCGCTCCGCGCTGGTGGGTTCGTGTTCCGCTGCTTCCATCGCACGCTGACGATCGCCAGGTGGGTTGCCGCACGTCGGGTCGCCTGAGTACGATTGTTGCAGAAGTATCGCAGCAGACATATGCCTCGAGGGTGAGGCCCCTTGGCGGATGAGATTGGTGATCTCGTCAGTCGAAGGCGCGACCGAAGTCCCTCCGGGACGACGGCTCGCGCTTTTTTTTCGGTGTCGCGAGCGTGGATGTGTGTGAAATGGTGGCTGTGGTGGGGTTGTAGCGCGTTTGCGCTCCAGTGGGTGACGGAGCCCGCTGTGACAGATGTTGCACATAGATCCAACGCTCGGACACACTGAGGGGGGCAGCAGCGGAGTTCCCGCAGCTGTCCCCCTTAGTGTCTGTGCGTCGGTTTGCGCCTCGGGAGCGCCTGACGGCCTCATCATCACCGGTCAGCACGCCGATGTGATGTCCTGCAACTGCACTGCTGTGGCGTGCGTGCCCCGCTCTGAGGGCCTTTCGGTGACGGGCACCGGGTCGCCGCTCTCGTGACTCAGGTCATTTCCATCCCACGGAACGTGATGCTCACTTCCTCCTCGGCGATCGCGGAGAGCAAGTCGTCGACGGACTTCGCGTCGCGCACGGTGTCATCGCCGTCTTCATCGAGCAGCTCCTCGCAATCCTCGAGCAGCCCCTCCATGCCTCTGCAGGTCGTGCCACGCGCCCGCTCGTCGAGAAGCACGACGATCCGTTTCAGGCGCACGACATGGTCGTGCGTCTGCTCGAGGTGATCCTCGAGGGCGGTTCGCAGGCTCCGTGTCGCACCACCACTGGCGATAACGGGAAGCGCTCGCAACAGCTGCGTTTCCGCGGTGTATATGTCCCGCAGTTCGGCTATCATCAGGTCGCGCACTGTGGCGAGCGCCATCGAACATCCTTCCCGGTATGCGCCCATGCGGGACGCGGTTCAACTGGCGGCGCTGCGTCCTGGGTCTCGCAGCGTCACGCACGAGCGATGGCACCGACGTGGTGCCCGGAAACGCAAAAAGGCGCGATGGCAGCGCCTGAGGCACTGCTCGCGCCTTCGTCTCACGGGCCGGATGCCCGAGCGACAAGGGTGAAACCGGCGCAGCCGGGTTCGGATGTTCCTTGCATGTACGAAAGGATTCCGTCAGCAAGTCTCGCGCCACGGCTCGAGCAGGCGCCTCCCACCGCACTTCTGACGGCGTGTCATGCCCCGCAACGAATGACGCTTGCGCTGCGCCGCTTCGCCACGTTGTTTAATGCTGTGCGGTCAGCACAATGCTGAACCGAGCATTTCTTGGCGGGCGAGCGATCGGGCTCGTCAGTTGAAGGCGCGGGCGAGTCCACTCTGTGGAGTCGCGCGCGCTTTTCATTTCTCCGTTGCCGCGCCCACGAACGCGCGTGACACCTTGGGGGCGCCATGGGAACCGAGTGCAGCTCGACGATGTCTGGGCAGCTTGAGGACGAATTGTCGGAACTCGCTGACGGCAGCATCAGCCTCTTCGTGATCCTGCCGATCTTTCGCGGTATGCTGATCTCCGATAGCCGCGCAATGGCGCTGGCACGGTTCGAAGCATCGATTGGCGAGCATCTCGCCCATCTGGACAGCATCCTCGACGATGTTTTCCTGACCAGTGATCGGTCCGACGGCGACCTGACGCAATCGTTGTTTCGTTCGCTCACCGAGATTCGCACGCGGCCGCTGTCACCAGCACGCGACCAGGAGATTCTTGGTGTGGTGCAGCAGGCGCAGTTGTTCCTTCTCGGTTGCTGCAGCTTTGCGCTGCGCCTTGCCCATCATGCCGGGGCAGCGCGGTCAGCGCAGGTACTCAAGGAATCGCTGACGCGGATTGGATCGCTGGCCGCGCCGTACACGGTGTCTGATCCTCCCCTGTGTGAGGAGAGTTGTCGCATCACCGATGGTGTGCTGGCAACGGGGTGCAGGCTCCGGCAGGGCGTGCAGGTGTGGCCGGTCGCTGTCGTCGCCCACGACGGACGGCCAGGTGGGCAAACTGCGGCATTGGGGGCGCCCGGAGGCGACAACGCCGTCCGGCTGTCGGCGACGGAAGACGTGTCGCCGATGGCACTCGTCTCGCGTCGGCCTGCGGCGGCGCGTACCGCGTCCACGGTGGCGATCCGGGCGACGCAGACGCGGTGGCTCAGCGCGTGGGTCCACAGGCTGGTGCCGTGACGTCACCACAGGCATGGACATGGCCGCAGTCGGTTCGTGACAACGGACGATCCGGTTTCGAGACTGTCCGGTTTCCAGCGCAAGACTGAGGCGAATGCTGATGTTCCGGTCTTGGCAGGAGTCGCTTGCGAATCGACCTCGCCTCGTTCCGTCGTCGAACTTCGTCGTGTCCGCAAGTGCCACGCGATGGGTCGCATTGCTCCTCATGCTGACCGCCGCGCTGGCGCTGCTGGGATGGTCAGCGGATGTACAGTGGCTGTTGCAGCCGTTCAAGGCGTTTCCGCCACTCCGGGTGGCAACGGCACTCGGCATCACGATGCTGGGCGGTGGTCTGTTGGCGTCCTCGTTTCCCGGCTGCCGATGGTTGTCGATGGCATGCGCAGGCATCGCGCTGTTCATCGGGACACTCCCCTTGCAGCAGGCGCTGGGATGGAGCGCTGTGGCCGAAGCACTGGGCAGCGTGCCATTCCCGGACACTGCCGACTGGCGTGGCGACCCTCGTTCGCAAATGGCGCTTTCCAGCGCGGTATTCGTGCTGCTCGGCGGGGTTGGACTGCTGGCGATCGTTTCACGCCATCGCGGCGTGTGGTCGACGGTCATGCTGGCAGCATCGGGCGGTGTCGTGCTGTTGCTTGCGTCCACCGACATCGCTGGTCAGCTCGTCCGTTACCTCGAGGGCGCCGTAGTCGGGCACGTGCCCGGATCGTCAGTGCAGGTCATCGCGTGCGGGATTCTGCTCTCGACGCACTTCTGCGCACTGGCCTGGAACAGGCAGGCGGGACTCTCCGCGCTGCCATCCTGGTTTCCGCTCTCCATGGGAGCGGGGGCGCTGGTGACCGTCCTCTTCGTCTGGCGTGCCCTCCTGTCGAGCGAGGAAGCGCACCTCATGGAGCGAAGCAGCGTCGCTACGCGTGCGGTGCGGTCGTCGGTGACCCGCCAGTTGATGGTCGCACAGAACAACATGCAACGCATGGCACGGTACAGCCGGGCACCGGATTCGAGTTGGTCGGCGGCTGCAACGCAGATGGAGGAGGATGTCGTCGGTCTCGAGTCGCTGGTCTGGACAGACAGCAGCGGTCACATGCGCGCCAGCGATCGTCATTCGTCGCCTTCCAGACTCGCCGCCGTCGAGGCATCGCTCAGGGGGCGATTCGCTGAGGTGCGGCATCCGACGGATGGCGCGTGGTTCCTCCCGTTCTCGGATGACCCGACTCGGACCATGATGGTCGTGCCGCGCTGTACCGGAAACCGGTGTACAGACCTGCTCGTCGGCGTGATCAGTTCGACCAAGGAGCTCGGCGCCGTCCTGTCTGACACCGTGTCCGGATTCGACATGGCGATCGGGGACTCCGCACGCTGGTTTCTTTCCTCCGCATCGCCGCCGCCGGTTGATCGCCGTAGTGCGATGGGCGAATCGCTGATTCCGCACGGGCCGAATTGGCAGCTGAGCGTGTGGCCAACTGCACGCACGGCGGCCGCGACACGATCGGGTCTCAGTGATCTGGTGCTCTTGCTGGGTCTGGCGCTGTCGGTGCTGCTGACCATCTCGCTTCGTCTGTCACAGTCGTTGTCGCAGAACGCGAGGCGCGAAGAGCGCGAGGGCATCACTCGCGCACTGCAGTCGGCGACAGCCGGCCTGTGGGAGTGGGACTTGCACACCGGCGAGGTGGCACGCTCGCCAGAACTGTGGGCACATCTTGGCTACGCTGTCGGCGCGAATCCTCGCCGCATACATGACTGGCTGGCTCTCGTCCACCCGCATGACGTCTCGATGGTCAAGTCGCGTCTCCACGACCATCTGAACCTGCGCACTGAATCGTTCGATGCGCACTATCGCGTGCGGAGCATGGCCGGTCGCTGGCACGACTTTGTCGATCGTGGCCGGGTCGTGCTTCGTTCACCTGGCGGAGCGCCCTTGCGCCTTCTGGGCGTGTTCGCGGACATGACTCAAGGGAACGACGCCGAGGAGTCGTTGCGGCAGACTCAAACGATGAATGCGATGGCCCGGCTCGCGGCGCGGGTTGCGCACGACGTCAACAATCCGCTGGCTGGCATTCAAAGCGCGTTCCTGTTGATCAAGGATGCCATCCCGACGACGCACCCGCACTTCAGGTATGTCGGCGCGATCGAGCATGAAGTGCAGCGCATCAGCCAGGTGACGCACCAGCTCTGTGAGACCCATCGACCGGTGACGGAGCGGACTGCTCACGCGCCCGTGCAGACGATTGTCGGTGACGCTGTCGCCTTCCTTGAGCATGAGAATCGCAACGACTGCGTCTCCATCTGCGTCGAGCTGGGAGCGGTGGCCGCGGTGGTGAAGGTGCCGGACGGCATCCTGCGGCAGTGCGTGCATGACCTCGTGCAGAATGCGATCGAGGCGTCGCCTGCGGGCGCACGGGTCACGGTCCGTGGTGCGATCGTCGGTGACGTCTTCGAGCTCCGGGTGCGCGACAGGGGTCCGGGTGTTCCACTCGAGCTGCGCGAGCGTATCTTTGAGCGGTCCGTGTCCCCGAAGGTTTCGCCACTCTCCACCGGCGGCTCCGGATTCGGGCTTTCGGCGGTGCGCCGCGCGCTGGATGCGGCAGGCGGCAGTATTGCGATCGTCGATGCCGACGGCGGCGGTGCCGAGTTCATCGCGCGGCTTTCCCTCGTTGATATTCCCTCTCACGGAGTCGTGGCATGATGCGTGGCCGCATCCTGATCGCCGACGATGAACCGACGTTTCTTGAGTCCACTGCTGACCTGCTGCGCAGAGAAGGGTATGAATGCGCGACGGCCAGGGATGGCATCGAGGCGCTCCAACTGGTTGTGGATGAGCAGTTTGACTTGCTGATCACCGATCTCGAGATGCCGGGAAACAGCGACCTGGCACTCGTTCGCCGCGTGGCGCAGGTGCGTGGCGGCCTGCCGGTCATCATCCTGACGGGTTTCCCGACCGTCAAAACGGCTGTTGCCAGCATCGAACTGCCCGTGGCGGCATACCTCACCAAGCCGGCGCCGTTCTCGGACCTGCTGGAGCGGGTCAATGCTGCAGTTGCACGATTCCGTTCCTTCCGTGCGATGCAGGATGCAGAGGTGCGGCTCAATGACATGCGGTCACGCTACGAGCAACTTGCCACGCAACGCGGGCCCGGTGCACCGAGCGCGGATACGTTCCTGTCCCTCGCCCTCCGGAACGTGATGGGTTCGCTGACCGATCTGGAACAGCTTGGTCGCGCGCTCGCAGGTGCGCCGGTGGATGCCCACGCCTGCCAGATCATGAACTGTCCGCGCGGTTCACAGCTGACGTCGGCCATTCAGCATACGGTCGAGGTGCTCGAGGAAACGAAGCACGCCTTCAAGTCGAAGCAGCTGGCGGAACTGCGCCAGAAACTCGAGCTACTGCTCGAGTACAACTGACGTTTCGCACCTACGACCCGACAGGCTGGTCCGTGCCGCATCGTGAGCACGGTACTTGCAAACTGATGTCGGTGTTGCAACAACGTCCCTGATATCAGATCGGGGATCCTTGGCGGACGAGATTGCGATCTCGCCAGCCGAAGGCGTGGTGGAGCTCCCGCAGGGGAGACTTTGCCACGCCTTTCTTGTTAACGAACACCGACAGGAGTCGCCATGAACTGGGATACCATCGAAGGCAACTGGAAGTCTGCGAAGGGCAAGGTGCGCGAGCAATGGGGCCAGTTGACCGATGACGACCTGGATGTCATTGCCGGCAAGCGCGACCAGCTCATCGGAATGATCCAGAGCCGCTACGGCAAAGGGAAGGACGCAGTGGAGAAGGAGGTTGCAGAGTACGAGGCCCGTTACCGCGACGAATCAGAAGACTCACCGCAGAACTGAGGAGACAGACATATGCTTCGCTGGGCCTTTTCCTTTCTCGTTCTGGCGTTGATCGCCGGGATCTTCGGTTTCGGTGGTGTCGCAGCCACGTCTGCAGGCATCGCCAAGACCCTGTTCATGGTGTTCCTGGTCTTCGCGGTCATCGCGCTTGTCGCAGGGCTGGTGACCGGTCGACGAGCGACCATATAGCCCTCCTCGCACACTTCCTTTTCCCGGGTTAAGTCCGCAGTCCTGCGCGGTGACACCACCGCGTCACGGGCTGCGGCTTCCACCCGGTGCACTCGTCGTGTCCTCCGCTGCGTTCGCCCTCGTCGCCAGCGCACCCGCCACGAGACGCTGCATGTTCCGGAGCGATTCGACGGCGAATCGTGCCTGCAGCCGGCGGCCCACGAACCGGAATCCGATGCGATGGATCAGGTTCGCAATGTGCCCGGTCTGCGAGAACGAGTGGAGGCGGAACCGGACGGCACCACTCGCAAGGTTTTTGATGATCTCGAAGGTGATCTCGCCACGCTCGATGTGGCCGGCCAGTGTCTGATAGCTGTAGCCCCACGCGTATTCGCTCCCGGCCGCGCCATTGCGCGTCTCGTCAATGACGCGACTGACGCGCACCGGAAGCTCGAACCGCATCCAGAGGTATGTGGCGGTGAGAAGCATCGCGCGACCCTCGATCGGTGAGCGTGGGTTGAAGCGCCCGCGAATGAGCCGCGGTGGCGGAAACGAGTAGTCCGAGAGTATCGAGCACGCGATGGCGAACGCTGCGTCCTTCAATGGTGGACCAGGCGGTTCTGCCAGAAGCTGGATCTCTCTCGCGTCCACGTGCCAACCCGCAGCGGCCACATAGCTGTCGCGTTTCGCCAGGTCCACCGTTGGCTGCATGCGTTCGATCTCTGCGAGCCGTGCAAGGAGTTCGTCGTCAGCAGACGCGGGATCATGCATCGCGTGCGGGTCCCATCAGTGCGTCAGTAGGGGCAAGCCGTTCGGTCCGGATCCGGACCTCAGGTGTCCGTTCCACACCGGCCAGGGCACTGAGCCGCTGCAGAAAGGTGATCCAGACCTCCGCCTGCATCTGCTTGCCCACACCAAGCGTCCCATACGCCACAGCGACAATTGCATCGCGTGCGCGTGCCCACGACTCGATCAGGACCCGGAGGGTGTCGGCCGAGTCGCTGGCCGGCGCCACGGTGAAGGTGATGTGTCCAGCCTCCGGGTGTCCCTCGAGCGTCACGAGCGTGAAGTGCCGCGTCGTGGATTCGATCACCCGCACGCGCCCGTTCCACGGGCCGAGCATCGTGATGTCATACTCGTCGCCCACGCGTGCGAGTCCCTCGAGGCCGCGCGATTTCTCGAAATGGGCCAGCGCTGACGGCGCGAGCTCGGACAGGTGCCGCTGCATCAGTCGCAGCAGCTCGGGCGCGCTGAGGGTGGAGCCGGTGACCAGGATGTCGTACTCGCGGTGCACGAGCGGCCCGCTGCCGGCGGGCGCAAGCTGCGCGTCGATGGCCGCAGCGACGGCTGTGGTGAGCGCTCCCGGCATCGCATCGGCAAGCGAGGGATTGGATCCGGCACCGGCCGGAGTGCGTTTGGTGCGCGGCGCCGCCATGCGCCGCCAGACGAGCCCGAGAAGGCCGAGCGAGGCCGCGGCAAGCAGCAGCGCAACACCGTGGCGAGCCGGCTCCCGCTTTCGGTTCCGTACGAAGTACATGCAGGGACTCCCCGCGGTACACGGTGGGCAATGGCGCGAAGTGCGCAGTGATCAGGATGCAACACGCGGGCCGTTGGCGCACGTCCCGAGCGCCGATGCAGGTGATCGCTCCGCGTCTGCGTGGTTTCCGAGCCCCCCGGCAATGCGCTACGCGTGAGTAGCGTACGGAAACCGTGTGCATGGTGGTCAGCCCGCTGCTCGCCTGCACGCCACCCCACGCCCGCGGTATCGGCGGGTTGCAATCCGCAGCCGCCACTTCGGCCACTACCCGTCACCCGATCCGCTCATGCACCCGACACGGAACACCTTGTCCGAGAGTATCCGCACGCAGTCCGTCGCCTCGCTGAACCGGGAGCTGGCGGCAGCGATCGATCTCCACGGCCAGATGAAGCAGGCCCACTGGAACGTGCGCGGCCCTCACTTCATCGCCATTCACGAGCTGTTCGACAAGCTGGCCGACACGGCGCTCGACGCGGCTGACCTGCTGGCGGAGCGAGCGGCGGGCCTCGGTGGCACAGCAGAGGGTACGGTGCAGGTGGCGACTGCACGATCATATCTCGTGCCGTACCCACTGGGTGTCGCGGACGAGGCAAAGCACATCTTCGCTGTCTCCGCCGCACTGGCGTCGTTCGGGGGGTCGATACGCGAGGCGGCAACGGAATCGAACACGCAGGGCGATGCCACCACGGCAGACCTCTTCACCGAGATCTCGCGCAGCATCGACCAGCAACTCTGGTTTGTGGAATCCCATCGCGCTCCGGCCGCGTGAATGCGCGGCGCTCGGTTGGCCGGCACCGTGCGCTCTCCGCAGGTGCCGGACGCGCGGGCGACGTGACCGTGCCGCATACGAGTCGGCATCGTGAGTCCCGACGGGTGCGCGCTACGCCCGAACCTGCGAGAGGATGCGCTCGATCTCACTGTACTCGACCGGTTTCGTCAGGTGGACATGGAACCCCGCCGCCAGCGCCCGCTCCTTGTCAGCCTCGCTGCCATGCCCCGTCAGGGCCACGAGTGTGATGCCAGCCAGGGAGGGATCAGCGCGAATGGCTTCCGCAACATCATAGCCGCTCATTCCCGGCATGCCGAGATCGATGAATGCCAGCTCGGGCTGGAATGACGCGAGCAACTCCAGCGCGCCACGGCCAGTGAATGCAGTGCTCGTCTGATGGCCCGAGAGATTGAGCGACAGCGCGAGGATGAGTGCAGCATCTTCGTTGTCGTCCACGACGAGCACCCGACGGCGGCGGGAATCGCCGCCCTGGCGCGTGGCCTGCTGCGGCGCTGCTGGTGTCGCGGCCGCGTCCGAAACGCGCTCCACCGGTGCAGTGCGCGGCAGCCGGAGCGTGAATGTGCTGCCCATCCCCAGTCCGTCGCTCTCGACGGTGACAGTTCCGCCGTGCAGCTCTGTTAGTTGGCGCACGAGTGACAGGCCGATGCCAAGGCCACCCGGGACGATATCTTTTGATTGCGCCAGCTGGACATACATGCCGAACACGGACTCGAGGTGTGCACGCGCGATCCCGACGCCATTGTCGGTGACCTGCAGCACTGCCTCGGCGTCGGTACACGTCAACACGACCTCGATACGGCCATTCCTCGGTGTGTATCTCGCAGCGTTGTTGAGCAGATTGGTCATGATCTGGCTGAGGCGAACGACGTCGCCATTGACCCAGATGCGTTCAACGGGAACGTTGACGTGCAGCGTGTGTCCAGCGACGTCGATCGCGCGTCGGCTGGCCTCGATCGCCTGCTCGAGGGCCTGCTGGAATGCGATGCGCTCGAGCTGCAGCGAGATCTTCCCGGTACTGATCCGGGTGAATTCGACAAGGTCATCCACAAGCCGGACGAGGTGCCTGAAATGGCGTCCCATCGACTCGAGGACCTGACTGTCGGCGGGACTGCGCACTGGTGATGCGCGGAGGATCTCGAGGCCGGTGCGGATCGGCGCGAGCGGGTTACGTAACTCGTGCGCGAGCGTGCCAAGGAAATCCGTCTTCCGGCGATCCTCATTCCGCAGCACCTCTTCACTGCGGCAACGCTCCGTATCGTCAGTCGCCACGCACAGGATGGTTTCGACGTCACCCGACGCATTCAATTCAGGTACGAGCGTGGCCACGTAATGCCGCTCGGACGTTGTCGAACGCAGGCTGAAGGCGAATGGCGCTGACTGCCGGCCCTCGAAGACCGAGACCAGCGCGGTTTCCCACGACACATGCGCCAGACCGAGTTCGCGATGTGTACGCCCGAGCAGCTGTGAGGCCGAGAGACCGATCGCCGACACGCTCGCGGCATTGACGTACACATGTCGCAACGCCCGGTCATGTCGGATCAGCAGGTTGGGGGTGTTGTCCGCGATGGACTGGAGTTCACGCTGCCGTTGATGCAGCTCGCGCGTCAGTCTCCATCGCTCCGAGGCGGACTCGATGGCGCGCACCAGCCCCGGCGTTGTGATCCAGGCCTTGCCCACGTAGTCGTGCGCGCCGGCACGGAGCGACGTGCGTCCGGCAGCCTCCGTGTCATCGCCGGTCATCACCACGACTGGGCACCGCGGCAGGCCGTCCCCGCCGGCCATCGCCGCGACGAAATCCAGCGCATTCATGTCCGGCAGGTTGAAGTCGAGCAGCACGCAGACCGGACCCTCCCTGGTGCCCGCCGCGTCAGCGAGGGCATGGAGGCCGGCGGCACCAGTCTCCGCCTCGACAAAGTGATAGCGCAGCTCCGATGCACGAAGCAGCATGCGCCGCATGTCATCGCGATCGTCTTCGTCGTCGTCGACGATGATGATCGACCACACCTCGCTCGTCACGTGGGGTGCACCACGCGGGATGGCCACGTGACTTCGTTGAGCCGGTAGCGCAAAATCGTCTCGATCAAACGCATGTGGTCGGGATACCGCACCGGCTTGATGTGAGAGGCGTTGGCGCCGCACTGGTAGCGGAGGTCGCGCTTACGCGGATTCGTAGACGTCGTCAACCTGACCGCCGAGCGTGGCGCCCTCCATCACGTAGAGACATCCGAGACATTGCGACGCGGTGACCAGTGGTGCGAGGTCGAGGCACATTGGCAGCGTATCGGGCTCCCGCCCGCCGAGTGCGACGAGATCCGCGCGCAGCAGCGGCGCGCGTGAACGCAAGGTCAGCAGGGCCTCGACCTCGGCCGGCACGGTTGCATGCGCGAACGGCAACTCGACCGGCCGATAGAATCCGAAAAACCGCGACGATGCCGCGGTAAGCATCAATCGTGAACTGCTCGCGCATCAGATCGAGCGTCTGCTCGATGGCGGCGTGCTCGCCATGCGACTCAGACCGAAGGCGGCCACGAACGCCAGCGTTCGGCGCGGATGTGTTCGACATCTGAGGCGTCATCTCTTGCGATGGCGGGACGGAACGGGCCGACGAGATGGCGACCGGGGCCGGTGGCTCCCTGTTCAAGAAGGGTGCCTGCGCGCCAGAGCGCAATGCAGGCGCCTACGCCTGATGACGCGGCAAGTCCGGGCCACGCACCGTGCTCGGCCGTGCGGTGATCGGCGACCGCACGAGATGGCGGATCTTCGGTGGACGATCTGATGATGCGCTTTCGTGACGCATCACGAACCGTCGCCATCACGTCATCGGTGAGGTGGGGCGGCAGCGAGGAGGTTGAGCAGTTCCAGCGCCGCCGCGCGCGATGACGCTGGATTCTGTCCGGTGACGAGCAGCCCATCCACCACGATGAAGGCTTGCCACGGTGCGACGCTTTCGTAGAACGCACCGAGGCGCTTGAGCTCGTCCTCCACGAGAAACGGAACGACGTGCGTCAGATGCACAGCCTCTTCCTCCGCGTTCGAAAACCCCGTCACACGCTTCATTCTGACAAGCGGTTCGCCGTCGATGCGTACGTGTCGGAGCACGGCTGGCGCGTGACACACCACTGCGATCGGCTTTCTGGTCAACGCGAACGCCTCGATCAGGGCAATGGAGCGCTTGTCCTCGGCCAGGTCCCACATGGGGCCGTGGCCACCGGGGAAGAACACCGCGTCGAACTCTGCGGCCTGGACGTCGGCCAGCGGCACGGTTCCGTCGAGCACCGCCTGCGCGTCTGGGTCCGCCGTGAGCCGGTTGGTGAATTGCGTGTGCGCGGAGGGGGCGTCGCTGGCAGGATCAAGGGGAGGCCGCCCGCCCTTCGGCGACGCGACGGTGATCTCGGCGCCGGCATCGAGGAAGGCGTAATATGGTGCGGCGAACTCTTCCAGCCAGAAGCCGGTAGGTACCGATGTACTGCCGAGTGTGTCGTGCGATGTGAGCACCATCAGAATCTTCATGGTCGTGCTGCTCCGGGAGGCGGCGTCACGTGGGGTGAGAGGCCACGCACGATGATGTCCGTATTATTGCGCATCGTGAGTCGCGCTGATCAGCACAACCCTGCTGCGGCGTCGGGCCCGGATGCAGCGTCGGAAAGTACGCACAGCAGGACGCGCGCTCCTCGCAGCGCGATTCTTGCATTGCCCGGGTCAGGCGGGAAAGAGACCCGCAGCCAGAAGACCTTCCGCCCGGTTGCTCACCATGTCACACGTTTCTGATCGGCCGATGGCGACCCCGGTAGCTGAGATGGGTGCCACGCTGGCTGAGCTCGTGCGCAGGAACGATGCACTCCGTCTTTCGAATGACGCGTTGGGTGTGCACAACGCCCAGCTACATGCACAGCTCGATCAGCAGCGTCAGATTCTCGATGGGCTGCAGGCATTTGTCGTCTCGGTGGCCCGTGCGCTGCAGACATCACGTGCGTCGTATGCACCGGATCCGCGCCGCTCTGCCTGCCTGACTCACCTTGCCACCCTCACGATCCGGCAACGGGAAGTCCTCGCACTGGTCGTCGCTGGCCACCCGAGCAAGCGCATCGCGTCAATGCTCGGAATCAGTCAGCGAACCGTCGAGAATCACCGCGCATCGATCATGCTGAAGACTGGCTCCACGTCGCTGCCTGCGCTCACTCAGCTGGTCGTGCTGGCGGGATTCGACACCTCAGTCATGCCCGCGCGAACACGCGCCGTGGTCCATCCGATCAGTCCGGCAATCACACGCGTCAGGGATGTCGCCGAGCGCGCTTCCCCAGTTTTATCGCGAGCAGTCGGTTCGCGCCGACGGTGAGCAGCGTCGCGCTCAGGGACGATTCCATGGTGAACGTCCTGGGCGTTCCGTCCATCGCGGCATCCGCGGATTCCACACTCGCACTCGCCCGACTGCGCCACGCCTGTGCCGTGCTGGCGTGCCCTCGTCTGGACCCGCCGATGCGAGCGACTTGCGTGTGCATCGACGTTCCCGACTGTGATGCACCGATCACTTCGGCTTGCTCTGCGCCGCACCGAGTTGTGATGCTGCGTGGGCTCATCCGGCATGGATCGTGCACTTGTGCGGCACTGACGTCCGCACAGCGTGCCAACTGGCGACCTGATGAGACGGTTGGGGCTCAGGAGTGCCCGATGCATCCTTCCCCATCGTGTTTATGCACGCCTTTCGTTCGTCGTGCCAGCGAATTGCCCTGCTGGGCACGGCTTTCGCTCTTGCCGCCGGCTGCGGTTCACGAGCCGGTTTGCCCATCTCCGCAAGCACCGGCCCAGCGCCGACACTGCCGGAGCCACGGCACTCACTGATCCCGACGGTGAACGTGGCGGCTGCGTCTGGCTGGCCAGACGGCGCAATGCCACAAGTTGCCGACGGACTGGCCGTCACGGCGTTCGCGGTTGGACTCGAACATCCCCGCTGGTTGTATGTGCTTCCGAATGGCGATGTGCTGGTTGCCGAGACGAACGCACCGCCGCGACCGGACGATGCGAAAGGCATCAAGGGCTGGTTCTTCAAGCGATTCCAGAAGAAGGCCGGAGGCGCCGTGCCCAGCGCCGACCGCATCACGTTGCTCCGTGATACGAACGACGATGGTGTGGCGGACAAGCGGTTCGTGCTCCTCTCAGGACTGCGTTCGCCGTTCGGGATGGTGTTGGTGAAGGGCGACCTGATCGTTGCCAACACCGATGCCCTCGTGCGCTTCCCGTACCGCGTCGGTGACACGACCATCACTGCTCCCGGAGTGACACTCACGTCGCTCCCGGCGGGTCCCCTAAATCATCACTGGACGAAGACGGTGACGGCGTCGGCGGACGGACAGACGCTGTTCGTGGGCGTCGGCTCGAACAGCAATGCAGCGGAGCACGGGATGGCGGTGGAGGAGGAGCGCGCGGCGATCTGGGCTGTCGATGCAGCCACTGGTGCGCATCGCGTGTTCGCGAGCGGGCTGCGCAATCCCGTGGGACTGGCGTGGGAGCCGACGAGGACCGCGCTCTGGACGTCAGTCAACGAGCGCGATGAACTCGGCGGCGATCTGGTGCCGGACTACATGACGGCCGTTCACGCCGACGCGTTCTATGGTTGGCCGTACAGCTACTTCGGTCAGCATCTGGATACGCGCGTCGAGCCGAAACGGCCGGATCTGGTGGCCAGTGCCGTCGTACCCGACTACGCGCTCGGTGCGCACACCGCGTCCCTGGGCCTGGCCTGGTCCGGCAGCGAGATGCTGCCGGCGCGATTCAAGAGCGGGATGTTCGTGGGCCAGCATGGCTCGTGGAATCGCAATCCGAGGAGCGGTTACAAAGTCATCTTCGTTGCATTCGAGCAGGGCATGCCGCTCGGCCAGCCCGTTGACGTCCTGACGGGTTTCATTGACGCGAAGGACAAGGCAATGGGTCGGCCAGTTGGTGTCGCGATGGACGCACGCGGTGCGCTGCTCGTCGCAGATGACGTTGGCAACGTGATCTGGCGCGTGCACAGCGCATCGCGACGCTGATCGAACACGGCCCTGGATCAGGCGCCGCGACCTGGGCTTCGACGGTTACCTGTTCAGCCCGATCGAGACAGCGACGACGCGCACTCTCTTGTGTGAGATACTCCGGACGGCGCGAGCGTGTCGCGCAGTGCTGCGGTGTTGTCCTGTTAGAGGATGCTGGGATCGTACCGGTGTCGCCACGTAGCGAACCAGACCGGTGCGTCCAAACCAAGTGCTCGCTTGACGCGCTCGACATAACGTCGTAGTGTCCGCATGTCGCGAAGTCTGCGACGAAGATGATTGTCGTGGCGATGGGATCCTGGGTCTCTTTGTCGACGGCGCACGGAACACCTTTGGTGTTCAGGCGCCGTTTTTTCGTTTTCCGGAGACGAGTCATGCGTTCTTATCTTCTGCGGCTGCGGCACCTGCGCAGGCCGCTGCAGCAAGCAGTTCTGCCCGGAGCAGAGCCGGTCTATCTCAGCCTCAAGGTACAAGCGACCGAGCAACCAGAAGCCATGCGTTACGGCACGACCGAGCGGGCGTTCTTCGACGGCAGTGTGATGATCTGGTAGTGCGCGAGACGGCGCGGTCCGCTGGCGTGCACCACTGAGGCGCGGTGTATCCGATCGGCGATCTGGAAGAGATCGGAATGACGTCACTCAGTGTGGCCTCCCTTCGAGCAGTGGACCGGGCCGTCGCCTTGCACAACATGAGCTCCTCTCGCATTGAGTTTCCGCTTCAACAGTGTTCCGGCGGTTCGAGGCGCGAGGTGCACCGTGAGCCCTGTCAGCGATGACGGCTCGCTCCGGAGGTTCGCAGGCTGCAGAGGATCCGCCCACCCATGCGCAGGGAGTGTCCATCCTGCTGATCGGTGGATGAATGCGTCTCACGTGTCGTGTGGCGGTGGGCAGGCGCGCGTCACGAACAGCGCCCCATGTGGGCCGGTTTCGCCAGGGCCTGACACATGGAAACCGCGGGACGTTCCCCCCGTTGGGAGGCCCCCGCTTGCGGGCGGGGTGAGCCAGCCGTACCATTCGGTTGAAGACAACATGCGCGAACGTAGCGCTTGCCAGCTCGAATGAGCGTTTCTGGCTCAGCAGACGATGGCGCGAGTGACCCCTCCGGGTCGCCCGCGCCTTTTTGCATCTGGTTCACGCGATCACGCGGAATGCGTTTCGCTTGCTCCACCGGTCCACTCGCGGAGTGCTTGCGGTGGGGTTCCGACGTTATGATCACTTCGAAAGAGGAGCTATCGTGTCAAAGCAACAATCAGTGGTTCTGTTCGCTGCGCTTGCGGCCATCGCCTTCGCGGCACCACTCTCGGCCCAGACTCGCAGCACCGTGGATGCCAGCTCGCTCGATGCGGCCGTCGCCACGCGAACCGACGACGCCCGCAAGTTCGTGGCGTCCGCACTCACCTCGAGCAACGCGCTTGCCATCGCCGCCACCATGGGGCTGAGCCCAGAAGCCGTCTCGGCTCGTATCGCCGCGGTTGACGACGTGTCTGCAAGGAAGGTTGCAGAGCAGATCCTCGCCGGCGGCGATTCGACCGTGGTGATCAGCACGACGGCGATCATCATCGGCCTGCTGCTCCTGATCCTGCTCACGCGCGCATAGGTCCAGACGGGGCCGGGCATGCGCACCAGCCGATGGCTGGTGCTTGGGGCTACGATGGCGTGCACCGCGTGCGCGACGGGGCGTATGGCCGTCGTCGCAGCTGGAGCTGTGCGCGTCGATCATCCAGTGCTGCTGCCGGTCCCATACGTATCGCAGTCCGTCCTGCTCTGTGGCGCCGCCGCTATCGCGATGATCGAGCGATGGTGGGGGCGCCGCGGTGTGTATGCCGAGGATTTTGCGTCTCTCGTGCATCCGGAGGCGGGCGGGATCCTCACCACCGACATGGTGCTGACGATGCGTGCGCGCGGGTGGGAGGCCGAGGCGATCAACTCGACGACGGCGGCACGCGTGCAGCAGTCGGTCGCCGACGGTGTTCCCGTGGTGGCGCTCATTCGTGTTGGGAGGAACCGCTACCACTACGTCGTGATCGTCGGGTGGACTGCCGAGGCAGTGTCCTATCACGATCCGGCCGTAGCCCCGGCTGTCCGTGTTGCCGTTTCCGATTTCATGCGGCGCTGGGCGGGCGCGAATCACTGGGCGATGTTCGTCCGGCCGTCGGCAGCCGCCGCGACGATATCGGCGTCGCCACCAGCTCACCCGCCGCCGGCGCCTGATTCGCTTCCGTGTCGGCCATGGCTCGACCGGGCTGCCGATGCCGCCTCCGACAATCGCCTCGAGGACGCAGATCATCTGCTCGCCTCTGCCCTGATGGAGTGTCCGTCGGAACCGTTGGTGCTTCGCGAGCTGGCGGGCGTGCGTTTCCGACAAGGGAAGCAGGTGGAGGCGGCCCGACTGGCGGCCGAGTATGCCCGACGCGCTCCCGACGACTCATTGGGCTGGCAACTGCTCGCGAGCAGCCGATATCTCGCTGACGACTTTCACGGCGCGTTGCAGGCATGGAACGCGATCGGCCGACCGACGATCGACCTGCTCCGTATCGACGGCACCCAGCACATTCGATTTCGGCCGCTGGCCAACAGCATCGGCACGGCACCGGGCACTGTCCTGACGCCGCAGCGCTTCGCGCTGGCGCAACGTCGTCTGGCGGATATTCCGTCGCTTGCAGTGTCTCGGGTGACATACACCGCCGTCACCGGCGGCGTGGTGGAGGTCCGTGCCGTTGTCGTGGAGCGACCGCTCGTGGATCCGCTGCCGCAACTGCTGGCCGTGGGCGTGGTGCGTGCCGTGACGCGCCGTGATGCCACTCTCGCCCTGAGCACACCATTCGGTGCTGGCGAGCAATGGACCGCCCATTGGCGCTGGCAATCTGCCGATCCGCGTGTCGTGCTCAGGTTGGAAATTCCGGCGAGGATCGGCATCCCGGGCATCGTCAGCCTCGCGCGCAGCTGGGAAACGTTACGCTACACCGCCGGTACGGCGGAAGAACGCCGCCGCGCGTCTTCGATAACCTTTGGTGGATGGATGCGCCCCGATGTCGAGCAGCAGAGTGGGGTCCGACTCGAGCGATGGTCGGGGCGGGGCGACTTTCTTGCGTTTTCCGTCGGTGGCGCCGTCCACCGGGCGCAGGACCGTGTCGGTGTTCTGGCGCAGGCGGAGCACGCCGTTCCGCTCAGCGGCACCGCGTCGTACGACAGGGTTCGGACGCGCGCGGAATGGAGGTTGCCGACCGACCACTGGCTGACCAGCTGGTCGATGCACGTCGGTGCTGACTGGAACAGCGCACACACTCCGCGCGGTCTCTGGTCGATCGCCGGCGGGAATCTCTCACGCGAGATCCCGCTCCGTGCGCACCCGTTCATCGTGAACGGTGTGTTGCCGTCCGTGCGCACGGCACGCGCAGTAGTGCACGGCGGGCTGGCCGGTGACCGCCCCATCGCCCGCGTTGGTCCTGTTGCGCTTGGCGTTGGCGTTTTCGTCGATGGCGCCAGCATGATGTCCCATCCCGATCAGACGGTGACAGAGCGACTGTACCTGGATGGTGGCGCGGGCCTGCGCATCGGCATGAAGGAGGTGAGTTGGGCCACGCTGCGCGTGGACGTGGCGCGCGGGCTCATCGCGGATCGCCGCTGGGCGGTCAGTGTCGGGATCGAGCAGACACGGCTGATGCGGTTGGGGCGTCTTCGCTGAGTGACGACCAGCGCATCCGCCGCGCCTTCTCCATCCTGCGGTGGCGATAGCGCGGCCGCCGACGCGTGGCGTCGTCATCCGGACAACGCGCCGAATGCCGAGCTTTTCGATCGCCGGCGCTGCAGCGAGGCTCCAGGTGACGATGATCGTCTCCGGTCGCGGATTCATCTGCCTTCACCCTGTGCGCTGGATGGTCAGTCTGCGCGCGGCGAGCCGAATGGTGTCAGTGGCGTTGCCCATGCAATGGTCAACCAGGCTGAGGCTGACCGCGCGCTGCGGGTCCATGAAATCACATCCGTGCGGCCAGCCACCAGCGGCCTTGCGCGGACTAGTCTGGCCGCACTCCGCTTTTGCTCGCTCGTCGGAGATCCCTGACCGCAGGTGAACGGGATGTCGGATGCGCGGTCCGAGCGTCACCAATATGCGCCGAAGTCATCGTTCTGCACCGCTGAGTGCATTCCGACGCCAGCTGTGCGAACGAGATCGTTCGTGACCTGTGCGCCGAGAGCGTCTGAGCGGCGTACGCGTCGTACGTGAACGATTTCTGCGCCGTCGGCGTGGACATCCGGCGCCATCGAGGTGCGCAGGACTTACGCGCGCGACCAGTCCGGCGGTACTGAACGACGAACCGCGCGCACGATGTCGCCGTCAGGCACTTCGAAGCACCCTTGGGACGACGGGATTCGAAACTGCGGCCACGATTTGCGCGGACTGCGGCCGCATCGGGTTGTCGTCACGCCGCATGGCTTCTGCGTCTCACAACCCGACGTCGACAGGTTCACGCTCCCGGGCCTACAGCGCCCTCGCCGAGTTGCAAGAGTGGCTCGACGCCCCGACGCCGGTGACATGACGGCCTCACGGTCCAGGCGACTGACTACCCCGTGTGATCACGCCGACGCAACGGCCCAATCTGCTTCTGATCAGTTCGCTGACACTTTCCCGGCTTTTCACGATTGTAACAACCCGCGGGTTTCCACGCGCCGTTACACGGCCTTGCTCGCTCCCGCGACCACTTTGTGACAATTTGAAGCCGTCCCGGCATGCCAGCCGGGATGGTATGTCTTGACCTTCACTCTGGGCTCCCC
>JANMNM010000023.1:0-71322 GCA_031373905.1 Gemmatimonadaceae bacterium | reverse complement strand
ACGATGCGTCGCACGACAGGACCCGTCACCGAAGCGGCACGGTCGTTCGGTAATTGATGATCAGCGTGTGATTCAATTCCTCCCCCCCCCGACGATTCACGTACTGCAGTCCGTAGCCCGTCTCGATGCGGTTGTGTGGCGTCAGCGATCGTCCCAGCGCCAGTTGCCCGCGCACCTGCTCGAGCATGCCCACCCGGGAGCGATCCGGCAGCACATTGACGAACAGCTCCGAGGCCGCCACACCGTACCAGCGCCCATCGCGCGAAATCCGGTGCTGCAGCTTGTCCTGCCGTCGGAGCCGCACGATCGACTGCATCCAGTCCGCATCTGCCGGTGCCGAACTGCCCACCGGATGCAACAGGCGCACTTCAGCACGAATCCGATCACTCCACGTGAACGAGCCGAGCGGACGGGCACCCGTGAGCTGAATCATCGGCCGCAGCTCGGCGTTCTTCGTTCGCGCGCGAAACGTACCGTATGGATATCCGAGCATCGCGCCGAGAGCGACGGTGGTTCGCCATTCCTTCGACAGATCGCGCGTGTACCCGACGGCTGAGAGCATGATCTGCCAGCTTTCGCCGAAATCCGCACGTCGCGCCTGATAGTCCCAGTGCAACGCCGACCTCGCACCGATGCGGTGGTCGCCAAAGACCCCCGCCCAGACCATCGCCTGATTCACTGTCTGCGCGTCGGCGGTGACAGCGGCGCACATGCCTGCAGCAAGGACGGCGAGAATTCTCTGTCTCATCTGACGGTGTTGAGGGACACAGCCGGGGCTGTCGCATCGTGCGGCTCCATGTGAACCAGCACCCCGAGCACCTGTGGTGTCGATCCGCGAATGGCTCCCTTCACCTTGCCACTCACGACGTGCGCGAGTTCGAGCGACATCAGTGGATCGGCCTGCACGTGAATATCCACCCAATAGCCGCGTCCCGCTCGACGAACCGCCAGCTTTTCGACGGCGCGAACATCGTCCACTCCGGTCGCCGCCGCCCGGATTGTCTGCACCACCTCCGGGGCAGGAATCCGGTCCATCAGATCCGCCACGGCGGCGCGCAGCAGTGCAACCCCATTCCAGGCGATGATCCCCGCCGCGACGAGCGCCGCCCAGTCGTCGGCGCTTTCCCATCCCTCGCCACCAGCCAGTGCCACTGTGATCCCGACGAACGCGGCGAGAGATGTCAGCGCGTCGCTGCGGTGGTGCTGTGCGTCAGCCGCCAGCGCAGTGCTCCCCTCTTCGCGCGCAATCCGCTGCACGCGCTTCGCCATCACTTCCTTGATGGCGATCACGCTCCCCAGCACGAGCAGCGTCCATGGCGCCGGCGAATGATGCGGTGTTCGAATCTCATGGATCGAGGCCACGGCAATGCCGACGCTGGCAATCAGCAGCAGGAGCGCCACCGAGGCGCCTGCCAACGCCTCTGCCTTTCCGAAGCCGAACGGATATTCGTCCGTCGCATCGCGATCCGCGATCCGTACTCCTGTCCAGACGGCGAGTGATCCGAAGAGATCGAACGCACTCTCCGCGGCGTCGGCAATCAGCGCATACGAATGCCCAAGCAGCCCGGCAACGAGCTTCGCGCATGTGAGCAGCACATTGATCACCATGCCGAGGCGTGCAGCCCGCACCGCCACGCCAACCGGCCGCGGCGCGGTGATCGTCAGCGGCATCAGAGCCGGAGCAAATCGGACTGTATCGACTCCGGAGTCACGCGCACCGCGCCGTCCGGCATCACGGCGACGTTCACCTCCGTCCGCATGCCGAAGCGACCGGGCAGGTAGACGCCCGGTTCAACCGAGAAGAGCACGCCCGGCAGCAACCGGCGTTCCTCGCGGGTTTCGAAACCATCCATGTTCGGCCCGGATCCATGCAGGTCACGCGCGTCGATCGAATGGCCCGTGCGATGGGTGAATGCCGCGCCGAACCCCCGTGCGGTGATCACCGCGCGCGCCGCATCATCCACATCGGCACCCCGCGCGGTGGCACCACGTGACGCCGCGTCACGGACCACATCGATCGCGGCATCCCTCGCATCACGGATTGCCGCCCACACGACAGGCACATCCGCGTCCGACGGCTCACCGATCGTTGCCATCCACGTCTGGTCTGCAAATGGCTGATCGGGTTCACCGGCCCACAGATCGATCAGCAATACCTGGTCCATCGTGATCAGTGAGTGTCGGTCCGCCGCGGGCTCATAGTGCGGATTGGCACTGTTCGCGCCCACGCTCACGTTCGGCGGATGCGTCGTGATCAGCCCATGCGACGAAAACTCCGTCATGATCCACTGCTGCACGTCGAACTCGGTCAGCGGCGCGCCGGCGCGCGCCGCGCTGGCTGCACGACGCAGCGCGGCCTGCCCTGTAGCGGCGATCACTTCAGCCGCGCGCGCATGCGCTGCGAGTTGCGTGTCATTCAGCACCGCGTAGAACCGCGTCACCAGTTCGGCCGATGTCTCGATCCGTGCTCCACACGCCCTGACCATGTCCAGCACACCACCTGGAACGCGGTCGAGATACGGCACGGCATCTCCAGGCGAGTACTCCATCGCCACACGCTTGCCATCCACGAGGGCTCGCAGCTCGCCCTCCAGCGACTGCCACGACTGGTACACGCGCCGGCCCCATGCGGCGGGCCATTTGCGCCACGAATCGAGTTCGATCGCATGCATCAGCGCGACAGGAGTGCCGTCCACCGGGATCCATGCCACGGCGCGACGCGACGAAAGCCCCTCGAAGCCGAGCAGGCCCGCAGCGATCGGGTTGCACCCTTTGAAGTCGTACAGCAGCCAACCGTCCAGGCTGGCCGCGCGCAACGCAGACTGAATTTCCGGGAGGCGGTGTGGTTCTCGCATCGGGCGAAAACTAGACGGGCGCCTCAGCCAAGGTCAGGAGCGTCCCCACGTCGCTTTCCAACTCTGGCCGCATGCGGTGCCGTCGATGCGCGTCACCACGGCTGGGTAGCCTGTCAACTCTTCCATCAACGTCGAGAAGGCGGAGGCATAGAACGCAAAGCCGGCGATGGCCGACCCTTCGATCGTGACCGGGTCGCGGACCGCGAGGATCACGGAACCACCAATGCGATCGACGCGCGCGTCGAGGTAACGCTTTGCCAGTCGGCTCAATGCAGTCAGCGCCATCGGTCGAGCGATCATTCCCGGCAGGCGCCGGATGGCGTTGCGCCGGAATACGGACACCGTGTCGATCGCCTCACGTGCCAGCAGCGAGCCCGCCGAATCGAACACGCGGTGGGCGTCAGTCCGGCGACCAATCAGGCGCGCCAGCGCCGCCGCTTCATCCCGCACCGTGCGCTCATTCCGGCGCACCGCGTTGCTGTATCGCTTGATCTGCGCATAGACGGTGTCGCTCAGGCCGAGGCGCTTGGTACGGAGCTCCTCGATGTACTCGGCCTCTACGTTGCCTTCCGGTGTGTCGACGAACCGGACGGCTTCCAGCAGACTCAGTGGCAGGCGAGCATCAACGGTCGCGGACATTCGCGTGACTCCAAAAGGATGCGCCCGCCGCAACGCAGCGGAATCGGGTCGCACGCAGGCTGTCCAGTGCTGCTGCGCACCGGGCCTGCACAGACCGAACCTACACCGAAACGCGAAAGCAGACAAGAAGAAATCGTCGATGGCGAGCGCAGTGCATCGGTCGCCGTGCACGGAACCGGCACCTTCCGGCGGCCGTTCGGTATATTGCATCCCGGCGCTTCCCTCCAAGACACAGGGCATTCAGGCGTATGTCCCGCTCCCACGCTCCATCCGGTACTGTCCGGAATTCCGATCGGACATGCGCATGCTGAAGCGTGGCGACGATGCACTCACCGGCAGTGACCCATGCGCGATGATCCGACCCCACATCTTCGCTGCATGCGACGGAGAACTCACTCCCGGGGATGGCAGAGCGATCGAAACACACTTGGCGCATTGTGCGTCGTGCCGCGAACGGTTCGCTGCTGACGTGAGCTTCCACGGCGTGCTGCGACGCGCCGTGGCACTCGATGAAGCGAGGCCGGCACTGCGGCAACGGGTGCAGCTGGCGCTCCGCGAGTGCGCCGCCCAGCGAGTATCCGCGTGACGCTGCCCTCGCTGCTCTTCGCCGGACTCGGCCCGGCGATTGCAGGAGCGGTCTGGTGGGCAGGAATGCTGACGGCAGGAGGAGCGATCGCCGCTGCAGTGCTTGGAAGCGTTGCGGCACTGGCGGGTCGTGGCTGGATGGTGCTCCTGCTGAGCTTCTTTCTCAGTAGCGTACTCCTCGGCAGAATTGGTCGCGAGCGAAAGCGGCAGCGCAGCAGTGCGATCATCGGGAAATCGGGCGCCCGTGACGCATGGCAGGTGCTGGCGAATGGCGCGGTTTTCACCCTCGGTGCGTCCATCGCCCTGTTCGCAGGCGGCTCGGAGTTTCAGTCACTGGGCTCGAGCGCAGCGGGTGCCCTGGGAGCCCTGGCCGCCGCCACTGCGGATACATGGGGAACGGAAATCGGGATGCTTTCGAACAGGGCACCGCACTCGATCATCACGTGGGCGCCCCTCGAACCAGGAATGTCGGGTGGCGTTTCGTGGCTTGGCATCGGTGCCACGCTCTGCGGAGCGCTCGCGATCGCGGGTATCGCTGTCGTGCTTCGCTGGCCGCCCAATGTTGCAGGGTCAGCCGCAGCTGGCGGCGTCGTGGGTGCCATGGCCGATTCCGTCCTCGGCGCCACGCTGCAGGTTCGCCGCCGATCGATCGGCACCGGGCGCCTCACGGAACGGCTGCAGGACGACGATGGCACGCCCACGAAATGGGCAGGCGGTCTACACTGGTTCGACAATGACGCCGTGAATTTCGCCGCAACGATCATCGGCGCAGGCACCGCATCCGGAATCCATGCCATGTTGTCACGGATCGGCAGGGCGTGACAGCCACAGCACGCTCAGAAGCGCAGGCAATTGTCGTGGGCGGTGGGCCGGCCGGCTCCGCCGTCGCGTGGGCTCTGGCGTCACAAGGGATCGATGTTACGGTGATTGACCGGGCGAGATTCCCGCGTGACAAGCCTTGTGCCGAGTATCTCAGCCCGCAGGGCTCGCGCATTCTCGACGCCATGGGTGTGCTCGGCGCGGTGGAAGCATCGGGTGCCGCCCAGTTGCACGGCATGCGCGTTCGCAGCCCTGACGGCGGACTCATTCACGGTGAATTCGCCGCCCAACACGGCTTCTCGGGCTTTCGGGACCGAGGCCTCGCCCTGCGTCGCCGGCACCTCGATCCGATTCTGCAGCGTGCCGCGCAGCGGGCGGGAGCGCGCATTGTTGAAGGCGCCATGATGGAGTCGCTGATCGAGAAGGACGGCGTCACTTGCGGCGTGCGCGTACGCAGCGAAGGAACCGTGCACGAATGGCGCTCCGCGCTGGTGATCGGTGCCGACGGGCTGCGCAGCGGTGTGGCGCGCCGGCTGGGACTGCAGGCACGACTGCCGTGGCCCAGGCGCATCGCATTCGTGGCGCACTTTCGCGACGTGGCCGGCATCGGGGCCCACGGCGAGATGCACGTTGAGCACGACGGCTACCTCGGGCTTGCGGACGTGGGACACGGAGAAACGAACGTGGCGCTCGTCGTGCCGCACAGTCAGGCGCGTGAAGCGGCCGGCGATGCGGCGGGGTTCCTCGCGCGCTGGATCGCACGACGACCGCATCTCGCACCACGATTCGAGATGGCATCGCGCGTGAGTGACGTTCAGGTCACCGGACCCTTTGCCTCGCACGCGCGTCGGGCGCATGCGCCGGGCGCGGCGCTGGTTGGCGACGCCGCAGACTTCTTCGACCCGTTCACCGGCGAAGGCATCTACGCCGCGTTGCGCGGCGGTGAAATGCTCGGCGAATACGCCACGACGGCAATCCGCGCCGGATCGCCGCGTCGAGCACTCGACGCGCTGCGTGCCTACGACGTTGCGCGCCGGGCGGAATTCCGGCACAAATGGATCGTCGAGCGCGTCATTGGCGCAGCCGTCGGCTCTCCCCTGCTCATGAATCACGCCGCTCGCGTGCTCGGCGCTCGCCGTGACCTGGCCGACCTTCTGATTGGCGTCACTGGTGATTTCGTGCCACCCGCTGCGATACTGCGTCCATCCTTTCTCCTCCATTTCCTTGACCCGCGACGCTGGCGTGCCGCACGTCCCGCAGCCTGATCCAATGGCAATCGACAAGGACCTCTTCCGCGCAGTACTCGGGCGATTCGCCAGCGGCGTCACCATCGTCACCACCGTTGATCGTGACGGCACTGATCACGGAATGACCGTCAGCGCGTTCTCGTCGCTCTCCCTCGACCCGCCCCTGGTGCTCGTCTGCATTGACCATGGGGCATCGGTGTGGCCTGCCTTCGAGACGGCGACGGTGTTCGCGATCAACATGCTCTCCTCCGGTCAGGAGGCGCTCTCGCGCCGTTTTGCGAGCCGCGACGGTGATCGCTTTGACGGCGTGGGATTCACGCGAGCGGCGTCGGGCGTCGTGCTGCTCGATGACACGCTCGCCTCCGTCGAATGCACGGTGGCGGGGAGAGTCGCACACGGGGACCACTCGATCGTCGTCGGCAGTGTGGAGTCGGGCCAGGCGCGCGACCTCCAGCCGCTCCTGTACTATCGTGGTGGCTATGCGTCACTCACTCGCTGAGGCGACCGGAGTATGCCGCTGTTGACCCCTGCACGCCGGACGGGGTATGAGTTGCTCGATGATCCCGGCGTGCCGGACGCACTCGTGGTGCGATCGCACGCCGACATCGCGCGGGCCAATGCGCTTTTCGGCGGCACACGCGCGGTCGTCGCACGCGTGAGGGCGATCGCAGATCGGCTGCCGCAGTCGCCACTCGTGGTGGATGTGGGATCGGGGGCAGGCGACATCCTCCACGCGGTGTGCGTGGCGTTGCGCGAAACCGGGCGCCAACCGCGACCGGTGGCGATAGATGTTGCGCTCAGCCTCGCGCCCGCCGTGCGGCGTCGCGGTGCCTTCTTCATCTGCGGATCGATCCTCGCCCTCCCGCTGCCAGCGGCGTGCGCGGATCTCGTGATCGCCGCGCAGGTCGTGCACCACTTCCCGCCCACGGCTGTGCATTCGGTGATATCCGAGCTGAATCGTGTGGCGCGGCACGCTGTCTTGATCAGCGACCTGAGACGAAGCTGGTTCGCCGCGGCGGGACTCTGGCTGACCAGCTTCCCGCTCGGATTCCACCCCGCCAGCCGGCATGACGGCGTCGTGAGCGTGATGCGGGGGTTCGCGCACGACGAACTTCGAAACGCCGTGCACGAAGCGACCGGTGCGGCGGCCGTCGAATGCGCGCACCTTGGCTGGCGACTGACAGTTGACTGGCGGCCGGGGCACGCGGCGTGAAGGCGAAGATTCCCACGGTTCTCCATCCGACCGATCTCGTGCCATGACAACACCGACACCGGAAAAACTGCGCGCTCCGTATCGGCTCGGCCCGATGCCATTGCAGCGTCACATGATCACGGTCGACGAACAGACGGTTCGGGCGCCGCGTGATGTCATCTTTGCAATCGCCAGGGACGTGCTGACGTGGCCAGCGCACCTGGCGCATTATCACGCGGTCTCGTTTCGTCACCGGGCACGCGACGGTGGCGGGTTGGTCGAGATGCGCGCGGATCGACCGTTCGGAGGTCCGCTCAACTGGCCAACATGGTGGCTCTCCGAGATGTCGGTCGACGCATCAGTGCCGAACATCCGCTTCAAGCATGTGCAGGGCATCACATCCGGAATGGAAGTCGAGTGGCAATTCATCTACCGGGATGAAGCCACGACGCATGTCCGCATCGTCCACGCGTGGGACGGACCGTGGTGGCCGCTCATCGGGCGGATCGCTGCAATGGCGGTGATCGGTCCGGTGTTCATTCACGGCATTGCGTCTCGCACGCTCGCCGGCCTCGCGCATGCGGCCGAACGGCAGGCCGGATCGCCAGTCGCCGCTTCCCCTTCCTGAGTCAATCGATGTCGTTACAACGCCGCGTGGTCATCACCGGTATCGGCGCGATCACGCCGATCGGAATCGGGCTTGACGCGATTCGCGCCTCACTGCGTGCCGGCCAGTCGGCCGTCAGTACGCTCACGCGATTCGACCCTGGCCCGTTCCGCACGCACATCGCGGCGCAGGTGAACGACTTCGCGGCCAGGGATCATCTCGATGCCCGCCGCGTCAAGCGCCTGGATCGATTCGGGCAGCTCAGCGTCGTCGCGGCCAACATGGCCTTGGCCGATGCGGGGATCGATCTGGCGAAGGAATCGCGCGAGAACGTCGGTGTCATGATGGGCACGGCACTCGCCGGCATTGCGTACGCCGAAGAGCAATTGGGACGATACCTCGTCGGCGGACTGCGCGCGGTCGATGCCACGCTTGCCCTCGCGGTGTTTGGCGGCGCGTCGAGCTGCAACATTGCAATCGAGACCGGGGTGCAGGGCCCGAACTCGACCAACGCGATGAGCTGTGCGTCGGGCTCGATCGCGATCGGGGAGGCCTTTCGCCAGGTCCGCGACGGATACGCAGACGTGATGATCGGCGGCGGCGCCGAGGCTCCGCTTGCGCCGCTCTGTTTCGGTGCCTTTGCACTGATCCGAGCCATGTCCGTCCGCAATGACGATCCCGCGCGCGCCAGCCGACCATTTGATGCGGACCGTGACGGATTCGTGATGGGCGAGGGCTCGGCGGCACTCGTGCTGGAGGAGCGCGATCGCGCCATTGCGCGCGGTGCGCGCATCTACGCCGAGATCATCGGCTTTGGCACGACCAATGACGCTCACCACATGACCGCGCCACTCCCGGGTGGCGCGCAGGCCGCCCGCGCGATGCACCAGGCTCTCACCAGGGCAGACATCACCCCGTCCGATGTCAGCTACATCAACGCGCATGCCAGCGCCACGCCACTGAATGATCCCACAGAAGTCGAGGCGATGCGCACCGTCTTCGGCTCTGCGCTCGACCAAATCTGGGTGAGCGGAACGAAGGGCTACCATGGCCACGCGCTCGGTGCCAGCGGCGCGATCGAAGCCATGATCTGCATGCTCGCGTTTGCGGATGGATGGATTCCCCCGACAGTGAATCTCGACGAGATCGATGACGCATGCGCGTTGCGACACGTCCCCGCCGGCGGGACGGCCATCGCGCCTGACGTCGTGATGTCCAACTCCTTCGGGTTCGGCGGGATCAATGCGTCTCTCGTGTTCCGCGCGCCCGCCTGAGTAACTTTTCGGCTTCCATCCACCTCGGACCTGCCCCGACATGAAACCCGCCCGCGATCTCCTCTCTGAATTCCTCGGCACCTTCGCGCTGACATTCTTCGGTGGCGCTGTGATCATGCAGACGCGAAACGCGGACGTCGGCGCCGGGTTGCTCGAAGTCGCCCTGGCGCATGGATTGGTGCTCGGCCTGATGGTCACTGCCTTCATGCGGATCGGTGGGAACTTCAATCCTGCGGTATCGCTGGGGCTGCTCGCCACCGGGCGCATCAAGCCGGCCCAGGCTGCCAGCTTCATCGCCGGTCAGTTCACTGGCGCAACGGCGGCCGCGCTGTCGCTCAAGATGCTCTTCCCGGCCGCGCTCTTCGAGGCCGCGCGAGGCACGCGTCAGATGGTCTCCCTGGACGTGACGACCACCCAGGCGTTCGCGCTCGAAGCGATTGCCACCGCGGTGCTGATGTTCGCCGTCATGGGCACAACCGGCGACAAGGACAGGGGCCCGCGAGTTGGCGGCTTCTTCGTTGGTCTCGCGGTTACCATCGGCATTCTGGCCATCGGACCGCTGACGGGCGGCAGCATGAATCCCGCGCGCACGTTCGGTCCAATGCTCGTCACGGGTGCGTTTGAAGGGATCGCGATGTACCTCGCGGCGCCGATCGTCGGCGCGGTATCGGCCGCGCTGCTCTATCGATGGCTGTCCCCCGACGGGGACTGAAATGACAACGGGGCGTCCTTCCCGAGTGGAAGGACGCCCCGTGGACTCACCGGGTCAGGACGCGTGCGCTACGACGCGCAGGCTATGTCAGCGCACCACCCAGACGACTTCGTTCGACATCATGACGTAGGTCTTATCCCCGCCCACGAGTGAGTGACGCACGCGGATCAGCACCGAACTGCCGGCTGACGCAACGCCACGGATCTTCGAGGGATCGGCGATTCCATCGAATGTCGCCGTCGCGCCTGGTGCGACCAGGATTGCGATTGCGCTGCATGCCGCTGATGTCGACGTGACGTCCGTCCATCGCGAATCGGACGCCAGACGAGCCTCGACCACCTGAGCACAGCGACTGCCTGACACCGTCTCGGTCAGCGAATTGGTGACCACGACACGGACGATCACACCAGTCGATGCCAGACTCGCCGATGCATCCGGCGCTGAAGCGACCGCAGCGAGACGCGACTCGATCTGCAGGGAGTCAGTGGGGTTCGTTGCGCCATCCGACGCGCAGGCCGTCATCGCAACGGTCGCAGCAATCAGCGCAATTCGTGAAAACTTCATCGGCATTTCTCCAGGTAAGCTGAGGGCCGAGCGACGCTGTACGACTGGCGTGCGGCACTCGGTGGTTGTGGGGGCTCGACTCCATCTGTCTCAGTGCATACCTCGTGCCGACGCAACAAGTCACCGAAATCGCGTCATGGCAGGGGTCGCCAGAGACACTACGGCGAGCTCAACAAGACGGCGTCAGGCGCCTGCCGTACCGGCGCCGTACTTCGCATTGTAGCGATCGATGCTCTCGCTGATGATCCGACGGGCTTCCTCGGCATCAAACCAGCCGATGATCTCAACCCGCTTCCCTTCGAGATCCTTGTAGATCTTGAAGAAGTGCTCCACTTCGCGCAGGAAGTGGCTCGGAAAGTCGCCGAGGTCATGCACCTCGTCGTGAATCGGGTCGTGCATCGGGACTGCCAGGACCTTGTCGTCAGGCTCGCCCTTGTCGAGCATCTTCAGCACGCCTACCGGACGGGCATCGATCTGACAGCCGGGAA
This sequence comes from Gemmatimonadaceae bacterium, assembly GCA_031373905.1. Taxonomy (GTDB): domain Bacteria; phylum Gemmatimonadota; class Gemmatimonadetes; order Gemmatimonadales; family Gemmatimonadaceae; genus JACMLX01. The sequence continues at coordinate 60,340 of JANMNM010000023.1, read as the reverse complement.
ACGTCGGCTCATTGATCCGGACCATGATGTCCAGCGGATCGTTGTCCTCGTGCAGGGTGCGCGGAATGAAGCCGTAATCACCGGGGTAATGCACCGCCGAGTAGAGCACACGGTCGAGCTTGAGCAGGCCGGACTGCTTGTCCAGCTCGTACTTGTTCCTGCTCTTGGCAGGGATCTCGATGACGGCAGTTACGTGCTCGGGCGGCTTGTCGCCCGGTGGAAGATCATGCCAGGGATTGAACATTTACCGTGGAGAAACGAGAGTGCCGTCGGCGGCTGCAACGCGGTCGCACAGTAGCATAGCCCTCATTGGAAGGGTCCTCCGCGCCGGCACTCCGACTGTGGATCCGGAAATCGCGACGCAGTCACGCCGTCCGGGACAGCGCGCGAGCGGCCGCGACCGCAAAGTAAGTCAGAATGATGTCCGCTCCGGCGCGCCTGATCGAGACCAGGCTTTCGAGCATCGCGCGCTCCAGGTCCAGCCATCCGCGCTCCGCGGCAGCGTGCAGCATCGAGTACTCGCCGCTCACCTGGTACGCGGCAACCGGCATGCCAGTCGAATCCTTCACGCGTCGGATGATGTCGAGGTACGCCCCCGCCGGCTTCACCATGACCATGTCTGCTCCCTCCGCGATGTCCTGCGCCACTTCGCGCATGGCTTCGTCGGAGTTGGCGGGATCCATCTGGTACGCGCGGCGATCGCCGAATGCCGGCGTGCTCTCGGCAGCCTCGCGAAACGGGCCGTAGAACGCGCTGGCATACTTCGCGGCATATGCCATGATCGGCACATGCGAGTAGCCGTGCGCATCCAGGGCCTGCCGAATCGCCGCAACCCTTCCGTCCATCATGTCGCTCGGGGCAATCACATCGGCGCCGGCCTGCGCGTGCATCACCGCTTCGCGCGCAAGCAGTTCGAGCGTGCCGTCATTGTCGACCTGCGCTCCTTCCAGCAGGCCGCAGTGTCCGTGATCGGTGTACTCGCACATGCAGACGTCTGTGATCACGAGAATGCCGGGCACCTGTTCCTTGATTGCACGCACCGCCTCCGCCACGGGTCCGTGCGGGTCCCAGGCGCCAGAGCCCTCGGCGTCCTTGTGTGCCGGAATTCCGAACAGGATCACACCGCCAACCCCAGCCGCCGCCGCCGCCGCCGCATCCTTCACACACTCATCCACCGAGGTTTGCGCGCAACCGGGCATCGCTGAGATCAGCTGTCGGACTCCGCGTCCCGGTCGCACGAAGAGCGGCAGAATCAGCTGTGCTGCCTGCAGGTGCGTCTCGCGGACGAGCGCTCGCATCGCGGGCGACTGCCGGAGGCGGCGCAGTCGCACACCGGGGAAAACCGCGCCTGGCAGCCCCGGAGCCACCGGTTCCGCAACGGATGGAATGAGTGAGGCCATCGTGGGACGTTACCTCCGCAACGGGTACCCGGCTAGCCGCGGTGCAGTCGAGGCGGGATGAGGTTGTCGGCCCGGAACACCGTCACGACGCAGCGTCCCGCGATGCTGCGCCGATGGCACGAGCCGCCGCAAGTACCTCAGCAGCACCCGCGTCACGGAGCCGCGAGGCCAGCGCATGCGCGGCGGACGTGATGTCCTCGCCAACGATGATGGTGCCGCGCAGCATCGGTGTGCCATCGAGGCCGGCGACCAGGCCGTGCAGGGTCCGATGCCCGCCGGCCGATTCGGTCATCACGGCACCGATCGGCACCTGACAACCGCCGTCCAGCGCCGCGAGAAATGCGCGCTCGCACGAGGTGGCATCCATCGTCGGTTGATGGTTCAGTCGCCGCACGATCGATCCCACCGCCGTGTCATCGCTGCGCGCCTGAATCGCGATCGCCCCCTGCCCCGCCGCAGACAGCCACTCCGGCGCGTCAAGGAAGCTGCGAATGCGCGACGACAGACCGAGGCGGTTGAGCCCCGCTGCCGCAAGGATCGCCGCGTGGCACAGGCCCTTGTCAAGCTTGGCGAGCCGCGTCCCGACGTTGCCGCGCAGATCGACGACGCTGCAGTCCGGACGCAATGCCTTCAGCTGTGCGCGACGACGAAGGCTGGAGGTACCGATGATCGCGCCGTGCGGCAGTTCGTGCAGCAGCGCGCCTTGCACGTCGTCACGCACGACCAGCGCATCGCGCGAATCCTCGCGCGGGAGCTGGGCCATCACCGTGAGCCCGTCTGGATCATCGGTTGGAAGATCCTTCAGCGAGTGCACGCACAGGTCTGTGACCCCATCGCGCAGGTCGCGTTCGAGCTCCTCGGTGAACAGGCCCTTGCTGCCGATGGCCGTCAGCGCCACGTCGAGGCGACGATCACCGACAGTGGTGTACGTCACCAGCTCGCTGGCAAAGCCGAGCAGTACCAACTCGGCTTGAACCTGATGTGCCTGTGCCAGCGCCAGGGCCGATGATCTCGTGCCGATCTTGAGTGGCTTCACTGCGGAACTCATGTCTCGTGACTCTGCTGGTGTTGGCGATCGCGCTGTGCATGAACTGCACGGACGACGGCGGCCACGAGCCCGTCGAGCGTGGATGGCATCGCCTCCGCGGCGACCCGCATGCCGGCGCCACGTGCGGCTTGCGTTGTGACTGGTCCAATCGAGACGACGTCAGCGGCAGCATGGACTGGCGCCATGGCCGTCACCCATGCCTCCACCGAACTGCTGGCGGTGAAAGTGACGATATCGACTCCGCCTTCCAGCAGCATGGTGCGGACTTCCGCCATATCCTGCTCGGTTCCAACGCTCTCGTAGGCGTCGATCCGGTCAACCGTCGCGCCGAGGGAACGCAATCCGTCCTCGAGATCGCGCCGTGAACCGGCCGCAGTGGGATACAGGATCGCAGCACCGGCCACGTCGGTTCGACCCGCGAGCGCCCCAAGCAACCCAGAGGCCGTGAATCGCTCCGGGATCACCGTCGGCATGACACCACGCGCCTGAATGGCCGCCGCCGTGGCCGTCCCGACCGACGCGACACGCGTGTGCGCCCAGTCTGCAGCTGCAATGCCGCATTCCTCCGTCGCGTCGAATGTCAGCGTGACCGCCGTCGCGCTGGTGAAGACCACCCAGTCGTAGCGGCCAAGTGCGCGTGCAGCCACCCGGAGACTTTCGACGTCACGCACGACGAGTTCTGTCGCTGCGTAGGTCAGCACGCGCGCACCCAGTGCCTCCAGCGGCCCTACGAGTTGCTCGGCGCGCGCGGCCGCGCGCGTGACGACGATCGTGCGCCCTGCAAGAAGCCGCACCGACATGTCGAGAGGCTGCGTCATCATCGTCCCGATCGGCGAACTCGTCTTCGCCTCATCGTCCTTCGGCAGCGTCGAGCGCGTGACTTCGTTGCGACATCGCACGCGAGCGCCCGATCAATGCAACCACATAGCCACCGAGGATGAGCACCGCTGCGGCATATCCCGCGATCATGAATCCGGTGTTGTGGGGCATCATGCGTCTCCGGACTCGAGCGCTTCCACCTGATCTCGCAACCGGGCGAACTTCAGCCGCGACCGCAACAGCGCAACGAACAACGTGATGAACGCCAGCATGGCGAACTGCAGTGTGCGGCTCATCTCGGGCGACAGTCGCGACCTGCCCGGCACGACGACGTCGGGCGTCAGCACGATCGGCTGCGGGTGCATGGTGCGAAACATCTCGACGCTGAGATGTATGAACGGAACCAGCAGCGCGGCAAGGATGCCAAGCACGGCGGAGTAGCGCGCACGTTGCTGTCGATCCTCGATTGCACCGCGCAGGACCGTATAGCCGAGCAGCACAAACCAGAGGAAGAGCGTACTGGTCAGTCGCGCATCCCACGACCACCAGGCGCCCCAGATCGGCTTGCCCCAGATGGGACCCGTGACGAGCACCACGCTGAGGAACACCAGCGCTATCTCGGCTGCACTCTCGGCCAGGCGGTCGAGGCGATCGTCCCGCAACCAGAGATACATGGCGCCGCCGATCGCAACCAGCGGGCAGGCGAGATACAGCCCGACCACGGCGGAGGGCACGTGAATGTAGAAAATCTTCTGCGCGTCACCCTGCAGTGCCTCAGGCGGGGTGTACCAGATGGCCCGCGCCATCACCGCCGCGACAGCGGCCATGGCCAGCGCCATCAACCAGTCAAAACCCGCCGCCGGGGCCCGTGACGTACGTGCGGCGCCAGCCGACGGTATCGAACGCGCGAGTGAATCAGCCATGAGGAATCATGTGGGGGGTACTCAACTCAATCGAAGGCCCAATGCACCGGCCCGCAAGGGGAATGATACTCTGCTGACCCCTGCGTCCCCGCCGCGATCAGTCCTCGATGGTGAACGGGAAGGCCAGCACGCACGCGACGCCGAAGATCACGTCAAAAGCCACCAGCAGCTGGATCCAGGGCATCACAGTGATCAGCGACGCGCCAACGAGAAGTTTCGCGGAGGCCTGGGCCGCCGGTACCACCACCGGGATGAAGAACGGCAGCGCCAGCATGGGCAGCAGCAATTCGGCAAACCGGGTGTGAACGGTCATGGAACTGAACAGTGTTCCAACACTCACCAGCCCGATCGCCGCCAGCAGTCCAATCGCGCCCAGGATCAGCAGCCCGCTGCCAAACTCGAGATTGTAGAACAGCACCACGGCCGGGATCGTGATGGCCAGCACGGAGCTGACATACACGAAATTGGCGAGCGCCTTCCCGAGGAAGATCGCTTCGCGCGTCACCGGCGCCAGCAACAACCCGTCCATGGCACGCGTCTGCAGCTCCAACCCGAACGCCCGATGAAGCCCGAGCATTCCCGCAAACGCGAAGATCGTCCAGAGGACGCCTGGTGCGATGTCGATGGGGCGGACCGCGCTCGGGTCCCAGACCATGAAGAAGATGCTGACGCCAAGCAGCGAGAACACCAGCGACGCGAAGAATGCACTGCGGGTCCGGTACTCGATGGCGAGGTCCTTTCTCGCGATCAGCAGCGCGACCGCGAGCGTGCCTGGCAGGCGCGGGGTCGTCACGCGACGGACTCCAGCGCCAGCGATCGATAGGCCTCGGCAAAAGCGGTGGGAGAGACGCCCGCCGTTGCCTCGTACCGCTGGATCACCCCTTCGAGCATGATCGCCGAGTGCGTCGCCAAGGCGAGACCCTCCTCGACGGCATGCGTGACCATGGCAAGCGCGGCTCCGTCGTTCCGGAGCGAAAGCAGCACCTCGGTCAGCGCGCGTGCGCCGGCGACATCGAGGCCGGTGTATGGCTCGTCGAGCAGAACGAGCGCAGGTTCGTGCACGATGGCCCGCGCGATGGACACCCGCTGCTGCCAGCCGCGGCTCAGCGACCGGACCGGAGTGAGCGCCCGAGCGTCGAGCCCAAGGCGCTGCAGGGCCGCAGCCGTTGCGCTCTCTGCGTCGGGCACGCCGTGGAGTCGTGCCGCGAACATGACGTTTTCCCGCACGGTCAGCACATCGTAGAGCATGCTCTGGTGGCTGATCAGACCAACGCGGCCGCGTTCCGCAATTGCACCGCCGCCGAGCGGCTTGCCAAGCACGCGGATCTCCCCGCTGGTCGGCCGGAGCAGCCCGGCCAGCAACCGCAACAAGGTCGTCTTGCCAGCGCCATTTGGCCCGAACAGTGCGACGCAATCCCCGGCGCGGATCACCAGGTTGACGTCACTGACGGCGCGCCGACGCCCGAACCGGCGGACCAACGCGACGGTCTCGCAGACGGGTGCCCCAGGCGGTGGAAGGGTCGTCGTCGTGGCCGCTGGTGAAGTCATCGCGCCAAGCTAACGCCCGCCGCCGGCGCGAGGGTCCGGTTGCCCCTTCCCGCGCCGCGTGGCAGACTCACCGCTTCCGAACCACGACACTCAGCCCAGACCTCCCCATGGCAGAGATTGACGCCCTGCTCACCGAGAACCGCCGCTTCCCTCCGCCGCCCGCGTTTCGACGGGATGCCGTGGTCCGTGACGCGAGCCTCGCCACAGCGGCTGCCGCGAATCCCGACGAGTACTGGATCGAGGCCGCGCGCGCGCTCGAGTGGATCACACCGTTCACCAAGGGGCTCGAGTGGGACGCACCGTTCGCCACCTGGTTCCGTGACGGCCAGCTGAACGTTGCGGCCAACTGCCTCGACCGGCACATCCGCACGGCCCGACGGAACAAGGCTGCACTCATCTTCGAAGGTGAACCGGGCGACCAGCGCACACTCACCTATTGGCAGCTGTACACCGAGGTGAACAAGTTCGCCAACGTGCTGCTGAGCCTCGACGTCCGCAAAGGCGATCGCGTCGCGATCTACCTGCCGATGATTCCCGAGGCGGCCATCTCCATGCTCGCCTGTGCGCGGATCGGCGCGATCCACAGCGTGGTCTTCGGTGGCTTCAGCCCGGAATCACTCCGCGACCGCATCAACGACTCCCAGTGCCGGGTGCTCATCACGGCTGACGGGGGCTTTCGGCGCGGACAGATCGTGCCGCTGAAGCGCAACGCCGATGCGGCCATGATGGACACGCCGAGCATCGAGCACTGCGTCGTGGTACAGCGCCGTGCAGGCGGAATCGGTGACGAAAGCTTTGCACAGATGCAGGATGGGCGTGATTCGTGGTGGCACCGCCTGATGCAGAAAGCGCCGTCGCAGTGTGAACCGGCGACCATGGATGCGGAAGATCCGCTGTTCATCCTGTACACGTCCGGCACGACTGGCAAGCCAAAGGGAATCGTCCACTCAACCGGCGGCTATCTCACCGGCGTCACCACCACGACGAAGCAGGTGTTCGACCTCAGGGACGACGATGTCTTCTGGTGCACAGCCGACGTGGGATGGGTGACCGGCCATTCGTACGTCGTGTATGGACCACTCGCCAACGGTGCCACCTGTCTGCTGTACGAAGGGGCACCAGACTGGCCCGACCGGAGTCGCATGTGGGACATGTGCGAGCGACACGGCGTCACGATCTTCTACACGGCGCCGACCGCTATCCGTGCCTTCATGAAGTGGGGCGAGCAGTTCCCCAACCTGCACGATCTGTCGCAACTGCGCCTGCTCGGCACGGTCGGTGAACCGATCAACCCGGAGGCATGGATGTGGCATCACCGGGTGATCGGCAAGGAACGCTGCCCGATCGTCGACACATGGTGGCAAACGGAGACCGGTGCAATTGTCATTGCGCCACTGCCCGGCGTGACTGAAACGAAGCCCGGGAGCGCAACGCACGCGCTTCCCGGATACAGCGTCGCGCTGGTGGACAAGGCCGCGAACCCGATTCCTGTTGGCGGCGGCCTGCTCACGATCACGCGTCCGTGGCCCAGCATGTTGCGCGGCATCTGGGGCGACCGGCAACGCTACGTCGACACGTACTTCAGCAAGTGGCCCGGCCGGCCTGATCTCTACTTCGCCGGCGATGGCGCGAAGATCGATGACGATGGCTACTGGTGGATCCTCGGACGCGTTGACGATGTCCTCAACGTGGCCGGGCACCGCATCGGGACCATGGAAGTCGAGAGCGCACTCGTCGGCCATCCGGCCGTTGCTGAAGCCGCCGTGGTCGGCAAGGAGCACGAGATCAAGGGACAGGCGATCGCCGCGTTCGTGACACTGCGCGAAGGGTTTCCCGCCTCATCCGCGTTGCGCGATGAATTGCGCGACTTCGTCGGTGAGAAGATCGGCGCCATCGCCAAGCCGGATGACATTCTCTTCAGCGCCGATCTGCCGAAGACACGCTCCGGCAAGATCATGCGTCGGCTGCTGCGCGACATCGCCGAGGGCCGCGCACTTGGCGATACGACGACGCTGGCCGACCCGAGTGTGGTCGCCGGCCTGAAGGAGCAGTACGAGGCGCAAGAGTCGTGACCAGCCCGCTATCGCTGGCACGCGTGCGGCGCGCTGCTTAACCTTCTGCCATGAGTCTGCTCGGCCGCCTGTTTCCCGACACGCTGTTCCCCCGGAAGCTCAGTGACGCGGCCGAGCGTCGCCTGCGGCTCGCGCAGGCGCGCGCCGAAGAGGCCGTGCTCGAGACGCACGTGCGCAATGCGCTGCTTTTCGTGGATACGCTCGCGGGTGAACTTCCCTTCGATCGGGCGATCGAGACGTACATCCGAATGCTCGGGATACCCGAACCGCTCGCCAGCACGGTCGCCACGCGAACGCTGGTCGTGCTAGGCGACGATGTCGTCCCGGAGCGCAACACGCCGCTTGGTGAACACATGGTTGGCGACGATGTGCTCCCGATGGTGCGCATTGCGGCCGGCGAAAACACCGGAGCGAGAAGGCGCTGACTGTTCGCGCCAGGAAGCGAGAGCGGGGCGCACCGGGTGATTCGGTGCGCCCCGCCGTCTTTCAGCGCCGCTGAACCGTCTGCTGCTACGGTTTCGGCGCCGCCGGTGCGGCGGCAGGCGCGGGCAGCGTTGGAGCCAGCGCCGCGTCGACCGCAGCCTTGATCTCGTCGTACGTCGCCACACCGCGGCCTTCGACTCTCACACCATTCACGTAGAACGATGGCGTGCCGCTCACTTGCATCGTCAGTCCCTTCGCGTAGTTCGCCTTGATGCGATCGGCGTGCGTGCTCGCATCCATGCATGCGTTCCACTTGCCGATGTCGAGGCCAATCCGCTGCGCGTACGCCGTGATCACGCCGCGCGGATTGCTCGTGTTGAGCCCACTCCACGTATCCTGGTTCGCGAACAGCTGGTCGTGCATCTCCCAGAACTTCTGCTGATCATCGGAGCACGCCGCCGCCATCGACGCGACAACGGTATTCTGGTGCACATTGAGCAAGGGGAAATCGTAGAACGTGTACCTGACCAGCCCGGTCTCGACGAGGTTCTTCTTGATGTCAGGCTCGGTAATGTCGTAGAACCGCCCGCAGGCAGGACACTCGAAGTCAGCGTACTCCGTGATCTCGACCTTGGCCGCCGGTGACCCGATCGTGTAGCCATGCGCCTGGGCAGCGAGCGCGGAATCGGCAACGGTAGGGAGCACCAACGGCGCGACCGCCCGTGGCTGTTGCGTCTTCCAGACGATGAATGCGGCACCGGCGAGCGCGATGCCCGCCAATGCGATGATGAACCCCTTGTTGCCGGACTGCTTGACCTGGACCTTCTTCGCGCTCACGATGGATCGTCCTCAGTGGTGGCGGGGCCAGCGTAGGCGGGCCCGAAGCGGAAAAATCAGGAGGTGCCCGTCCGGTTTCCGGCACCGAACGGCCCGTCGCACCTGCAGCCGACCGAGCTGCGACTGACAAGGGTAGGTGTACCACCCAGCCCCGCGCTAGTTCACTCGGTGCATTTGCGGCAGGCTACATTTGGAGCGTGCCGCGACCGCCCGTCATTGCCACACCGATCTTTTCGCCGATAACGACCGTGAAGCGACGCCTGCCTTCGACGCGGGCGGTGCTCACACACGTTCCGCTCGACGGCGATTACGTGAGGCTCCCGGTCGGCCCGGGCGCGCTCCACGCGGTCCGCTATGGCCACGGCGGACCAGCGGTGCTCCTGCTGCACGGCTTCACGACCAGCGCCACGCTCTGGCAGCTCGTCGCCCCGGTGCTGATCGCCGGCGGCTGTCAGGTCATTGCGCCCGACATGCTTGGCTTTGGCGAATCAGACAGACCAGTCGGTGGTCCGTACGACATCTCATCACAAGCCAGGTATGTCGATCGGGCACTGGCTCTGCTGCGCGTCAACCGGGTCACGGCAGTGGGGCAGGATCTCGGGTGCGTCGTCCTGAGACGACTGGCGGCAATGAGGCCAGAGCGGATCGAAAGCCTCGTGCTCTGTTCTCCGACACCGGGAGATCTGGCTGGCGGCCCGGAAATCGAGGCGGTGCAGGGTCAGGCCGGACCCGCCCTGCTCGAGATCTCGAGCCGCCCACTTGGCGTCGTCGATCTGCTTGGCCCGGTCCTCCGCTCGGCCGTCAGTCGCGCGGCGACCAGCATGCCGGACCGGATGGTGGCCCGTTTCTCGGCACCGTACACCGGCAGTCAGGGCGCCAGGCACCTCCTCGATCTCGCCCGTGCGGTGGGAGAGGAGGCCGATGCAACGCCGCTGGCCGTCAACGAACCGGGCGCTCTGCGCGTCACTGGAGAAGACGATCCGATGGTCGCGCCCGCCGCCGCGGCGATGATCCGGCTGCCTGACGCGCGGCGACTGCTGGCGTTGGAACGTCCTGAGGCACTCGCGGCGCTCATACTGGAGCGGGTTCAGGGAGCGAACCGTCTGGACCCGTCGCTGGAACACAGCCGCACGACCGACTAGTTTTTCAGGGATACCAGCTGCCACCAATGAGGTGAATTTGACGAAAAAGAATCGACAGCGTCGCGTAGTGACGCCGCCGACACCGTTCGAGCAGGCGCGGGATGAGTTGTTCCAGCAGATCATGCGGTGTGAGGTCATCGGAGCGGCGCCTGATCATCAGGTAGAGTGGTTTGCCGAAACGATGGCGTATTTCGCCGAGCGGTACCCGGAACTGAAGCCGGCCGATGTAAACGACCTTCGCAAGCTGGGCGAGCGGTTTGTGCAGCCGCCCAAGGCTGCGGTGGTCACCGACGAAACAGTTTCGGTTGATGCCGCTTCATTGACACCGGAAGCGGAAGCAATCGACGCACTCGTGGGTGATGCGACCAGCACCGATCAAGGCGCGGAGACGTCGGACGTCGAAGAGACGGAAACCGTCGGGGCCTGATCGTCCTGCTGGCCGAACACACGAACGCCCCCCGCAATCGCTGCGGGGGGCGTTCGTGCATGCGACGGACAAGGTCCGCTGCGTCAGGCCGACTTTTCGTTCCAGAGCGGCTCGGACTCATCGGCATCACCCCATTCCTGTGCTGTCGGAGCGGCGACCTGCGTTCCGTTTGCGAGTGCCTCGACCCGCGCGAACAGGTCAATTTCAGGGAGCTCCGCATCAACCCTGCGAGTGGGGGGTTCCGAGGGCGGAGGCGGCGTCTCTTGCACCCTGCGTCGCTCCTCGCTGCTGGCTGAATCAGGCGTCTGCCGAAGCACGGACAGGTCGCCGCTCTCGAGCGCGGACTTCTGCACCTGCACCCGCTCTTCCGCGACGGCGATCTTCGCCTCCACGGTATCGAGCGTTTGCGCGAGCTTGTCGAGGATCTCGAACGGCCGAAACCCGTCGACCCGCAGGGTCGGGGTCCACTCCACCACGTCGCGCATCACGCCCGCCGGTGGAATGCGTCCCGGCTCCAGAATCTGCGACAGGTCACGCGACTCGTCGGAGCGCACCGTGAACAGCCGCAGCGCACCGTCACGGCCGAGCAGCAGGGCACGCACGCATACCCCGGCCGACCCGCTGTCCTCCACGATGCTGTGCAGTACGCGATGTCTGATCCGGCGGAGCGCACGCGCCGAGGGGGGAAGCAACGAGGGAATGAACTCCACCATCGGAATCGTATCGAAGAACTGTGCCGCAGTGCGCGCCAGCACCCTCACCTCGCGCGCGGTCAGGTCCTGAACCTCGGCCTGGGCACGACGCAACCCTCGCGCTCGGGAGACGAGAGTCGCGGCGCGGGCCAGCGCATCGTGCCGGGTGGGAGTGCCGTCAGTGGCCATGTTTCTGGGCTTGAGCCTGAACCCGGCCGATCGATACGCCGGACTCATCCATTCAATATCGGTCGCGGACTGCCGAACTTTAGTGCCCTGCCGGGCCCCTGTTTGCCGAACACCCGGAGCGCGCCGGTCAGCGCCGTCCCGGACGAACGCGCCTCATGGTGAGCCCCGCGCGCACTCCCCCGCCGAGTCCGAGCTCGACGCCCGGGAGCCAGCGCCCCTTGGCCGGACCCTCGACGCCAAGAGTGACGATCCCAAGTGGCCGCAGGGCACGAGAAGACTCCACGGCCACACCCACGCCGCCGCCGGCGTGGAGCGCCCACCGCGCGCGACGGAACGGATCGCTCACCCAGCGCAGGAGCAGTTCCGCACGCCCCGCCGACGCCCAGCCAGACGTGCGCGCCACGCCACCTGCCCCGACATCAAGCTGGACACGAACGTTGTACGCGGGTGATGCAATCAGGCCGAGTGCCAGCTGTGCACCAGGATCGCGTGCGAAGAACAGGTCCGTGCGTACCGCTGGCAGCAGGACGGATGCACGCTCCGAAGGAATGACGCGCTGCGCGACGACGTGCGAAGGCCCACAGATGATGACAAACGCGACAGCCACGACCCGGCGCCAGGGTCCGCGCGTCACTCGACGCGTTCGTCGGCGTGAACGGACCCGGGCCGTGCAGCTTCAGGGTCTCGTGGCCCACCCCTGCGGTTCGCCCAGAGCATGAGCGTGTAGTCAGTCGTCGCCACCACCGCGAGGATTCCGCAGGCGAGCGCCAGACCAGCCGTGAGACGAGGGGCCTGCAGCGACGCAAGCAGCGTGACGAACTGCAGCACGGTGACGCCCTTCCCGGGCCAGCGCGCCTGAAAGGTGACGCCTCGCAACCAACTGACGTTCCGGGCGACGAACCAGCCGATCACGGTCATCACGTCGCGAAGCATGAGCAGGCCGAGCTGCCACGGCGAGATGAGCCCATCGACGGTGACGGCAACGAACGCGACCAGCATGAAGACCCGATCGGCGATCGGATCAATCAGTGCACCAATTCGCGTGGTCGTATTCGAGACACGTGCGATCACGCCATCCAGCACATCGGAAGCCATTGCCATGAGGACGACGGCCACGCGCCAGTCGCCATCGCGGACGCCAACAAACACGCCGGCCATCGCAAGGCGCGAGAGCGAGATCAGATTTGGTGGCGTGAGCACATCCCGGACGCGCATGCAGAACAAGAAAACAAGACACCGCCTCATCGGCCAGCAGTTGCCTCTCCTGCGGTGCCGGCATAGGCTCACGCTCGTCACCGCACACGCACGTCCCCTCGCACGCCAGGTGTTCTCCTGCTGACCGTTGCCCTGCCGCTGGCTGCCCTCGTTGCCGCGATCCTGATCGTGTTGTGGGATGTCGGCCTCGCCGGTCGATTGGCGCGCGTCGCGGAGGCGCCCCGCGGGTGGGCAACGCTCACCGCCGCGACTGGACTGCTGCTCATTCCTGCCGCGCTGATCCGCATCGTCGGCAGCTCCCTGCTGGAAGGGCGAACGGTTGCCGCTCTGGGCTGGCTGTGGCCGCTGGTGCTCACGCTCGTTGCCTGCCAGGCCGTGCTCACGCTCGTGCGTCGGCTGGGCGCTCGCGCGATCGTCGCGCCGATCGTCGCCTATGACGCCATCCTCGCCGTCTCGGCGTGGATCGAATACGCCGCCGGCAATGGCATTGGGCTGCCCGTGGTACTGCATGCGGTACCGACTGCGACAGCGGGAGCGATCGGTTATGTCGCCGGCACCGCAGCGCTATGGTCTCCGTTCGCGTTCGCGCCGCCGGTCGTCGCACCGGCATACCGGGCGCGCTGGGCGGTGAATGCCAGCGTCCGAGGTGTGATCGCGCTCTATGCACTGACCGCAGTCGTGGCGTTTTCGAGCGAATTGCCGCGAGCCATCCGTGGCGTACAGAGCTTTTCCCGCTGGACGCTGGCGCCGCTGCGCGAACGCCCGCAGGACTCGCCGCTGCTCGTCGGCGTGCAGATACTGCCCGTCCTGCGCGGAACGCCCGCACCGCTGGCGCTGCGTTACGATACCGGGCTCGCCGACAGCGCGGGCGTCGACGTGATCGCCGTGACTGTCGCCCCCGGCGGCGCCACACCACGCGCGCTCGATTCGCTCGCACGTGCGCTGGATGATTATCGCGCTGACAGCACACTCATCGTCGTGACACTGGGATGGGACCTCCGCGAGGCGGTTCGCTTCCGCTTCGCGCCAACCGCATGGGAGCGCGAGCGGGTTGCACTCGTGGATCAGGTCGTTCGACGGCTCCGTCCGGACATTCTTGTGCCACTGGAGGACCCGAACGGGTTGGGAGTGCAGCTGGTGGGGCAACGAGCCTCGACGGAGTGGCATCCGCTGCTCGCGATGTGCGCGAAGACCGCACACGCGCTTCGGCCTCGCACGCGCGTGCTGGCAGAGATTGCAACGTTCGACGATCGCGACAGTGTGCTCGCGACCTGGGCCGCGTCACCTGCCTCGGGCATGGACGGCATCGGATACATCATGCAGCCCGGGTTCCGGGGTGGTGTGAGCCTCGAGGCGAGGCTGCAGGCCGCGGACCGATGGCGCGCCGTGCGCTCGCGGCAGAACGCGCGCGTCGGAGACGAGTGGGTCCTGCTGGCCGCCGGGTTCCCGTGGACGCAGGGTGAGCAGGCGCAGGACCGCGGCATCTGGGGAGTGCTCGCCTGGGCCAGCGCCCGACCGACGATTGCTGGCGTCATCGTGGGTGACGCTGGCGATTACGACACGCGGCGCGGCTTGCGAGGTCCGGACGGACGGCTGCGGCTGGCATACAGTTCCCTGCGACGCGCCATTCGCGGACTGGACGAAGCAAGGCGCTGACGCATCCCCTCGCGTCAGGCTGTCGGAGTCCCTCGAACCACGGCCTCGACGCGTCGCGCCGGGTCGCACCAGACTCGGACGATGGACTGCACCTGCGCCGCGGTCACTGCCTGAAGCTCGGGCACTTCGTCCTCGAGTTCGCCCAGTCCTGCACCGGAGCACCACGCATCGACCATGTCGCCGAGCTGCGAGGCCGAGCTCTCCTGACTCAGCGCGTGCATCCCGATGGCGTACGTGCGAGCGCGCTCGAGCTCGACCGGTGACACCTCCGTCTCGCGCAGCGCGGCGAACTCGGCCAACAGTCCGGCGCGTGCCTCGAGCTCGCGTTCAGGGGCACAGGCGATGTACGAGGAGATCATCCCTGCGTCACGCAGCGTGGACGCGCTCACGAATACCGAGTAGGCCAGTGACTGCTGGCTCCGCAGCGATTCGAAGAAGCGCCCACCAAGCCCGCTGGCGATTCCGGTCATGAGCGCGGTCGCGTATCTCGCGCGATCGCGACGCCCGGGACCGCGGAACAGGAGTGCCACAGCGCTCTGGCGTTTCGCCCGGTGTTCAATCACCTCGATCGATGCGGCCGGCAAGGCGGGCGCGGTCACGGCCACACCGGATCGAGGATGCAACTCGTCAAAGGCTGTCGCGACCAGCGACGCGAGCACCGACGGATCCGCATCACCAACGATCGCGAGCACTGCCTCGCCACGGAGCACGACCTCCGCGTGCCAGCTGCGCACGAGGTCTGCGTTCAAGGTCGCCACACTCTCCGCGGTGCCGAGCGCATCGAGTGCGTATGTGTGTTCTCCGAAGAGCGCCTTGCGCGCGAGCGTCAATGGATGGCGGACCATGTCATCGCGCCGCGCCTGCAACTCAGCCAGCAGCTGTGCACGCTCCGCGTCCACCGCATCGCCAGGGAACGTTGCGTGCTCCACCACATCCGCCAGCAGCGCGGCGGCCGCAGCGGCGTCTTCGAGTGGCACACTGATCGACCACGCGACCATGTCCTTGCTCGTCGAAACCGACACGCTGCCGCCGAGTCGTTCCCCGTCTTCTGCGATCTGCGCTGCGGTCCGCGTCCGTGTTCCCTTCAGCGACGAGCGCGCCATCAGCGACGTCAGGCCGGCCCGCCCGATGGGCTCGTGCACCGCGCCTCCAGGCACGTAGCAGCCCATGTGCGCTATCCTCGCGCCGGACTTGCGCCGGACCAGCACCGGGATCCCATCCGCCGTGCGGAACACGTACACAGCACCAACGCGCGACTCCAGCCCGACGGCGCGCGGCGCCGGAGCAACGATCGGTGCGAGCGCCACCGGCGGCAGTCCGTCACCGGGCGCTGCAGACCAGTCGGCAATCAGCGACGGACCATCGGCTGCGAGAGCCGGCGCACCGCTGGCACGATAGCTGACGACGCCGACGGTCGCATCGGCGCACCACGACGAAAGGACGCGCCGGACATCGTCGGCAGTGACTGCGTCTATCGCGGCCCAGTATCCGTCACCGACCTCGAGTCCGCCGAGTGATTCCCACGCCACCATTTCACTCGCCTGACCCTCCATCGATTCTTCCCCCCTGAGACGCCGGGTTCTCACGACATGCTTGACGCGGGTCAGCTCATCGGTCGCGGGCCCATGGAGCCGAAGTGCACGGAGTTCGTGCCACGCGGCCGCACCCGCCGCACCGATGCTTGCATCGGGCCCGGTCAGCGTCAGCGCAAAGACGCCAAGCTGCGTCGGGGTGTAGTGATATGCACCCGCACTCATGGCCAGTCCGCGCTCGCGGACCGCGCGATACAGCCGTGATGCCCGGCCGGTGGCAAGCAGTGATGCCGCAACATCAAGCGCAGCCGCATCGGGGTGCAATGGTCCGACCGTCCGCCATCCGAATGTCAGGTGCGACTGCTGCACATCGCCGCTCAAGGCGCGATACCGTGCTCCGAACCAGCGTTTCTCCTCGGGACCGTGATTGGGCAATGGGTCGCGCGCCGTGATCCCACCATAGGATGCACCAACGGCGTCACGAACGGCCACCGCATCGACGTCACCGACGACGGCCAGGATCGAATTCGATGGCGTGTACCAGTTCCGGTAGAATCCCTCAACCATCTCGCGCGTGAATGTGCGAAGACCCGCCTCACGCCCGATTCTCCAGCGCCGCATCCGGTGTGTGTCGTGCAGCACTTCATAGAGCGTCTCCGACGTCACCGCGCCGGGCGAGTCAGCCTTGCGCGCCGCCTCCTGGATGATCACCTCGAGTTCACGTCGCAGTTCGTCGGCGTCGATCACGGAGTGCGCCCATGCATCGAACTGGATCTCGAGGCCGCGCTGCCACAGCGCTGACGGCAGCACCGTGACGTAGGTGGTGGCGTCATAGATCGTGTGCGCATTGAGCCAACCGCCCACATCCTTCGTGGCCGTTGCGATCTCGCCAGGCCCGCGCGTCGGCGTGCCCTTGAAATACATGTGCTCGAGCACGTGCGCGATGCCGATCTCGTCGTCGGGCTCATCGAAATAACCCGCCCGCACCCGCGTCACGATCGCCGCCACCGGCGCCGCACGGTCTTCCCGGACGAGAAGCGTAAAGCCGTTCGGGAAGACCGTGCGGTGGGTTGGAAGGGTCAATGCAGAATCTTCAGAACGCCCGCATCGGCACTGCCGCGCAGAAACGACTCTGCCGAATCCGTCGGCACGCGCTGACCCGTCTGCGCGAGGACCCGCGCGGCTTCGCCGAGCATGAACTCGTACAACGACTTCCCTCCAGAGGCAGCGTTTCGCATCTCGGTGACGATGTCGTCCCAGCTGCCGATGAACGTGTCACCGGTGCGCGTCATGACACTGTGCTGCGCGGGCGGGATCTTCCGGTCTCGCATCTCCGCCAGCAACGTGCCGAAGAGCTCGAGCTGACCCTTCGAATCGCTGTCGTCATCGCCCTCGCCCATCACACGGGCCTCGATCTCCGAGAGCATCTCATCGATGCTGTCGGTGCCCGCGTTCAGCTCCTCGAGCTGCGCCTGCCATGGCGCAAGATCAGGGTCGTCATCCTGCAGTCGGTAGGCAGCCTTCTTCAATTCGATCAGGCGCCAGATGCCGAGTTCGTCCCAATGATCCTCGGGCGACGACTTCTCGAATTGATACAGTGCGGCCTCATACTCCTGCTTGTCGTACAGGAGGTTCGCGAGATAGATGCGGGCCTCGGTGTAATCCGGATCAAGCTTCAGTGCGCGACGCAGTGTGGAAATGGCGGCATCATCCTCACCCGCGCGATGCTGCGCGTACCCCATGCAACTGACCGCCTCGGCAGACTCAGGTGCCTGTTGCACGGCGATGTCGAAGAACTGCGCCGCGTCCTCCACCAGGTTGTCCCGAAAGAGCGCGCGACCGACCTGGAGCATCAGCTCGACGTCGTCGTGATAGCCCAGCTCGAGGATGCGCCGGAAATTCTTGCGTGCATGGTCAACCTGACCGAAGCGGAGCAACGTCTCGCCCATGCCCGCGAGCCCATCCTCGTGCTCCGAGTCGAGCGTCAGCGCTTCTTCGAAGCTTCGCCGCGCCCAGGCATACTCCTCCCGGGCAAGCCGTGCGTACCCCTCACCAACGTGCAGTTCCACGGACGTCGGGTACAACACCAGCCCCTCGCGCAGCACCATCAGCGCATCGTCAAACCGCCCTTCGTTGTACAGCTGGTGGGCGCGCTCGTCATACTCTTCGGACGACAAGAATTGCGAAGCCATCGCGACAGTCCTCCGGGCAAAGCGTCAGCAGGGAAGATAGATCCCGGTACAACCCGTGAGCCACCCTGCCAAATGGGTGATACACCGCTGTCTCGCTCGTGATCGTTCTGAGCTGGATGCTGCAAAGATGCGTGTCCCTCCCCCACAATACCTCCCGTTCACGCTATGCGAGAGGTGCCAGTCCCTTCGAGCCACCTGACGGCAGGGCGGCGAACGCCACCGCGATCTGCGCCGCGAGCCGTGCATTCGACGCCAGCAACGCGAGATTCGCCGGGAGCGATCGACCTTTGGTCGCCGTCAACACAGCGCCGAGCAGGAACGGAGTGAGCGATGCGCCGCGAACGCCCTGCCGCTCAGCATCTTGCACTGCGCCCGCAACGGCGTCATCGATCAAGGTGCGGTCGAGCGCGGTCGCCAGCGGCGGAGGCTGCACCACCAGAATCGCAGTGCGCTCTCCCAGGGACCAGTGTGTGCGCGCCATTCGCGCAATGTCCTCGGCGCTCTCCGCGCGGAGCGGCACCCGCAACCCGGTGCCGGTCGTGAAGAATCCGGGCAACTCATTGGTGCGATAGCCGACGACCGGGATTCCGAGCGTTTCCAGCCGCTCGAGGGTCGCGTGGAGATCCAGAATCGATTTCGCACCAGCGCAGACACAAACGACCGGCGTGCGGGCGAGCGCGTGCAGATCGGCAGACTCGTCGAACGGAGCACCACGGTGCACCCCGCCGATGCCACCGGTCGCGAAGACGCGAATCCCACCGGCGTGCGCGATGGCGAGTGACGCCGCCACCGTCGTCGCGCCATCCGCACCCTGTACGACGCATGCGGCGAGATCCCGCGTGCTGACCTTTCTTACGCCGTCGCGCGCGAGGAAGCGGGCCAGCTCCGCACTCGTCAGCCCAAGCGTGACCTGCCCCGCAGCGACGGCCGTGAGTGCTGCCACGGCACCTTCCTGCTCCACCGCGTGCACCATCTGCTCGGCGGCGGTCGCGTTCTCCGGAATCGGCAGTCCCTGCGAGAGCACCGATGTCTCGAGGGCGACGACAGGCACGCCACGCTCAAGCGCAGTGGCGATGTGGGGCAACACACGAATCGTGCTCATGCGACGCGACGCGTGGCCATATGCCTCAGTCGCTCATCCGTGCGCGAGACGGAACGGCTCAGATCGGCGCACGACACGCGGCGCGCGACGCTATTTCCCGTCGACAGGCGTAACGGCCTTCGTCACGCCTTCGCGTTCCTTCATGGAGACTGGCTCGGCGATGATCAGCAGACGATCCGGCGCGGTACCGAAATAGCGGGTTGGCCAGCATGTCGTGAGTGTCAGCATCGGAGTCTGCGATTCAAAGATCGCACGATCTTCCTTCTGGATGATCTGCCGCTCCTTGATGCGCCAGCGGACACTCAGCAGTGGCGTCTGCGTCTCGATGACATCGCCAACGCGCAGATCATCCAGTCGATGAAAGTGTCGGTCGCGATGTGCGGAGATCACCGCGTTGCCATTCTCGCCCGGCATGACGGTGCCCGGCATGTGGCCCGGCCCCGCCCAGAGATCCCGGTCACTGAGCCCTTCGACGACGACTTCATCGAGACGGATCGAGGGAATGATCACGCGAACGACGGGCGCGCCGGATGGAATGCGACTCAGCCCCAATTGAGCGGCAACGCTGAACGAGGCGGACTGCATCAGCTTCGCCCACTCGGCACGTGCCCGCTCACGCGCAATGGTGCCGCGAAGGAGCTGCACACCGACGATCGTGACGAGAATCAGCCCGATCGCAAAGACGACGAGACCAAACGCGCGTGCGGCGCGGAAGCGCCGACGGCGGCTCCCGTGCTCCGGCAGATACGCCGAACGCGGGCTAGCCGCGAGCGCGGAAGAGCGTGACACAGCCAACCGCTATGAGTCCGCTGCCAAGCAGGAGCACTGACGGCAGAGGTGTGCCCGTGTTGGGCGCAAGGATACCAGCGCGCAGGGAATCCGCCGACACGGGAATTGGAATGTTCCGAACAAGCGGCGTGGGAGTGACCGGAGGTGTCTTGGCCGCATCCGCGCCAGTCTGCTCGCGCGGCGGCGTTGGCGTCACGGGATTGTCCGTGACCGCAACGTTCTGCGTCGGCGGCGGAGTGGTCACGCCGGCATACAGCCCAGGTGTACCACCTGCAGCAGCGAGCACACCAAGCAGACCGAGCGGTGCAAACGCAGCGAGGTTGCGGAGTTCGCCACGTGTGTCGCCTGCTGGACAGTCGCACGTGCCCGGCGCAACCTGTACTGGCGGCGTCGTCGTTTCCTGTGCCCCCACGATGGTCGGCGCGGCATGAACTGCAGCGCAGAGCACCAGCGTCAATGTGTGCCTGATCATTTCCGGAACTCCAACGCAATGGCAGATGATGTCCTGCTCCATCCGGAGCGCACCTCATGTGCCAGCAGAGACTCCTCGTCGGCGCGACATCGCGCAAACTAGGCCGTTCTGCCAACTGCCAGTAGGACCAGCAGTTAGCCTTTCAGGCCAATAGACAGATTAGTCATGCTTCAGGTAACATGCGAGGGCATCCGCGACGCGCGGCAAGGGGAGTGTGGACTCGACGCCACAATCCTCGTTGCCTGCCAGCCTCAACCATTAGGGTTTTGCAGGACCGGGCCAGGCCCTCACGATGGCCATTCCCAAGGCAGCCATCGTCCGCTGGGGCTCGGAGTCCAGGACCCAGCGCTGGTCGACGTTTTCTCGGGTAAAGGCGCATCCGACGACCCGACTCTGGAGGAAAAAGATCGCGCATTCCGTCCGGACGGCGTCGGTTGCCCCGGTCTTGTGCGGCGCGCGGATCCCCTCGACGAACCGCTGCAGAAGCTGCCCATCCTCATTGTGGTCCAGCATGTCGATGACCATGGAGTCGGCCGACGCCGAGACCGCCCGGCCGTCGGCGAGCAAGGCAAAGAGCTGCGCCATCTCGTTGGGCGTGGTGACACCGAGGCCGTATTTGAGCGAGCTGTCCGGCGCAACGCTGGCGAGACGCAGAAACACCTTGGAGTGCACCTTTGTTCTCGGCAAGCCGCGTTTCTCCATTGCGTCCCACACACGACGCATTTCAATCCTGGACAGCAGCAGGTTCGTGGCGGTGTTGTCACTGATCGTGAGCATGAGCCACAGCGCATCGCGAATGGTGATCTCCGCGCCGTCGTGCAGGAACTGAAGCACGCCGGCACCGGGGACCTTTTCGATTCTGAGCACCGTGATTCGGTCGTCGAGTGAAAGCTGTCCTGCGGTCACCTGCTCCATGACCGCGACCGCGATCGGCACCTTGATCAGGCTCGCAGTCGGGAACGGCTCGTCGCCGCGCCTGGATACGCGTTCGCCTGTTGAGAGATTCGTGACGGCGTAGCCAACCACGCCATGGTGCGCGTCAGCGATCGAGTCGAGTGTCCGCCGGAGTGCCGCAGTATCAGCACGCACAGCTGCCGGGCGCGGCAGCGCGACCGGTGGGCGTTGTGCCGGCAGCGCCTGCACGACGAAAGCGAATGGGGCGACGATGGCATGTCGCCACCGTCGCCCCGCCGAGCGGCAGACCGCAGCGATCACTCGCTGGCGTCCGGGAAATCATCCGCCTTGCGCGTTGCAACGAGTTCCCGATCGGGGCTCGTCGGGTCGTACAGCGCGAGAATCTTGATATGCTCGCCCGGGTAGCAATCGAATTCCTTGCCGGTTCCCTGGTAGACCTTGATCTCGTGGCCGTCCTCGAAGCGGAGCAGCGCGAGAGGGTACTTTTCGTTCGTGTACTGCTTGCGGACGCGCTTTGGGGCTGTTGACATCGCGTGACGTTCCTCTGGGAGCGGTGCGGGCTTCGGCGACGCGAGATGCGTCAGGTGACCACGGGTCGGTTGGCGGCGAACGCTTCCCACGACCGCGTGACGAGGATGTCATCGAGAGTCGCCACGGCGGCCTCGATCTCCTCATCGGTCGTGTAGAAATGTGGCGCCACCCGGATTCCTGCCCCGGGACGGTAATCGATGACAATGTCACGTGAGAGCAGTGCCTGCGCCACAGCCGGCCCGTGCGGCACGTCAAACGCGACGGTTCCACCCCGCCGCGACGCGTCCCGGGAAGCGTGAACGGCAAAGCCCCGCTCGTCCGCAAGGGCAATCAGACGCGCCGTCTGGCGCTGGCTCTTGGCGCGGATGGCAGCCATCCCTGCCTCGGCGATGATCTGCGGGCCGTCCATGGCGGCGTAGAGCGCCGGAACCGTCGGCGTGCCTCCCAGCCATCGCCATGCGCCGGCCGCCGGCTCGAGGTTCGGCTCGAACGCGAACGGGCGAGCGTGCGCCTGCCATCCGGTTATTACCGGCCTCAGCGACGCCGACAGCTCCGGGGCCATCCACAGAAAACATCCGCCGGGCCCGCCACAGAGCCACTTGAGCACGCCACCCATGTAGAAATCGGCGCCGAGGTTGCTGACGTCGACGGGGATCACGCCCACGGCGTGATACGCATCCAGCGCAACCAGGGCGCCGACAGCGTGCGCCTTCGCGATGATCGGTGCCACGTCCATGATGAATGCCGACTTGAACAGCACGTGGCTGATCGACACGAGTCGGGTCCGGTGCGTGATCGCATCCACGACCCGTTGGGCGTCGATGCTCAGGTTGTCGTCCGTCGGCACGATGGTCACCCGCGCGCCGAGCTTCGGAGCCAGCTCGTCGGTCACGTATCTGACACTCGGAAAGTCGAGTGCGGTCATGACAATCTCATCGCGATCCGGCGTGAACGAGAGCGCGGACAGGACCATCGCCTGTGCCTGACTCACGGTGGGCACCATCGAGACCGTCCCTGCCGGCGCGCCCATCAGTGGCGCAACGATGTTGCCGACCTCGATCGGCAGCTGCCACCACCGGGCAGCCCACGCCTTCACACCGAGGGTATTCCACGATTCAGCGTATTCGCCAAGCCGATCAGCGGTGCTCGCAGGCATGGCGCCGAGCGAGTTGCTGACGAGGTATGTGCTCTTCGACAGGATCGGGAACCGATCGCGGAAGCGCAGGAGGGGGTCGGCGAGGGCGGATGTCATGCGGTCGGCGTGGTCATCGGGGTGAGCGTTCGTCGTGCGACGACGAAGATCAACGACGCGGCAACCAAAGTGGCTCCCAGCACGCTCCACTCCGCCCGTGTGATGGACGTCAGGAGCCAGAGGATCAACAGGACGGTGATCACCGGGATCACCGGGCCAGCCGGCATGGAGAATGGCACTGCGCCCTCCTGCCGAATGCCACGCCGCCGGAGGAGGACCGTCGCCACGGCGCAGGCCGCGTAGAGCAGCAGCGCGGCCAGATTCGAGATCACGGCCAACTGCTCGAACGAATTGACTATCGCGAGCAGACAGACGGCCGACGTCTGCACGATGATCGCGACGTGCGGCGTGCGGTAGGTGGGATGAACGCTGCCGATGACTCGCGGCAGCAATCCATCGCGCGCGAACTTCCATAGCGCGCGCGGCACCGCGAGCGTCATCCCGCTCACGTACCCGAACATCGAGATCGTCGCGCCCACCAGCAGCAGCAGTCGTCCAGGCGAACCCATGAACTGTTCCGCGGCGAACGCCAGCGGCGCCGTCTTGACCGACGCGAGGCGCTCGCCGAGCACTCCCTCCGCCACAAGGTGCACGCTGAGGTACAACAGCGTCACGCCGATCATGGCGATAGCCAGGGCACGCGGCACGGTGCGCGCCGGATCCCGCACCTCGCCACTCGGCACGAGGGCGCTCTCGCAGCCGCTGAACGCGAAGAACAGCACGATCGCCGCGCGCGCGAGGCTCGATGCTGCGGGCACCTCGGCGACGGCCAGATTGGCCGGCTGAATGAAGAAGGCGCCGATGCCCACAAAAAGCAGCAGGGGCAGCAGCTTGATCACGCTGACGATCATGATCAGCCGTGTGCCCTGCGTCACGCCTCGGATGTTGACCAGCGCCAGACCCACGAACGTGGCGATGAGCACCGGATTGCGCAGCGTCGGCATCCCGAGCGCCAGCGCGAGCCCCTCGGCAAAGGCCGAGGCCACGCCGGCGACGGCGGTGGTGCCGATCATCCAGAGCAGCACCCCGGCAAGGAATCCGATGTACGGTCCGAACACCGCTTCGACGTAGGCGTAGGGTCCGCCCGTCAAGGGCACCCTGCTGCCCGCTTCCGCGAAGCAGAGCACCACACATCCGATCACGACCGCGCAAATGAGGTACACGAACGGGGCGGACGTTCCCGCCGCCGCCGCCGCGCCTGACGGGAGCCGGAAGATCCCGCCACCGACGGTTACGTTGAAAATACTGGCCGCCAGGCCAAGGACGCCGACGGCGCGGACGAAGCCGGGCGCTGATGAGGTCGAGCCGGTGATGGTCACCTTTTCAAGATCATCGCGCGAGCGGGGATCGCACAGGGGGCTATCCCAGGATATCGTGACCCAACTCGCGTATCCGGCGTCGCACCATTGGCGGCCCGGCGATGACGACTCGCGTCCTGACGTCCGGCCGGGTCGTGTCGCGACATCTTTGCCTGGCACGTCACTTTTCACACTCCCACGCTCTGAACGGCATGACAGCGGACGCGCCACGGATCGGACTTGTGCTCGGCGGCGGCGGCCTCAAAGGCTTTGCGCACATCGGTGTCCTCGAAGTCCTGCACGCAGCAGGCATCAACCCAGCTCTCATCGCGGGTTCGAGCGTCGGCTCGCTGATCGCCAGTGCGTACGCCCTCGGTACACCCGTCGCTCGCATGCGGGAACGTGCGCTGGCATTGAGGCGGAAGGATCTGTTCCGGGTGAATACCGCAGGGTTTGCGCGCGGCCTCCGCAGTCCGAGCATCTACAGCGCCGAGCCGCTGCAGACACTGATCGCGAGTGTGATCCCGGACCTGCGCTTTGATCAGATCGCTCAGCCCCTGATGGTGAACACCGTCGATCTCGAAGGCGGCATGCAGATCATGTGGGGCTCGCGTGGCTTTCGCTCGGCATCGATCCGGGAAGCGGTCTACGCGTCGTGCGCGCTCCCCGGGTTCTTCCCGCCAGGGATGGTCGCCGACAGGGATTGTGTCGACGGCGGCACGGTGGACAACATGCCCGTGACGGCTGCGGCGGAAGGCATGGACCTGCTGATTGCCATCGACGTCGGGAACAGCGCGGTGGAGCATGCTGCGGAGGTCACGGAACAGGGCATCGCGTCGATCTTCATGCGCTCCGCGACACTGATGATGCGTACGCTGCAACGCTGGCCGCTGCTCAGCTGGAGTGGTCCCCCAATGGTCCTCATCCGGCCGCACGTCAGCCGGTATGGCTGGTTCAACTTCGACGCGATCCCGACGCTGATCAACGAAGGTGCCGCGGCGGCAGCCGAGGCGCTGCCATCCGTCGCGCTGGCATTACGTGCCGGAAGCGGAATCTTTCCGCGTCAGCACATGTCGATCGAGGTCATTCGCGAGAAGTGCACGGCATGCGGGCAGTGCATTGCCATGGCGCCGCACGCGATGCGACGTGAGCCGGATGGCACTGCGGCGCCGCTCCAGCCGGAATTCCACTGGTCGCCGATGGAGAGCGATTTCACCGTCCACTGTCCGACGCAGGCGATCGTGCTTCAGCGCCGCGGCTGAGGGGTCAGCGCGGCGCTCGCCAGCCGCTCGTACGCTGCGACAGATGCACGTAATTCAGCAATGTCGATGTACTCGTGGTCGGTATGCGCAACGTGAATGCTCCCCGGCCCGAACAGGTACGGTGTGCCCCAGTTGCTCAGCTCGGGCACATCCGTTGCGTACGCGACAACATCCGTTGCGAAGCCGGCAACGGTGCCGAGCAACACCGGTTGCACTTCCGTCTCGACGTGCAGTTCACCGCGATCACCAAGCCAGGCGCGCAGCAGTGCGATCGTCTCCGCGCTTGGCGTGACCAGTCGCACCATCAGTCGAGCCGACGCTTCAGGTGCCAGCACGTTGTCCGCGACACCGCCGGAGAGCGTACCGATGTTCACGGTCGTTGCACCAAGCACCGGATGGTGCGGCAATTCGAGCGTTTCGAGCTCTGACAGCAGCCCCACGAGCTTCGAGGTGGCGCTGACGCCGTTTTCCGGGTACGCCGAATGCGCTGCCCTTCCGCGTGTGGTGATCGTGCAGCGTACGGCACCCTTGGTGCCGACAGCCAGCTTCGACTCGGTCGGCTCACCGTTGATGAGCACGCGGCAGTGGTTGCGTATTGCATTCGCGGCGCGTGCACCGTCGTGCGGCGCTTCCTCACCGACGACGAGGAGCACGCCCACAGGCATCTCCTGGTCACGCAGCGCGGTCGCCGCGCAGATCATCGCAGCCGCAATGCCCTTCGCGTCA
Source organism: Gemmatimonadaceae bacterium (assembly GCA_031373905.1). Taxonomy (GTDB): domain Bacteria; phylum Gemmatimonadota; class Gemmatimonadetes; order Gemmatimonadales; family Gemmatimonadaceae; genus JACMLX01. The sequence goes on along the minus strand of JANMNM010000023.1, from coordinate 33,878 downwards.
CACGCGCCGCGCCCAACCAGACGATCGCCGTCGATGGAGGGTGGAATGTGCGGTGGCACCGTGTCGACATGGGTGGAGAAGACGAGCTCGATCGGTTTCGCGCCGAAGGCGAGCAGGTTCTCGCGCCCGGGAGTCACCGGAATGCGACGAATATTCCAGCCGAGCTCGGTTAAGATGCCCTCGGCGACGGTGATGACGCGGCCTTCGTTGCCGGTCGTGGACTCAACGGCCATCAGCTGCATGGCAATGGCCAGTACGTCAGGAACTGGGATCGTGGTCATGACTGAAACGTAGCCGACACTGTCAGCTATCTTTCAACCAGCCTGTCGACCCGGCCTTCATGCGCACGGTCCGGCAGTGGCTCCATCCATCACTCCGCTCCTGCCTCACGCGGGGGCCCCGGTTCCGGAGATCGTCGGACCATGTCCCATCCGAACTCCTTCGGTGCGCGCACGTCACTCGACGTCGGCGGCACTGCGTATTCCATCTTCCGCCTCGACGCGCTGTCTGGTTTGGCTGGAGCCCACGTGGACCAGCTTCCGGTCTCGTTGCGTGTGCTGCTGGAAAACCTGCTGCGCTGTGAGGACGGCGCGTTCGTGAAGAAGAGCGACATCGAAGCCCTCGCGGCGTGGGACGTGAAAGCCGCGACCGAGCGCGACATCAGTTTCATGCCCGCGCGCGTGCTGCTGCAGGATTTCACCGGTGTCCCGTGCGTAGTGGATCTCGCGGCCATGCGCGACGCGCTGAAGACGCTCGGTGGCGACCCGAAGAGAATCAACCCGCTGCAGCCAGTGGATCTGGTGATCGACCACTCGGTGCAGGTTGACGAGTTCGGCACGGCCGAGGCGTTCTTCAACAATGTCGCGCTCGAGTTCGAGCGCAACGCGGAACGCTATCAGTTCCTGCGCTGGGGCCAGACCGCACTGAAGAACTTCCGTGCCGTTCCACCTGGCACCGGCATCTGTCATCAGGTGAACCTCGAGTACCTCGGGCAGACCGTGTTTTCCCGGGCCGACGACGATGGCAGCAGGCATGCGTACTTCGATTCGCTGGTGGGTACGGACAGTCACACCACGATGATCAACGGGCTTGGCGTGTTCGGCTGGGGTGTGGGCGGAATCGAAGCGGAGGCAGCGATGCTCGGCCAACCGCTCTCGATGCTGATCCCTGAGGTCATCGGCTTCAAGCTGACCGGCAAGCTGCCCATCGGCGCCACCGCGACTGATCTCGTGCTGACGGTGACGGAGATGCTGCGGAAGAAGAAGGTCGTGGGCAAGTTCGTCGAGTTCTATGGTGCGGGCCTGAGCAACCTCTCGCTGGCCGACCGCGCGACGATTGCCAACATGGCCCCGGAGTATGGCGCGACGATGGGATTCTTCCCTGTCGATGCCGAGACGATCAGCTATCTGCGCCTGAGCGGCCGCAGCGAGCATCAGATCGCGCTGGTCGAGGCATACTCGAAGGCGCAGGGCACGTTCCGCACCGATGCCACGCCTGACCCGGTGTACACGGACGCGATCTCGCTCGACATGACCACGGTGGTCCCGTCGTTGGCTGGCCCGCGACGCCCGCAGGACCGGATCCCGCTGACGGAATCCAAGGCCAACTACCGCACGAATCTCGCTGAGACGCTGAAGACGCTCGGCGCGCAGACGGCGGCCGTGCCGGTGACGGCCGCGATAGCCGTCATGGAGAACGAAGGTGGCGCGACGGGCGATCACACCGCCGGCGTCACCGTGCATTTCAAGGGTGAGACGTTCAAGCTCACGCATGGCGCTGTTGTCATCGCAGCGATCACGAGCTGTACCAACACCAGCAATCCAAGCGTGATGCTTGCAGCAGGCATGCTGGCGCGTGCGGCGGTGAAGGCCGGGTTGCGGACCCAGCCGTGGGTGAAAACCTCGCTGGCACCGGGATCGAAGGTGGTGACGGAGTACTTCGCCAAGAGTGGCGTTGACAAGTACCTCGACCGCCTGGGCTTCCAGACGGTGGGATACGGGTGCACCACCTGCATCGGCAACAGCGGACCACTCCCGGAAGAAATCAGCAGCGCGATCGACTCGGGCAAGCTGGTCGTGACGGCTGTGCTGAGCGGGAACCGGAACTTCGAAGGTCGCGTCAATCCACAGACGCGCTTCAACTATCTCGCCAGTCCACCGCTGGTCGTGGCCTATGCGCTGGCCGGTCGCATGGACATCGATTTCGCCACCGAGCCGCTTGGCATCGGCGATCGCGGTCCCGTGTATCTCAAGGACATCTGGCCGTCGCTGCCCGAAGTGGAGAAAGAGGTGCTCGCGAGCGTGAAGCGCGAACAGTTCGAGAAGGAATACAGCGCGGTGTTCGATGGCGACCAGCAGTGGCGCGACCTGCCGACGCCGGTGGGAGAGACGTACACCTGGGATCCGAACAGCACCTACGTCGCATTACCGCCGTACTTCGCCGGAATGACCATGACGCCGCCCGGCATCATGCCGATCACTGGTGCGCGTGTGCTGGGAATGTTCGGCGACAGCATCACGACGGATCACATCTCTCCCGCAGGCAACATTGCGGCGGCGTCACCTGCCGGCGTGTACCTGCAGTCGCGCGGTGTGGCGAAGAAGGACTTCAACTCGTATGGCGCGCGTCGCGGCCATCACGAGGTGATGATGCGCGGCACGTTCGCGAACATCCGGCTGAAGAACGAGCTCGTCGGCGGCAAGGAGGGGTGGTGGACTGCCACCGCTCCGGGGGCGGAGCCAGAGACGATCTTCGACGTGGCGATGCGGCAGCAGGCTGCCGGCGTGCCACTCGTGATCATCGCAGGCAAGGAATACGGCACCGGATCCAGCCGCGACTGGGCCGCCAAGGGCACCAGGCTGCTTGGCGTCCGCGGCGTGATTGCGGAGAGCTTCGAACGGATCCACCGGAGCAATCTGGTGGGAATGGGCGTACTCCCCATGGAATTCGTGAACGGCGCCACCCGTCAATCGCTGGGGCTCACCGGTTTCGAGACGATCTCCATCAGCGGGGTGGACGACAGCCTGCAGCCGCGCGCGGTGCTGACGGCGACCGCCACGGGATCCGATGGGCGTGTCACGACGTTCTCCGTCAGGGCCCGGATCGACACTCCCGAGGAGATCCAGTACTTCCGGAACGGCGGTATTCTTCCGTACGTGCTCCGGAACCTCGCGCGTGGGGCGTAGTAGCAATGCCGTTCACGGGACGCGCGCTTCCTGCGCGCTCCGGTTCAATGTCACGGTGGCCGGCGCCTCTGCTGGTGCCGGACCGAACTGAAGGACTTCACAGGACACTCTGATGCAAAAGCTCCGCACACTGATCGCCGCCGCTTTCGCCGCCTTGCTGGTTGTCCCAGTTGGCGCGCGAGCACAGGCCGTCGCCGCCGCGCCACCCGCCGGTCCCGTCGTCGGCGAGATGGCCCCTGATTTCACCATCAACGTCATCGGCAAGGAAGGCGCCGCACGCGCGCTGACACTCGCGTCACTGCGCGGACAGACTGTCGTCCTCGCGTTCTTCCCACGCGTCCGGACATCGGGATGCACGACGCAGATGGAGTCGTACCGCGACAAGTACGCCGAGATGTTCCGGAATGGTCAGAAGGTCACACTGATCTCGATCAGCACTGATCCGAGTGATGCACAGCAGGCGTGGGCGCGCGACGCGAATTTCCCGATGCTGTTCGGCAGCGATGTCGGTGGCGCCGTTGGCGCGAAGTACGGCGCGTTCAATCCGACGGCCGGTTACGACGCGCGCTACCTCTACGTGATCGACCCCGATGGGAAGATCTCGTACACCGCGAAGCCGTTCCGCCAGATGGTGGACGCAGCCTACGGCGAGTTGGGCGCGGCGGTTGCCAAGTCGAGCGGCGCGCGCTGAGCGATCCGCCTGGAACGCCTGGCACGTCAGGAGGGCACACCCGTCATGCGGGTGTGCCCTTCGCTGTTTCCCGGCCGGCGCTGGAACGCGTTCCAGCCACCGCGACTACGTGGCGCACTCACTGATTCCCCATCTCCGGATCTTCTGATGCGCATGACCCATCTGGCTGGCACCCTGCTGCTCGCTGCTTCGCTTGCAACGCCGCTCTCAGCGCAGCCTCAGCCGGCGCTTGGGCCGAGCGACGGCCGGCAGATGGCCCCGACCGAGATCGATCGTGTCGCGATTGGTGCGCGCGCACCCGATTTCACCCTCGCGCGCCACGGTGGCGGGACGACGACTCTCTCGTCGTACCGCGGACGCAAGAACATCGTGCTCGTGTTCTACCGCGGGCACTGGTGCCCATTCTGCATGAAGCAGCTGACCGGGATGCGGCAGCTGCTGGACGCCGACATGAAACGCGGCACGGAACTGCTGGCGGTATCGGTGGATGGATCAGCGGATACCGACAAGGCCATCGCTCGAATCAGCGCTGACGGCACTGCACCGGATTTTGCATTTCTCTCGGATCCGGACCATGCGGTGATCGCGCGGTACGGTATCCTCAACCCAAGTGGTGGCAGTCGCGGAATTCCGCACCCGGCCATCTACGTCATCGATCGGGACGGTGTGGTGCGGTGGCGTGACATCGAGACCGACTACCGGATCCGTCCGCCGAACGAGGCGATCCTGACTGCGGTGCGCGCGCTGCCGAACGCGTCCAGCAGATAACTGCGCGGGTCCGATGCACCGCGGGACGCTGCGTCGCGCTGTCGAGCGGCGGGCCCGGTAAGATCGGTGCTCAATCCACTGGCCTCGGGAGGTCGAGTCGCATCGCGACTGCGCTCGCCGGGCAACCGTGGCGCCACTCATGCGACTCCTGCATCGCGGCTGGTGCACCGTCGCGCGCGACGCGGACGAACCCGAAGCGTGGCCAGTACTCTGCGGCCGTCTCGGTGAGCAGAAACACTGACGTGAGGCCCTCGCGCTCCGCCCAGCGGAGCCGGTCTTCGGTCAACGCAGCACCAACGCTCCGGCCGCGCCATTCATCACGAACGGCCGCAGAACGAAAGAGTCCCATGCGTACACCGTCATCGCCGTACAGCTCGATGCCTGCCACGCCGATGACGGCGCCGGAATCGTCGTCAATCGCAACCGCGAACTGGGGGCCGAACTGTGACTCCACCCTGTTCAACGTCAGGTGCGCGTCCGTGAGCAGTTTCGTCACCGGGGTCAGGTCACGCGGCGTCGCAGGGCGAATGGAGTAGGTCATGGGGTCAGGTTACGAGCTCCACTCTTGTTCTGTCAACGCGTCCCGGGCGTTCGAGGTTCGGGTCAGCGGCGTGGGGCGCTAGTGTGATGAAGTACAAGTGCGCATCAAAATTGCCGGCCCTTCGTTTGCTGCGAACTTCCACTTCAGCACACTAGTGTTCGAGATGCCCGACTTACCGCGCGCTTTTCTCGAAGGGCTGTACCGAAGTGCCCTCCGGACCATCCAGCCGGCGCGCGCCGTCGCCGAGTCACTTGGGACTTTGCAACTCCCCCCTGGATCAGCCGTTCATCTGCTTGCGATCGGCAAGGCTGCGAGACCGATGGCTTCGGCGGCAGTGGCCTGGTGCAGCGGGAACGCAGTGACTGTGCGAGGTGGTGTCTGCATCTCGCACGATGACGACAACTCCCCGGTTGGACCGCTCCGGGTGCTCGCCGGCGATCATCCGATACCGGGTGTCCGCTCCTTCCGCGCGGCCAGCGTGATGGATGAGTACATCAGCACGAGTGTCCATCACGGTGATCGCGTGCTCGTGCTGCTCTCCGGCGGCACATCCGCGCTGATCGGCGCGCCTCGACGAGGAGTCTCGCCCGAAGACTACGTCGCGTGCTGTCAGGCGCTGCTTGGCTCGGGGCTCGCCATCGGTCCCATGAATCTCCTGCGACGCCGGCTGTCGCGTTGGGGCGGCGGCATGATGGCGGCGGCATTCACCGCACGTGGCGCCCATGCTGATGTTCTGGCAATCTCCGATGTTCCGGCCGACGAACTTGCGGCGATCGGTGGGGGGCCCTGTGTCGCGGATGTCACGGAAACAGCCGATCTGCTGGACGTGATGGCGAACGCAGTGTTCCACGACGCGGATGCCGAGCTGCTGCACCGCACCCTGGCCGCTGTCGCGCAGACCGTTCCCCGGATCACCCCGCAGGTCGATCACCATGTCATCGCCAGCAACCGACAGGCACGCGACGCGGTCGTGCGTGCGGCCCGCGCAAGCGGACTCGCAGCGACTGACATCGCCGCGCCTCTCGCCGGTGATGCGCACGCATGCGGGCGGGCGATCGCGGATGCGCTGCTGACTGCTGCGGACCCGCCATCACATCACCGTGCGCCGCATGTCTTCTGCTGGGGCGGCGAACCCACGGTCTCGCTGGGAAGCGCACCGCCGCGGGGCGGCAGGATGCAGGCGCTGGCGCTCGCGGCGGCGGAGCGACTCGCATCACAGGGTGGAAACGCCGCACAGATCACGATGCTTGCCGCTGGAACAGACGGTCGCGATGGAACAACCGACGCGGCGGGAGCCGTGGTGTCGTCCACCACGTGGGCAGCGCTGCTCGAATCAGGCCTGAACCCTGCGGCGCTGATGGCCGCGCACCGCGCTCATGATGCACTGCGGCAGATCGGTGCGCTTCTGCCGGCATTCGCGTCCGGCACCAACGTGAATGACCTGGTACTCGGGCTGGTGCGCCGCTGACGCGAGCTAGCGCGCGAGTGCCGCGAGGAACTCGGACATCTCCTCAGCGGCCGCGACGCTTCCAATCGCGCTGAACGCCTCGCGTGCAGCGGTGCCGAGCGCGCGAGACTGATCGCGATCGCCACGGCGCAGCATCATTTGCGCATGTGTCTGAAGCGACTGTGCTTCCTGCGTACGATGCTGATGTTCCCGCGCCAGGGTCACCGCGTCGTTGATCGCGGCATCCGCCTCGCCGAGCAAACCGATGCGATCGCATGCATCCGCCTGTACGCGAAGCGCATCGCTGAGCAGGAGGAAATCGGGGAGCGCGCGAAACGTCACGGCGGCGCGCACCGCTGCGGCGCGGGCCCAGGCGCTGTCGCCACGACGGAGCGACACTTCCGCGCGCCCGACCATCGCCATGGCGATCAGCCGCTGGTTCGTTGCTTCCGTCGCGAACTCGATGGCACTACGCTCGGCATCCTCGGCCGCATCCAGTTCACCGCGGGTGCGAAACGAAATGGCAAGATTGTGCCAGCTCTCAGCCAGGCCTCGCGCGTTGCCCAATCGCTGATACGTGGCGATGGAACGCTGATAGGCGGCGATGGCCTCTGCCGCGTTTCCTCTCAGCGCTTCGATCAAGCCAAGGTTGTTGGTCGCCCTCGCGCCGAGCAGGGCGTCATCGTCTCTGATGGCCATCGCGAGCGCGCGACCGAATCGATCTGCAGCACGGTCAAGGGAGCCCAGCGCAAATGCTGCCGCGCCCTGCATGTTGATCACGCGGCGCAGCGCCGGACGATCACCAGCCCGGGTGAGGAGCGGATCGGCCGTCTCCAGCCAGCGTGCTGCGGACTGTGGATCGCCCGTCCAGAGACACGCATCGGCAAGCAGCATGGCTCGGGATCCGTCCTGTGCCGTCGTGACCGGATCGCGCTCGAGTGCCGCGCGCACGTCGCCCCACGCGCCGCTTGCTGCGGCTGCGCGTGCGCTCGTGAGCACCGGATCCTGAGCTGGGCCTGTCATTGCAGCGTTACCAGGCGACCGCGTGATTGGTGAACGACGTCACCTCAGCCTTGACCTCGCTGAAGTCCGAAGAGACCTCGACGAGGCTGGTCAGCTTGAACCACGGCTGCCCGGTCGCTTCCTGCTTCCATATCGCGAACGTCGGAACGATGGCGGCGTCGGCAGAGTTCACGACCCCATCACGATTGTGGTCGCCGTCGGCATTGCGGAAGTCCAGGCGCAGCTCCGCTGGCTTCGACGCGCTGAATTTCAGTCCGCTCGGCGAGAACTCGGTGATCAGCCTGGAGAAATCACGCATCACGACCGTGATGCGGATCGAGTCGCCGTCGGCGAACGCACTCCCGTCGGGGCGCCTGAAGAGCGCTTCGTCCGGCACCTTGAGTCGCAGGAATCGCACCGAGTCCGTGCGGCCGGCGGCGGGCCGGTAGTACATGGCGACTTCACGGTTCTTCCCCTTCACCGCCCAGAAACTGACGCTGTCTCGACTGAGCGTCACATTGGAGGCAGGGCGAAGGAAGTTGAGTTGCGCCTGCGGCACCGGGGGCGGCTCGGTGCCCGGATCGACCGGCGTCGTTGTGTCGGTTCCGCAGCCAAACACGAGCAACACCGAAATCACCAGGCGCGCCCATCCGGATCGTGTCATGTCAGTAGTCCGCATTGAGCTCATCATCAGTGTCACCGTTTACCTGCGCATCAAGGAGGCGCTGCAAGCGCGGTCGGCTGATGCCAAGTCGTCGTGCCGCTTCACTCTTGTTTCCTCCACACCGCTGCATCATCGCGCTTGCGGCACTCCGCGCCAGCAGCGAGAGCGAGGCGGGCCACGGCAATTCGCCCGATTGCGTGCCAGCGGCGACGGTCGCTCCATCGCCTGCCAGATCCGACGCCTCCAGACGGGAACCATCCGTCAGCAGCAGCGCACGTTCTATCACATTCCGGAGTTCGCGTACATTCCCCGGCCAGGCCCGTTCCGCCAGTGCGCGCCGAGCGCCGGTCGTGAGCTGCGGCACCGGCGTCATCCCGTACTCGTGCGAAAATTTCAGCACAAACGCCTGCGCGAGCGCCACGACATCGTCCGTTCGGTCGCGCAGTGGCGGCAGCTCGATCGGCATGACGTTCAATCGATACCAGAGGTCTTCACGAAATTCACCGCGCTGCACCGCTGCCTCCAGGTTCACATGCGTTGCCGCAATCACCCGGACATCGAACGGAATCGTGCGCGTGCCGCCAACGCGTCGCAGCGTCCGTTCCTCCAGGACACGCAGCAGCTTGCCCTGCAACGGCATGGGCAGGTGGCCGATCTCGTCCAGAAACAGCGTGCCACCATCGGCCATTTCGAAGAGCCCCGGCTTGGCCGACTTCGCATCCGTGAACGCGCCAGCCTCATGCCCGAACAGCTCACTCTCGAGGAGGTTCTCCGGAATCGCGGTGCAGTTCACATCGACGAATGGCTGCTTTCCGCGTGGACCGTTGTAGTGAATCGCGCGCGCGAACAGTTCCTTCCCCGTACCGGTCTCGCCCTGCAGCAGCACCGTCACGTTGCGGTGCGGGATCACCCGCGCGGCTCGCGACAGTGCCGCCCGCATCGCCGGGCTGTCGCCGAGGATTCCCTCGAACGTGTACTTGAGCCCTTCGCGTGACGCAAAGGCGGACCCATCACGCCTTTCGGCGATCCGCCGGCCGGCATCCACGACCCAGCTCCGGAGTGCTTCGAGATCACCGGGGAGCGCGAAGTACTCCTCCGCACCGCCGCGCATCGCGCCAACCGCCAATCGATGGTCTGTCGTCGAGCCAACGACCGCAGTCTGCGACGGCACGGCAATCCGTTCGAGGGCCGTCATCGCGTCACGCTCCATGCCGCCGGCCGCGAGCAGGTGAATCGCATCGTTGTGCGCGGCCCACGCGTTCAGCCCGTCGGTCGTCGGTTCGTGGATACACAGCTGAACGCCAGCTGCCGTGGCCATCTCTGGCCACAGCAGCTCGAACGAATCGGACCAGCGGAGCAGTGCGAGCATCGTCACCGGAATCGATGGCGTCAGCACTGCACGCCGAAAGGAGAGACATGATCGAGCGCCGTCAGTGGCAGTCAATCGTCCTTGCCCGTACCCCGGCCACGATTTCTTCCGCGACCGCTGTCTTCCCTGCCGTCACTGTCGCGGTCGCCGAAGGCGGAGAACGAGTTGAGGATATTCTGGTCGATGGCCACCTGATTTGCGACCGTCGGGGCCAGCACCGCACCGGACGCCTGCTTGAACCACGAGCCAAGGTCGAGCGTGATCGACACGTTGTCGTTGACGCCTGCCTTGACGACCAGCGACGGTTCGAACTCGAATTCCACTTCAGCCTGCGCCTTGCTGACGAAGGTGAACGCCGTGCCCTTGTAAGTACCCGTGACACGGACGGTGGCGTTCCGGAATTCCGGGTGAGCCACCAGAACGTCCTTCTCGGCCTGCGTGGCACGGGATGAGGTGTTGATGTCGTCCAACTCGAATTCGAGCGAGCGGTACGTGCCGGCGGGCACCGTCACGCCAAGCAGCGACGTCGCGGCCCCCGTCAGCGGCAGGTCGAGCAGCATGGGGCCGAGGTCCATCCGCGAGCATCCGCGGTCATCCGAGCTCCGGCCACGCTGGCTGCTCACCGACATCGAGTCCGGACAGGCGGCAACACCGGACTTCCGCAGCTGGACCTTGTCCAGCACCAACTGAACCCTGCTGATCACCATGGTGTCGGCCGACGTGCCAACGAGGACAGCGTTACCAGCTGCATTGGTCTTCAGGGCAGCACCCTGCGCCACAAACGAAACCGACAGCGACGTTGCGCCTCCCTCAGCGCTGGTCGGGTCCTGCGACGCGTCGCCACAGGCGGTGAGCAGGCACAGGAGCGCGGTGGAGGCCGCAGCAATGCGGATGGGTGATGACGGGTGCGCATTCATCTCTGAAACTCCGGTTGAGGATCGGGGAAGCGAGCATTTCCTGCTCACCCTCAGCGCAGATCACGGGCCGCCGTGCCCGCGCGTTTCTTTCCCGTCAAAACGTTGCAGGACAACGAGTTATGGATCCTGCTTCCCTGCCGTCCCGCGCGCGGGCATGATCGCCGTGTTTCACCCTGTATCGTGGCGTTACACTCCCGAAGGGGCACACGCGTAGTCGGTGGCGGCGTAGATTTGCAGACTGCCAGCCAGGCACCCGCCCCCGCTTCGCCCCCACCGCTCATGACCGCTCCGTCCACGTTCACGGTCGGCCTCGTCCAGATGGCCATCACCGGCGACCGTGCCGCCACCCTGGCGGCCGCCATCGAGAAGATTCGAGCCGCCGCCGGTCGGGGCGCGCAGATCATCTCGCTGCAGGAGCTGTTCAACGCCCCGTACTTCTGCAAGTCGCTGAAGCTCGAGCCTTTCGACATCGCCGAGCCGATTCCAGGGCCGACGGTCGACGCCCTGCAGCGCATGGCGCAGGAGTTGGGCGTGGCGCTGGTCGTCCCGATCTACGAGAAGCAGGCGCCAGGACTCTACCGGAACTCGGCGGCGGTCGTCGATGCGGACGGCGCGCTGCTCGGCACGTATCGCAAGATGCACATCCCGCACGACCCGCTGTTCGAGGAGAAGTACTACTTCACCCCCGGTGACGTGGGTCCGGATCTGCGAACGGACCGGCACCCTGGCATCAACGGATTCCGCGTCTGGCAAACGAAGTTTGCCAGGATCGGTGTACTCATCTGCTGGGATCAGTGGTATCCGGAAGCGGCACGGATCACCGCGCTCCTTGGTGCCGAAGTGCTGTTCTATCCGACAGCCATCGGCTGGCACCCGGCAGAGAAGGCAGCGTTTGGCGCCACGCAGGTTGATGCGTGGCGAACCGCACAGCGGGCACACGCGATCGCCAACGGCGTGTTCGTCGCCGCGGCAAATCGCGTTGGTTTTGAGGCGGAACCGGGCACCGATGGCCTCGAATTCTTCGGACATTCGTTCATCTGTGATCCAATCGGCCGCTATCTGGCGGAGGCGGAGACCGACCCGGCGATTCTCGTCGCAACCTGTGATCGCGCCATCATCGAGGACACACGGCGCAACTGGCCATTCCTGCGCGATCGGCGCATCGACGCCTACGGACCAATCACCAACCGGTGGCTCGGTGGCAACTGATCCGGGCCGGTTCGGGTACGTGACGCCGCTCACGGCTCCCACGCGCCGCATGCCGGCCGAGTGGGAGCCGCATGCCGCCACGTGGCTGGCGTGGCCGGTGCATGAACCCGACTGGCCGGGGAAGTTCGAGCCGATCCCGTGGGTGTATGCGGAGATCATTCGCGCGCTCGCGAATCACGAGCGAGTGGACGTGCTCTGCCACGATGCACACATCCGTGAACAGGCACGCCAGATGCTGACGGCGAACAGCGTGAATCTCGACAACGTCAGGCTGCACGTCGCCCGAACGGACCGTGTCTGGCTGCGCGACTCGGGGCCGACCGGCGTGCATCGTCCGGACGGATCCGTGGAGCTGGTGCAGTGGGGGTTCAATGCCTGGGCGAAGTACGAGAACTACCTGCACGACACTCGCGTGCCAGAGCACGTCGCCGAGATCACGCAGTTGCCACTCGTCGCTGCGCAGCGCAGTGACGGCAACGGCGCCCTCGTTCTGGAAGGTGGCGGGATCGACGTGAACGGACGCGGGCGCATCCTGGTGACTGAGGAGTGGCTGCTCACGGACATCCAGGTGCGGAACCCCGGGCTTGGTCGACTCGACTACGAGCGCGCATTTGCGGAGTGGCTGGCATGTCCGGAAACGATCTGGCTTGGTGAAGGCTGCGTTGGCGATGACACGCATGGTCACGTTGACGACATATGCCGGTTCACGGCGGCTGACACCGTCGTATTGGCGGTCGAGCGCGACCCGGCAGACGAGGAGAATCACCGCCGCTCGCTCGACAACCTCGCCCGCCTGCGGCACGTGGGTGGTGCGGCCGGGCCGCTGCGTGTGATCGAGCTGCCATATCCTCGCGCGGTCATGATGGATGGTGTGCGCCTGCCCGCGAGCTACGCGAACTTCTACATCGCCAACGGCGTCGTGATCGTTCCAACGTTCAATGATCCGAACGACCGGATCGCGCTCAACATTCTCGCCGGGTGCTTCCCGGGGCACTCACTGGTTGGCATTCACGCGGTGGATCTCGTCTGGGGGCTCGGTACCCTGCACTGCCTGACGCAGCAGCAGCCTGCGGCGCGCACCGCCGGTCGCTGACGCAGACCTGGGGCGCAACACGATGTGAGTGACCTGTCAATGGATGGGTTCGTCTGAGAGGTGCCGGCCCTCCCGCTGGCCACCTCCCCACCCACATGGCACGCGCCGGCCTCCGCCAATTGAGCTGTCTCCGCCCGGTCCACCACTCGGTCGCCACGATCGTCTGGTTCGTGGCTCGCCCGTGATACGGTTCGCGAGGCGCATGATCGCCGCTCGCACGATCGGTGGTGGGCTGCTCAGGGCATTCCTCGTGCTGGCGGTGCTCCTCGCCGGGGCCGGCGTCATTGCGTACAACTCCCTGCACACCTCCGCCGCATCCGCCGCGGCCGCACTCGACGTCATCCGCCGTGACGCGCGACTCTCGTCGGAACTCTCAGCGGCCGTGGCCGAGGAGATGCAGGCCGCGAGCCAATATCTCCGCGATCGTGACACCAGCGCGCTGAGCACGTTTCGGCGACTGACGATGCGCACGCATGACATCACGAGAGCAATGAACCGGCAGGCGACGCGACAGTCTGATCATGTGGCGCTGGTGGCCCAGGTCGACCGCGCGCTGACCGCAGTCGAGACGTCCTACTCGCGGGCGCACAGGTCGCTCGACGACGGGAACGCTGCCGCAGCGCGTCGCGAAGAGTCCGCAGTCAACGCCGGCATTCGTCCGCTGCTGGGTGGGATCGACCGCCTCGGTTCCCTCACGGAGCGTCAGGTGACGATGGTCGCGGCGGAAATGCGCCGCGAGGCCGAGATGCGCGCCCTGGCCGTCATGCTCGTCTTCGGCGGCGTGATGATCATCGGGACACTGCTCGTTGGCGCAACGCTCCGTTCGGTGAACGACCCGTTGCACCGGCTCGTGCAACACGCCGATGCGCTGAGTCGCGGTGCCTTCGACGTCCGCACCACGACTCGCATGCCCGGCGAGTTCGAGCGAATCGCCGCGGCGCTGAATGAGGCCGGGAGCTCGCTTGGCGTGCTGGCCGCAGCGACCGCATCGACCGCGTCGGAGCTGTCGGCGTCGTCGGATGAGTTGTCGCGGGTGAGCGACCGCATCGCGCACACGGCGACCGAAGTCTCACAGGTGATGGCGAACGTCACACGGGGCGCCGAGAATCAGGTCGGGATGCTCAAGGCGATCGATGCCGAACTCGCCGTGAATGGCGAACGTGCCATCGAAGTGCGTCAGGAAGCAGGGTCGGTGGCGATGCTCGCCGAATCGATCGAGCGCGAAGCGATGGAGAAGCGGCAGACGATTGGTCGCGCGATGGCCGTGATGGTGGAAATCCGGACGTCCGTACAGGCTGCAAGCCGGACGGCCGAATCGATGCATGGCGTGACCGAGAGCATCGCACAGTTCGTGACATCTGCCGGCCGCATTGCCGAGCAGACAAACATGCTGGCACTCAACGCGGCGATCGAAGCGGCCCGCGCCGGCGATGCGGGGCGCGGATTCGTGGTTGTCGCCGACGAAGTGCGAAAGCTCGCCGAGGCGGCTCAGCGCGCTGCGGATGACGTGGCGCGGTTGACGAGCGCCATCACCGGCCGCGTGAACGAGACGGTCAGCACGATGCAGCGGAGCGCCGGCCTCGTCGTCGAGATCGAGACCGTCGGCAGGGACGTCGGTGCGGCCCTCGAAAGCATCACCGCCTCGGCCGAACGTACCGTGGCGGCCGCGGCCAACCTGAGTCAGATCGCAGCGCAGAATTCAACGCAGATGGCCAGCGTGCAGCAATCGCTGAGTGTAGTGGCATCGGATGCAGTGGGCCATGCCACGAGCGCTCAGCGGGCAAACGCATCCGCACAGGAACAGAGCGCCGCCTGCCAGCAGATGACCGCTGCATCGGAAGTATTGCACGGTCGCAGTACGCGCTTGCGCGCGCTGGTAGCGTCACGCGGTGAGCATGCACCGACGCGCACGTCGACAGTGGAAACCATCACGCCACTGCCGGGCGATCCTGCCCGGCAGCTGCGTCCAGCGCCGACACGGTTGACGGTCGTCACTCCGCTCAACAACCGGGTCCTCGACCGCGCTCCAGGGCGTCCCAGATCGACTGCTGGCCCCAAACGCCCGGCCTGAGCTCGGGATGTTCTTCCCCTGTGCGGTCCTTCCCGCACAGCCATGCCGAACGACGGCACCGCGACCAGCGCTGTGTTCCGCGCTGACGCACGGCACGATCATGACTCCTCCGGCAGGTCACCACCAGCAGCGAAGTCAGATCGCGTGCGCACTCACTGACGGCACTGGCCGTTGGGGTCCAGCTTCGGCTTGTCCACCACCGGCCGCAATCCATTCCCGACCGTCACGACCAGGTCCCTGATGTAGTTCGTCAGCAGGCTGTAGTGCGGGTAATCGATGTACTGCGGCTCGTCGGTCACCTGATGGTAGTCGCCGTGCAATCCTGTGAAGAAGAAGGCGACAGGAATTCCGACGCGGGCATAGTGATAGTGATCACTGCGGCAATAGATGTTCTCCGGGTGACCGTCCGCGTCAAGGCGATGGTCGAGCGCAATGGGCGTCCGATAGGACGCTGCCAGTGAATCAACCGAGTTGCCAAGCATCGTGGAAAGTCGCCTGGCGCCGACGACGCCGACATATGTCGGGCCACCACCCTTCACATCGACTGAATCGCCACGGCCGATCATGTCGATGTTGATCTGTGCAACAATTGAATCGACCGGCACAGGCAGGTGATTGCTGATCCACGACGCGCCCAGCAGTCCCTTCTCCTCACCGGTATGCCAGACGAACAGTGTGGAACGCTTCGGCTTCACGCGCGACAACGAGATATTCTCGGCGATTTCCAGCACCGCCATCGAGCATGAGCCGTCGTCATCAGCGCCATTGCTGATGCTGTCCTTGCGTGCAGGGCGGATCCGCCGGAGGCTGTCCACGTCCACGCGAATCGACGCCCGCTGTTGCGCACTCAACGGTGGAAGTCCGGCGTAGGCACCGGCCATCGTCCATGCGATACGATTGAACGTCCGCAGCGAATCGTGGTCAACCGGATTGCCATTGAATCCGACGTGATCGTTGTGGGCACCGATCGCAACGAACTGACCGCGCAATGCCGGATCCGACCCCGGAATCATGGCGACGACGTTGTACGCGGGTGCCGGAGCCTCGGAAAATGCGAGGTTCGTCGCCAGCATCTTGCCCACTTGTCCGGGCGTCAGCGAGGATGACTCCGCGCCGAAGACGGCTTTCAGCGCAGCGGGCGACAGCACCATTGTCGTCGGTGCCATCGGCACCGGCCCCTGTTGACCACTCGGCAATCCAACGCCGGGCGTGCGAAAGAAAGCCGCAAACTGCGCCGGCACCGGTCCGCCGATGTCGAGAGCGATACCCGCAGCGCCAGTCAGTGGGCTGCCGTTGGGCAGCCGCGGGATTCGCAACGCGCCCGGTGACTTGAGCACGACGATCTTTCCCGAAAGCTGCTCAGCGGTCAGCGCCTTCGTCGCATCTTCCACCGTTCCGCCGTAGATGAACACCGCGCCATTGACGTCGCGCGGCGTGGCCCCGCGAATAGGCAGGGGCGTAATGTCCGTCCATGGCGACAGTGGCACCGCTCCGCCGTCGACGCTCGCAATGAAGTCACTGTTCCAGCCCCGCCGTACCAGCGGCACTTCCTGCAGGTAGCTGCCGTTGTCGCCCATGGGCGTCAACCGAAGCCGCTTCAACTCGCGCTCGATGTATCGCAGACCGCGACGGTTACCCTCGGTCCCCGTCTCACGACCCTGCATCGAATCGTCGGCGAAGATGTAGAGGCGCGTCATGAGGTCCGCCGCAGAAATCGTCGGACCGGTTGGCCGCGGCGCGTGTGTCCTGGGAAGCTCCCTCGGAGCGGATGAACGCGGCTGCGCCATCTGAGCGCCTGCCACGAATGGCAGAAGCAACAGGCCAGAGATTGGAATGCGTGATCGGAACACGGAAGTCAGGACGGAGAGTTGAATGAATCGGCCAGGAAAGACCCGTGTTGGCCGGGTCGGCAGGTCAGGAACACCACTGCACGCTGTACGCGCGAGAGGCGCATGCTGCTAATGGTAGTATGATCTCATCTTACCTGGAGCGAGCCGGCACCCGCCACTGCGACGTCGAGAAGAGACGCGCATCGAGTGGGGTATTCAGCTCGACCATCGTGTACTCCTCCTTGAAGAACTGCTTGCCGTCACGAAGGAAGAGGATCTGATGCACGACAGGTACACCTGAGAGGGTTCGATAGTCGCTCAGCTGGTACTCGGTGGCCGGGCGTGGACTCTGCCCGGCGACTTGCGGGGCGCGATCAATCACCCGCAGCACGACCCAGGTCTCCGCGTCGACCCAGAATTGCGGTGAAGCGAGGTCGGTGTTCCCGGTTGACCCGACGACCCAGACCCTGCGCCCCGTCCAGGTGTCGCGTCGGAGCTTCGTGAGGTCCACCCCGAGTGCCGCGAGCTGTCGACTGCTCGTGGAGGTCGGCTGCGCATAGACGTCGGCCGTGAGCACGAGGAGGATGTTCACCTGTGCCGTCGTCCGCGCGAGTCTCCCTCCCTCGAAGGAGTAGACGCTGCCGTCCGCGTAGATCGCGCCGTTGCCACCGCTGGCCGGCATGAACTCGATCCGCAGGCGGCCCGGCACGAGCATGTATTCCTTCCACTCGCCTCGCTCCGTGCGACCCGTCGGCAGGTAGCGCGTGTTGAGCTGCGTGAACTGCATCGTCTGGAACCACTTCCCTTCGTATTTCGCGTACATGCGCTGGATGACGTCGGTACCCGTCGTTGGCGCGGGAAGGGACTTGGAGCCACTGGACGACAGCAGAGCGCATCCGCTGAGCATGAATGCAGCGCATGCAAGGACTGGCGCGAATCTGCGAAGCAGGATCATGGCACTGGAAGTGGGAGGAGCGGCGGGCGTGGCCGACGTCAGAATATTACCGAAGCCCGAGCCCAGCGCCTTCCGGACGTTGCAAACACAACGGGATGCGACGCTCCGACTGCACTGCTCGCCGTCAGGGGCCAGGCGGCCGCGCCGCTCGGTGCGAGGACGGCACGGCGTGAGAGGATGCCACCGCGCCTGGACGTCGCCGCGCCAGCGCACCGTCGTTCATCGAACGATCGTGTGCAGCGGAGCCCACCGATCGCCGTGAAACGGAGCCGCAGCAGGCGTCTCGCGACCGACCACGCCTCGGCGCCGTTTCCGCTGAACACCGGCGCCGTTAGCCTTGAGACCACGATGTCGTCACTGACCCACTCTCCCGCGCAACGTCCGGCCGTCGTGCTCCTCAGCGGTGGTCTGGATTCCACCACGGTCCTCGCCCACGCGATCGCCGAAGGCTATGCCGCGCATGCGTTGACGTTTCGCTATGGGCAGCGCCACCAGCACGAGATCGTCGCCGCCGAGCGTATTGCCCGGACACTCGGCGCCTCCGGTCACGCGATCCTCGACATCGATTTGCGTTCCTTTGGCGGCTCGGCGCTCACAGACGCCTCGATCGCCGTGCCGAAAGACCGGAGTGCCGACGAACTGGCGCATGGGATCCCGGTGACGTATGTCCCGGCCCGGAACACGATCTTTCTCTCCTTCGCGCTCGGGTATGCCGAGGTGCTTGGCGCCAGCGACATCTTCATTGGCGTCAACGCCCTGGACTACTCCGGCTATCCGGATTGTCGCCCGGAGTTCATCCACGCGTTCGAGACGATGGCAAACCTCGCCACGGCGGCTGCGGTCGAGGGGCGTACACAGATGGTGATCCGCGCACCGCTGCAGCACATGACGAAGCGGCAGATCGTGGAGTTCGGGATCGCGCTTGGCGTGGACTACAGCCACACCACCAGCTGTTACGACCCCACCTCCGATGGCAGCGCCTGCGGACACTGCGATGCCTGTCAACTGAGGCACAGGGGATTCCGCGAAGCCGGTGTTCCCGATCCGACGCGTTACGCATCTGCGCCCGCGGAGCTGGGCTGATGGCGTACATCGTGAAGGAGTGCTTCTACACGCTGCAGGGGGAGGGCGCGCAGAGCGGGCGCGCAGCGGTTTTCCTCCGGTTTGCCGGCTGCAATCTCTGGACCGGTCGTGAGTCCGATCGCGCGGATGCGGTCTGCAGGTTCTGCGACACGGATTTCGTCGGCGTCGGCCCCGACGGGGGTAAGTTCGCCGACGCGGAGTCACTCGCCGCGCATGTCGATTTTCGCTGGCCGACAGACACGTCGATCCGGGCGAGAAAACTGGTCGTCTGTACCGGGGGCGAGCCGCTGCTGCAACTCGATGCGGCCGCGATCGACGCGCTCCATCGGCGTGACTTCGAGGTTGCCGTGGAGACGAACGGTACGCAACCGGCGCCAGCGGGCATCGATCACATCTGTGTGAGCCCGAAGGCCAGCGCCCCGCTCGTGCTCACGCGCGGCACGGAACTCAAGCTCGTGTATCCACAGCTCGAGCCAGACGCACAGCCCGAGCGGTTTGCCGATCTTGATTTCGAGTACTTCTTCCTGCAGCCGATGGACGGTCCGCACGCAGCGGCCAACACGCGCGCCGCACTCGCGTACTGCCTGGCACATCCACAATGGCGACTGAGCCTGCAGGTGCACAAATGGCTGGAGATCCGATGAGCGGTACGGGACACATTGTCGAGTTGCATCGCGATGTCACGTTCGAAGCGGCGCATCTGCTGCCGAACGTGCCACCGGGCCACAAGTGCGCGCGCCTGCACGGTCACTCGTTCCGGATCCGCATCGTTGTCCGTGGTCCGGTCGATCCCCACACCGGTTGGCTGATGGATTTCGCTGACATCAAGTCGGCGTGGCAGCCACTCGATGCGCAGCTGGACCATTTCTTCCTGAATGACATCGCCGGGCTGGAAAACCCCACCAGCGAAGTGCTGGCGAAGTGGATCTGGGACCGGATCGTCGGTGCACTGCCGCAGCTTCATGCCGTACAGGTGCAGGAGACCTGTACGTCCGGATGTGTCTACCGCGGCGACTGAGCCGTGGGCAGACCCGTGCGATCGCCTGCCGACTGGGCGCCGTTCGCGCAGCGGACTCGGCCTCGGCGACAGCGATCTGTTTCGGTTCGGCGTTTCCTGTAGCATCATGTCGGCGCGCGGCTCGGTTCGCGCGCGTACCCGCCCCCCTGACGAGAGAGCTCATGCGTCGCACATCGTTCATGCTGGCTGCAGCCAGCGCCCTCAGCCTGGCCGGCGTTGACTCGCTGTCGGCGCAGGCCCCGGCAGCCCCACCCGCAAGCCCTCGAATCACGGTCGCCGACCATCTCGAGTGGGAAGAC
Source organism: Gemmatimonadaceae bacterium (assembly GCA_031373905.1). Classification (GTDB taxonomy): domain Bacteria; phylum Gemmatimonadota; class Gemmatimonadetes; order Gemmatimonadales; family Gemmatimonadaceae; genus JACMLX01. Next base: position 13,737 of record JANMNM010000023.1, on the reverse strand, counting down.
GTAGGCGATCCGCAGCTTTCGCCGGACGGAAAGCAGATTGCGTTCACCCGCCGCAGCGTGGACAAGGTGAACGACAAGTGGGACACCGCGATCTGGATCATGAACGCGGATGGCAGCCGCCAGCGCTCGCTGGTCGTCGGCTCAGCGCCGCGCTGGTCCCCGGACGGGACACGACTGCTCTACATCGCCACCGGTCAGCCCGCGGGCATGCAACTCTGGGCGCGGTTCATGGACGGTGACGGCGGCACCACCCAGCTGACGCGTCTGACCGAAGCGCCCACGGAACCGGAGTGGTCGCCCAATGGCCAGCAGATCGCGTTCCGCATGAACGTGCCGACCCGCGAGACCTGGAACATCGCACTGCCCGCCGCGCCGAAGGGCGCGAAGTGGACCGAGTCTCCGCGCATCGTCCAGCGTCTGAACTATCGCTCCGACCGCGTCGGTTTCACGGACGACGGGTATCAGCACCTGTTCGTGATGTCCGCGGAGGGAGGCCAGGCGCGTCAGGTCACGACGGGCAACTGGAACCACAGCGCCGCTCGCTGGTCAACTGACAGCAAGTCGCTGCTCTTCAGTGCATTGCGCACGCCCGATGCAGAGGGAGCGTGGCGCGAGAGCGAGATCTATCGCGCAGATGTCTCCACCGGCACGATCGCTGCGCTGACGAACCGGAAGGGTCCGGACAACAACCCGATTCCATCACCCGACGGTCGCCTGATCGCGTACACTGGCTACGACTCGACGGATGCCACGTGGAAGGATGCGAGCATCTACCTCATGAACGCCGATGGCTCCAATGCGCGCGCGCTCAACGCGGCGCTGGATCGGACCGCGCAGGGCATGATGTGGGCACCGGACGGCAGTGGCTTGTACTACAACGTCGAGAATGAAGGCTATCGCCACCTGTATTTCACGTCGCTCTCAGGGCAGACACGGGCCGTCACGACCGGGAAGCTGATCCTCAGCGTTGCAGACATGGATCGACTCGGGAACGTGGTCGGGATCATGTCGACTGCAACGCAGCCGAGTGACATCGTGTCATTCAACCTGCGGACCCCGCAGAACGTCACGAGGCTGACGCACGTGAACGACGATGTGCTGGCCGGCAAGCAGCTTGGAACGCAGGAGGAAATCTGGCTTACGAGCGTGGACGGTTTCCGGATCCAGGGCTGGATCGTGAAGCCACCAGGTTTTGACCCGTCGAAGAAGTATCCGCTGATGCTCGAGATCCACGGCGGACCGCACTCGATGTACAATGGCTCGTTCAACCTCGCGCGCCAGGACCATGTGGCAAACGGCTACGTGATGCTGTTCACCAACCCGCGTGGCTCGACCGGGTATGGCAGCGCGTTCGGCAACGCGATCAAGAATGCGTATCCCGGCAAGGATTTCGATGACCTGATGGCTTCGGTGGACACCGTCGTGAACCGTGGATACATCGACACGAAGCGCATGTACGTGTTCGGCTGTTCCGGCGGAGGAGTGCTCACATCGTGGATCGTGGGTCACACCAATCGCTTCGCGGCTGCGAGTGCAAACTGCCCCGTCACCGACTGGCTGAGCTTCGTGGGCACCACGGACGGCGCGAGCTGGTACCGCAACTTTGCGCAGTTGCCGTGGGTGGATCCATCGGAACACCTGCGCCGCTCGCCGTTGATGTACGTTGGCAACGTGCGCACACCCACGATGTTGATGACTGGTGTGCTGGACCTGCGCACGCCGATGCCGCAGACGGAGGAGTTCTACTCGGCGCTGAAGGTCATGAAGGTCCCGACCGCGATGATCCGTTTCAACGAAGAGTGGCACGGGACGTCATCCAAGCCATCGAACTGGATGCGCACGCAGCTGTACCTCCGGAGCTGGTTCGACCGCTGGCCAAGCCTCACCACGACGTCGGCGCGCACAACCACGGATCAGAACCGCTGAACCGTGGAGATCCGTTGCGGCGAATGCGCCGCGCTCCTCGCGCACGACGCCGTGGTGTGTGCGTCGTGCGGGAGGACGCTGGGGGGCGCCGCCCGGAAGGGGCGCCCTCCGGGCCTGCTGATCTGGGCCGCTGCGGCGGCCGCGGTCGAGGTGGCCCTGACACTCGTCCTGCTGAGGAGCTGCAGGTGAGCCGGCGCGTGCGGCGACATCGACCGATCCGCAGCGGTCGGTGACACATTTTCTCCGCGACGGCGTAGAATACCGGTCACCTCATACCAGGAGTTTCGATGTCCCGTTCTACCATCCGTCGCGCGATCCTGACTGCGGCGCTGGTTCTTCCCAATACTGTCATCGCCCAGAAGCCGACAGCGCAAAGCGTGTTCGACAAGCACGCTGCTGCCGTTGGTGGGGTGAGTGCGTTTCGCGCCCTGACCTCAATCACCGAGATCGGTACGGCCGACATCACGTTCGCCGGCATCCAGGCCGGTTACGAGCGCAAGATGAGCGGCGGCAAGATGCTGCAGACGATCGACGTTGCGGGGTTCGGCCAGGTCGTGCAAGGCTTTGACGGAACCGTCGCATGGTCAGTGAATCCGCAGTCCGGTCCGGCCAAGGCGAGCGCCGCGGAATCAGCCGACGCCGCTGCCGCCACGTCGTTTGTCGCAAGCATCTTCCAGCCGGGGTCGTACGCCTCAGCCGACGTGCTCGATGCAACCGACTTCGCCGGCGCCAAGGTGTGGCCAGTGAAGGTCACCTCTGCGAGCGGGCGCGCGCGCACCGTGTACTTCGATCAGGTCACCGGCCTGAAGGTCGGTGAACTGGTCTCTCAGGGCGGCATTGACATGAAGGTCGTCTATTCGGATTACAAGCCGTTTGGAGCCATCAAGTTGCCGACCAAGGTGACGCAAGGCACGCCGAATGGCGATGTCGTGGTCTCGATTACTGCGGTCAAGTTCGATCCGATCGATGCCGCCACGTTCGCGCTGCCCGAGGCGGTGAAGGCGCTGCCGTAGCCCTGCACGCAGCCTGCGTGCTGACGAGGGTGAGTCGTGCCGGACTGGCGCGACTCACCCTCGTTTCCGTTTCAGGGCTGCTCTCGTGGTGTGTCGAGCCGGCCAAGGCGTCGCAGCGTGGGCGACATCGACGCCATCGCGGCGACAACCACGAGCGTTGCAACCCCGCCAAGCAACACGCTGTTCACGGCACCGAGCAGCCTCGCGGTCACTCCGCTCTCGAATGCACCAATTTCGTTGGCGCTGCCGATGAAGATCGAATTCACTGCCATCACCCGGCCCATGACGTGGGGCGGAGTGCGCGCCTGCAGCAGTGTGGAGCGAATGACGACACTGATGCTGTCCAGGGCGCCTCCCATCGCGAGCAGCGCGCAGCTCAGCCACACGTCGCGCGACAGCGCAAAACCGATGATGCTCAGTCCCCAGGCCGCGACGGCCATCAAGAGCGTCCGGCCGGCGCGCTCGAGTGGCGGCTGATGTGCAAGGATCAACGCCATCATGACGGCACCGACGGCCGGCGCTGCGCGGAGGTATCCAAGCCACTCCGGCGACACGTGCAGCACGGTCTTGGTGAAGACGGGCAGCAGTGCGGTTGCACCACCGAAGAGGACCGCAAACAGGTCCAGCGACAACGCCGCGAGCACGAGCCGGTCCCGCAGCACGAAGCGAACGCCCTCGAGAATTCCCAGGCTCGCGGCACTCCCTGGCCGACCTGATGCACGTGCAGGCGCGCGCACGACAGACATCGCCCACCAGGCCACCAGCAGGAGGACGAGTGTCACCGAGTAGGTGGCCGTCGGACCCACGAACGCGAAGATCAAGCCGCCGATTGCAGGGCCCAGCACGGAGGCGAACTGCCAGGTGGAACTGCGCCAAGTTGCGGCGTTCGCGTACAGCGCGGCGGGAACGATCATCGTGCCCAATGCCTGCCGCGCGGGCTGCAGCACCGCGCGCGATACACCGGAGACAGCCAGCACCGCGTAGATCGCGAGTGGTGAGCTCCATCGCGTCGACCCGACGGACCGTGGTGTTTCCGGCCCCGTCATGCGCAGGCCCAGCGTCATGGCGAGAAAGAGTGCGGCGCAAAGGACCAGGACGCCGATTCCGATCAGTGACAAGCGACGGCGATCGTGCCGGTCTGCCCAATGTCCGGCGGGGAGTGAGAGTGCGAGAAACGGCAGCACCTCCGCCAGTCCGGCCAGCCCCAATGCGAGGGGATCATTCGTCGCAGCGTACAACTGCCACGCGACCGCGATGCCCTGAATCTGCACGCCGATTGTCATCGCCAGCAGGCTGATCACAAACCAGCGAAACTCCGGTACTCGCAACGCGCCGTACGGGTCGTGCCGCTCGCCGGCGGGCTCCGTCATCGGCGTCTGACTATGGCCACTCAAGACACGGTTGAACCGCGCAGCGCCTCCAGCCGCTCCTCAGCCAGCGCGACAAGTTCGCGCATGCCCTCCGCGTCGAAGATCAAGCGCGCACCCGCTGCGGCGTACAACTCCGGGAGCGGACGGGTGCCGCCCAACCGCAGTGCCGACTTGTAGCCCGCCAACGCCCCCGCCGGATCGCTCAGGCTGCGCTTCCATATCTGGAGAGCGCCGAGTTGCGCGATTCCGTACTCGATGTAGTAAAACGGGAGTTCGAAGATGTGGAGCTGACGGTACCAGCGCGCGGTGCGCTCTCGCTCCAACCCGGTCCAATCGATGCCCACTTCAAACCGTCCGCGAATCGCCAGCCAGGCCGCATCGCGCGCATCACGATCCATGCCCGCGCCACTCGTATAGATCCAGCGCTGAAACGCGTCGACGCTGGCGATGTGCGGCAGCGCGAGCAGCACATCCTCGAGATGCGCAGCCTGGGCTCGGCGCGCCTGATCGGCGGTGTAGTACCCGACAGGCCGCGCAAAATACGGTGCTGCCAGCAGCTCCATCGACATGCTGGCCAGCTCCGCCGCTTCCGATCCCGTGCCGCGCTGCCAGATCAGCTCACGATCCGACGCCAGGTAGGCGTGGAAGCAGTGCCCTGCCTCATGAATGAGCGTCGTCACGTCATCCGAGACGCCGACCGCATTCATGAACACGAATGGCTGCTTGCGATGATGCAACGTGGCGCAGTACCCGCCAGGCGCCTTGTTCTGGCGACTTTCGAGATCGAGCAGCCCGTTGTGTGCCATCTCGGCGAAACGCGCGCCAAGTTCCGGGTCGAGCGCCGCAAAGATCCGGTTGCTTGCCTCGACGAAGTCCTTCACTTCACGGAACGGGCGCAATGGCGCGAGCCCGTCAGGATCGACGGCCAGATCCCACGGACGCATCGACTCCACCCCGAGCCGCTCACGACGCCACGCATGCACGCGCGCTGCCGCCGGCGTCACTACCGCTGCAACCGCATCGTGGAACCGACCAACATCCTCAGCAGAGTAGTCGTACCGATGCTTCGCCGCGAACGAATAGGCCTGAAAATCAGCGAACCCGGCTTCGGCCGCGACGTCCTGCCGAAGCGCATACATCCGATCGAAGAGGTCGGCGATCTCATCACGCCGGGAGAGGTACGCTTCGGCACCGGCACGAAACGCCCTCTCCCGCTCCGCACGATCGTCGGATTCGAGCAACGGCTGCAACTGCGGGATGGTCAGCATCCGCCCTGCGATCTCGACGGTCAGTCCGCCCGCCATCTTCTGATAGGCCGCGCTCAGCTCCTCGATCTGGGCAAAGCGCGCCACATTCCTGTCGCGGAAGATCTCCACCGTGGTGCGGAACTCGCGAAGCAGTGTGCTGAGTTCGACAGGGTCGATACCCGTCGCCAGCAACAGACGCGCCAGCCCAGTCTGTCGCGCCTCGACGTTCGGCTGAATCTCGGTGACGAACCGGAGGTACTGCGCTTCCGCCTTCGAATCGGCGGTATTGCCGGTGTAGGCCATCAGCGCCAGGGACGACGCTTCGTTGACGAGCTCTTCGAGGAGCGACCATTGCCGAAGCCACTCTCGTGCCGTGTCAGCAGTTGGCGCTGCCGCAGCGAGCTCGTCGTAGTACTTCGCGATTTCTGGCCAGGTGGCCTCCGCCAGATCGGCCGGCGATTTGGGGAGCGATAGCAGGGTCACGGAGCCGAGAACAGGAGTGACACAAGGCTCAGGCGAACACTTTCGCTCCGAGGGACTGGCGGGAGCGGCTCCGTCGCCGCGCCACGAGAATCATTCTACCGGAGCAGTGGTCAGACGCGAAACCCCGCCTCACCAACGGCGAGCCAGATGGGTGTCTGCGCCGCGACTGACGCCAGACGGTGACGGATCTCGGAGGGAAGCGAGGCGGCCCCGCGGGCGTCAGCTTCCTGCACCATGCGAAGCGCAAGCGCCTGGGCCGCAAACGCCGCCAGCAATGCACTCGCCGCACCGGGCACATCAAGCGCCTGTCGCATCAGACTGTCGAGAGTCCGGTCTACGCCCGCCGGGGAAAGGTCCGCGCTGACAGGCGACTTGCCTGCCACGGTCGCGTCAGCCGGGTCGGCCTGGGCGGACGTACGGGATTGACGGCTCTCCATGCCCTTCAGTGGCAGTGCCACGTCACGTTCTCCACATGAATCGCGCCGCTCCGTGTTGCCTGGAAGCACGACGCCGAGTTATTTGTTGAATCGTTAGAAACCTCTTGCTGTCCGGAACCGCGTGTTGGCGTCAGCCCTTTGTCGACGCATACCGCATCAGCGCCTGGAGGACTCGCCGTCGTGGTGACCTCTTCACATGCGATCTTCCCCGCTCCGCCCGCGAGCGGCTCGGATCTCGTCGATCGGCACTGGGCGGTCGCTGCCATGCCGGCCGCGGAGCGCCTTGCCACGCTTGGCGCCGCTGTCGCCACCGGTCTGATCACGGATCCGGTGGTCCGTGGGTCCGCTCACACCCTGGCGACCGCCTACGAACTCGCGGCGCTGCTCGGACGCGACGCCCTCCGCTCCGGATCGTCCACCCCGACCGCGGCGCTCGAGCGTGACGCGCTGCGCATCGGAGCCGAACGCGCTGCGTTGCTGCACCGGGCTCTTGGCTTGCCGTGGGACATCACCGTCGAGGGCGCGCTCCGTCATGCGCTCAGAGTCACTGCGCTCGCCGCGGTCGCCGGACCCGGAAGCATCGCGCAGACGCGCGCCTGGCTGCAGTCGGAGCCCCAAACGCAGCGTCCTGAACACGCTGGCCATGAGTCCGAAGAGCGCAGCGCCGAGCCGCGTGTCGATCCAGTGACGGAACTCTGGACGATCTGGCGACGGCTGCTGCTCCATCCCGACGCGACGACGCTCGAGCATCTCATCTCGCAGCTCGCCATGTTGCGCGAGCAGCGGGGCGGTGAAGCCGATCTCTCGCCGAGCACTAACGAAGCTGAGCTCCGGCTTCGATTCCAGCGCTTCGTGCGCGAGCGGCTGGCCGACGCTGCGGGACTTCTCGCGATCGGACTCCGGGGACGAACTGATCCTCGCGCCATCGCTTCGGCGCTCACCGCGCAGTGCACCGCGGCGCGATCGGCGTCCACCGGTGACCCCAACCTCGACTTGCTTGCCGCGTGGCTCGAGCTTGCCGCGCTGACCGCGCTCGGCCCCCGCATCTCCGCGGCGCGCTGAGCGAGCTCCAATACCGCCGCGTAACAGCACGAGATGATCCGGCGCGGCTGGGTCTGACGCTGACATCCTTTCTTGCCTCGGCGACGGGCTTTTCATGTGCGCGCGATCCTGCATCGATCGCAGATGAACAAGCGTACACTCGGTCGTGAGGGCTCACAATCCCGAACAAAAGCCACGTAAGTCGTTGTGGGAATTGTGGATACGTTATCCACGCGAGTGTGGACAAACGCGCCAAGTGACGTCCCCGCAAGGGTCTCCGCGATACACATTCTGTGGAAATCGTGCTCGCGCCCTCGCGGTGGTTGCCGACGGGCCGGTAACCCGGCATGATGCCGTGGTCGCCGGCCGTCAGTTCACCCCGTCGGACTGCCCGCAATGACGTCACTGCGCAGCACCACACACGAAACGCCGATCCCCGCGTATCTGGTAACTCGGTTCGCGCGTGGTCGGCTGTTCCTCTGGATCCTGTTGAGTGGGCTCGCGAGTTCGCTGTACGGTGATCTGTTGTCGGATCTTCCGCGGTGGGTCTTCGGCGTCTGGGCCTCGTGGATCGCCACCAGCGCAGTGCTGGTCATTGCACTCGAGTACCTGCTGTTGCCAGTGCGCCGCCATTGGCTGGATGCACTGCAGGCCTGCGTCGATCTGCCGGTGATCGCACTCGTGACATGGCATGCGGGCGCAGGGCCGTACCTGCTTGCGCCATGTCTTGCGATCCCGATGGTTTCCGCAACCGGATGGTTACCAAAGCGACCGGCACTGACGGTGGCACTTGCATCGGAACTCACGATGCTGTTCGTCATCGGCCTCGTCGCATTCGGGAATATCGAGTTGCCGCATCCCCCGGGCGGGTTCGAACGCGGCGACGTGCCCCGGACGTTTCTCGCGATGGTGCTCGCGGTGCAGGCCGGCTCGCTTGCAATCATCTCTTATCTGCAGTTCTCGGCAGTTCGCGTGGCGCGCGATCGCCGTGACCGGTGGCAACGCCTGTTCGACGGTGCCCCAGACTCGATTTTCATACTTGATCGCGACGGCAACGTCGTGCGAATGAACAACGCTGCCCGGCGGATCACGGGATACTCGGACGCACAGATGCGCGCGGGCCTGCTGACGCGTTTCACCGCCGCCGAGGACCGCCGACGTGCAGCGGCGCAGGTCCAGCGCTCGCTGGCGGGCGAACATTCGTCATACGAGGCGCGCGGCGTCCGTGCCGACGGTTCGTTCGCGAACGTGCGCATCTCGAACGCGCCGCTGGTCGAGGACGGCGCCATCACCGGCGTGCTCAGCATCGTCCACGACATCACTGATATTCGCCGCGCGGAAGAGGAGCGGCGTCAGATCGAGCAATCGCTGGACCAGCATCGCCGATTGCTGCAGGGCATCGTCTCGACCGTGCCGATCTACCTGTATGTGCTCGACCTTCGCACGCGGCACATCACATTCGCCAATGACGCGCTCCTCGAACTGCTCGGGCGCTCGCTGGATGACATGGCGACAATACCGCCCGACGGACTGTTCACGCTGTACCACCCCGACGATGTCGCGCTCCTGCGTCGCGCCGCCGGAACGATGCGCAGCGGCACCACCGAGCGTCTCGAGATGACCTACCGGCTCATCGGCGCGGACGGCAACTGGCGGTGGCTGAGTGACCGCGTGACCGTGTTCGAGCGCGATGTCGATGGCACGGTCACGCGCGTGCTCGGCTCGGCAGTTGACATCACCGAACAGAAACGCGTGAGCGCGCAACTGCGCTTCAGCGACGAGCTGTATCGGACGCTGATCGAGAACTACCCTGGTGGCGCAGTTCTGTTGTTCGACGGGGAGGCACGGTTGCTGCTCGCAGCCGGACAGGGCGTACGCGAAGCGGGACTCGATCAGCAGGCACTCATCGGACGACCGATTGGCCATGGCCAGGACCCGCTCACGTCTGCGCTGCTGCAGGGCCGCTGTCGCGCCGCACTGGCTGGCGTCGAGCAGCAGTTCGAGCTTCGCCTTGGCGACAAGACGTATGACGTCCGCGCTGTCCCGGTCCGTGACGCGGATGGGACCATCCGATTCGGGATGGCCCTGACGCTTGATGTGACGGAGCGACGCCGACTCGAAGCCGATGTCCGGCAGTCACAGAAGATGGAGGCGGTGGGTACGCTGGCCGGAGGCATCGCGCACGACTTCAACAACATTCTCGCCAGCGTGATCGGCTATACAGAACTGGCGATGCTCGACGCGGAGTCGGACGAACTGCAGGCTGACCTGCAGCAGGTCCTGACCGCTGCGGCACGCGGCCGCCAGATGGTACATCGGATTCTGGCCTTCAGTCGGAGAAGTGGCGAGGAACTGGCTCCGGTGGATCTGCCACCGATCATTACAGAAACGCTGCACCTGCTGCTCCCGACGCTTCCCTCAGGCGTCTCCATGAAGTTTGACGACGCCGATGAGGTGCCAGCCGTCATTGGCGACGCCGGACAGCTGCATCAGGTTCTCCTGAACCTCTGCAGCAATGCCATCTACGCGATGCGTGAGACGGGTGGCACGCTGACCGTGCGCTTGGTGAATGTCAACGGGCCTGGCGCGCCGTCGCTGCGCCTGGAGGTCGCCGACACGGGCATCGGGATGCCACGCGAGGTGCTCGAACGTGCGATCGATCCATTCTTCACAACCAAGCCGCCCGAGGAAGGCACCGGAATGGGGCTCGCGATGGTGCACGGCATCATCACCGGCATGGGAGGGAGCTTTCGCCTCGAATCAGTGCACCATCGTGGCACCACGGCCATCATCGAACTGCCTGCCGATCCGGGACGCCCGACGCCGGAGGTCGTGCCGGTGCCCGACGGAGCCGCTGCGACTGGCAGTGAGCGCGTGATGGTGGTTGACGACGAGCCGGCAGTTGCCGCATTCCTCGCGAATGCGCTTGCGCGGTTCGGATATCGGACCACAACGTTCACAAGCGGCGCAGCGGCGCTGGAACACCTCGCAGATCCGTTGGAAGACTACGACCTTGTCATCACTGACATGACCATGCCCCACATCTCGGGCGAGCTCCTGCTTCGCGAGTCGAGGCGGCTGCGCCCGGAGCTGCCCGTCGCGATCTGTACCGGTTACAGCGCCAGCATGACCGCGGAACGCGCACACGAACTCGGTGCCGTTGGATACCTCACAAAGCCGCTCTCGGTGAATGAACTGGTGGCGCAGGTGCGACGCTTACTGGACCGCGACACTTCCGTGGCACGCGGAGAGTGAGAGGCATTGCCGTGGGCTGATGACGGATGAGGCCAGGCTGCGATTGGTTCCCGGTGCTGGCCTGAGCGGGCTGCGAGGCGCAGGAAGGCACTGGAGCACACGACCCACGCATAGCCTGGCCGCCGCGCCGGACGGAGCAGGATTCAGCCGTGCACTCTCTGCGTGCCGGGTGCGCCACCGCGCAGGCGCGAGCAGATCCTCACGGTCTGTTGGGGACCAAAGCAGAACGGGGCGCCCCCTTTCGGAAGCGCCCCGTTCTCATTCCTGCAACCCATCCGTTACCGGATCGGCTTCAGTTCCGTGCGGCGGTTCAGTGCGCGTCCTGCAGCCGTGCGGTTGTCTGCACGCGGCTCGGACGGTCCGTACCCCTTCACCTCGAAGCGCGAGGCGTCGATGCCAGCGGCAACCAGCGTCCGCTTCACCGTATTCGCACGAGCCAGCGACAGGCGCTGGTTTGTCCGGGCATTGCCGCGGTTGTCGGTGAGACCACCGATTTCCACACGCACCGTCGGAGCAGACTTCAGCAATTCCACAGCGCGGAGCAGCGTGCTGCGGCCACCCGGTGTGAGTGCGGCCGAACCCGTCCGGAAGGTCACGCCTTCGAGCACGAGGGTCTTCGCGGTGTCGAGCACTGCCACTGGAGCAGGCACGCAACCCGTTGCATCAACGCGAGTACCAGCCGGCGTGTTGGGGCAACGATCAGCGTCATCATTCACACCGTCGCCGTCCGAGTCCAGCGGACAACCCGTGGCGTTCACACGCGTTCCACGAGCCGTATTCGGGCAGCGGTCACGTGAGTCATCCACACCGTCGCCGTCCGTGTCGATCGGGCAACCAGTCGCATCGACCCGCACGCCAGCCGGCGTGTTGGCGCACTTGTCCTGGAAGTCGGCGACGCCGTCCTTGTCGCTGTCAACCGGGCAACCCGTGCTGTCGACCGTCACGCCAGCCGGCGTGTTGGCACACTTGTCCTGGAAGTCCGCAACACCATCGCGGTCGCTGTCGAGCGGACAACCCGATGCATCCACCCGGACACCCGCCGGCGTGTTCGCACACTTGTCCGACTTGTCAGCCACCCCGTCGCCGTCAGCATCCTTCGGCTTCGTGTTGAACAGGTAGCTCACACCAAACTGGCCACCGAGGTTCGTGCTGCGCTTGTTGTTGAACAACCGGTTCGTCGAGTTGTCGAACGACGATCCGTCCAGCGTCAGCGCAGCGCGGAACGCCACGTTGTCCGTCAGACCAAGGCGAGCACCGATGAGGCTGGCCCAGCTGTACTCATTGAACTTCTTCACGCTCTGAGACGCGTTGGAGCCGACAGGTACGTTCGGCTCAAGCCAGCGTTGCTCATTGCGTACAGCGCCGAGACCGAGAAGAAGCTCTACCTGCTCCTGCACCGGAATCGAGAAAACACCGCGGAGATGAATCGGCGTGTACGACGAAAGCGTCCGCGTCCCGACGGGGACGTTCGTCACACGGCCGTTCGCGGAAGAGAGCTCAGTCTCGACGGCGAACTTCCGATGCAGATACAGGCCGAGCAGGCCCGTCGGCGAAGTCACGGAAGAGAAGTTCTTGATCCCGACGTCCGACACGCGGACACCGGCATTGACTTCGACCGTACCAGCCTGGGGCGTCTGCGCAAACATCCGCGCTGCGCTGAACGCAAGCGCGAACAGCGAGCCCGCCGAGCGCAGACGAACAGATAGCGTCATGCCACCTCCGAAGGGGTGTTTAAGTGCGAGAGTGATGCTAAGACTCCGAATAGTCACTCACCAGCGCCGATTGCGCTAGCGGTCCGGAACGTCTTGGTACCGCAAGGGATGGGCCGAAGACCCGGCTCACCATCAGCCGATCACCGGCACATCCCGTACCAACGCGCCGAATACTGCCGTGTCAGGGCCGTTTCTGCCAGTGACAACGAGATAAAAAGTGCGTTGCGCAAACAGATGAGGTTGTTTTCATCTACGGCAAGTCACCACCAGACATGACCACACCGCATCGCGGAGTCTCGGTCGCTGGTCGCCGTTGCACCACTCCGGCGCCTCAGCGCGGAATGGCTTCGCGACGAACCCAACCGACACGGGCAACGACCAGGGCGGCCACTCCAGCCGCGCCGGAAAGCCACACGGGCGCTGACCGCTCACCGGCCTCGGCGGCACCGAGAAAAATCGCCCCGACCACCCACGCCGCGATGCACACCAGGTGCGCCGCCACCTTCTGCTGCAGTACCACATGTACGGCCAGCGCGACAAGCATCCACACGATGAAATCCAGGCCGATCACCGTGATAGCGACGGCCGCGACGTGCACGCCATCAGGCGGTCTGCCAGCGCCGAGCCACACTCCGGCGCAGGCGATCACCGTCAGGGCCGTGACGACCGCACACTGCGCGATCATGACACCCGCGACACGCCCGAGGAGCACCGCTGAGTCGCTCACCGGCATCACATCGAACATCGGTGCCGATCGCTCCTCACGCTCCCGCCAGACAAGTTCACCGGCATAGATCGTTGCGAGGAGGATCAGAAAGAGCCTCGAATGCATCGAAAGCGCACGCTCCGCGACCGCACTGAGATCAGCCGCTGCAGCCGCGCCACGCGCATCGAGCAGCGCATGAATACCGACATTCAGGCTGCCCAGTACCGTCAGGACGCGCCAGCCTGTGTCGCGCAGCATCCAGCGCAACACATAGCTCGCGGTAGCTCGTGCCCCGAGCCACCAGGGCGGCGGCTGTGAGCAGCTGATTAGCGCGCGTCGCGCGTCGCCCCACGCGGGCGCTGCTTCCTCCACACGAGCATGCGATGATCTTCGCAGCGCGAAGACCGGCCTGCGCGGCGCACGCAACAGCGCAGCGAGCGCGACCGAGCCGCCCAGCGCGAGCCACACGAGCCGTGCGCCAACACTCATTCCAGTGATCGAGACCTCGCGAGCGGCGCGTTCTGCGTCAGTCCAGTTCTCGGTCGCC